>NZ_NEJY01000021.1:0-148317 GCF_002113255.1 Pseudomonas sp. B14(2017)
TTTGTGTTCTTTCGAATAAGATTTTCGCACTGATTTTGCCTCCAATTGGGCGCCATCATAGCGCCCGAAGAAGGTGTCCAAAATCATTAGGCCAGTTCACCTTGTGTCGCGAAAGGGCTGCATCGCAGCCCCGGCAACCTATGCATCACAGCTGAAATCCCGGGGCCGCGTTGCGGCCCTTTCGCGACACAAGGCCGCTCCCCACAGGGGGAGGCTCTATCAGGCTGCGTCGGCTGCGGTTTTCCCGGCAGCCTTGCTACGCCCGCCCAGCCACACCAGCAGCAGCCCGGCAGCCGCCAGCACGCCACCTGCCATCGGCACTGCCGCATAGCCCAGGTCCAGGCTGATCACCGCACCACCCAGCGCCGCGCCCACGGCATTGCCCAGGTTGAACGCGCCGACGTTGATCGACGAGGCCAGCCCCGGTGCTTCGATGGCGGCGATCATCACCCGCATCTGCAGCGGCGGTACCACGGCAAAGGTGAACATGCCCCACACCAGCAAGGCGATGGCGGCGCCGATGTGGCTGCCCAGCACCAGCGGCATCAGCAGCATGATCACCGCCAGTGCCGCGAGGAAGATCCGCGCCGCCCCATCCAGCGACCAGTCGGCCAGGCGGCCACCCAGGCTGTTGCCCAGGGTGAAGCCCACACCGATCAGCACCAGGCCGAGGGTGACGAAGCTGTCCGAGGCGCCGGTCAGTTCGGCCAGTACCGGTGCCACGTAGGTGTACAAGGTGAACATGGCGCCGGCACCGAGCACGGTGGTGGCCATTGCCAGCAGCACGCTGGGGCGGGCGATGACCGCCAGCTCCTTGCGCACGTGCGGCACGCTGCCGCGTTCACCCTTGGGCAGGGCATACCACAGCGCGGCCATGGCCAGCAGGCCCAGCACGGCGGTACCGGCAAAGGCCATGCGCCAGCCGACCTGCTGGCCGATCCAGGTGGCGGCCGGCACGCCGCCGATGTTGGCGATGGTCAGGCCCATGAACATGGTGGCCACGGCACTGGCCTGTTTCTCCTTGGGCACCACGCTGGCGGCCACTACCGCGCCAAGGCCGAAGAACGCGCCGTGGTTGAGGCTGGTGACCAGGCGCGAGGCGAGCAGGGTGTAGTAGTCCGGTGACAGCGACGACAGCAGGTTGCCGAGGGTGAAGATGGCCATCAGCGCCATCAGCGCGGCGCGCTTGCCGAAACGGCTGAAAAGCAAGGTCATGATCGGCGCACCGACCATCACCCCGATGGCATAGGCGGTAATCAGCATGCCAGCGCTGGGGATGCTGACATCGACACCTTGGGCGATCACCGGCAGCAGGCCCATCGGGGTGAACTCGGTGGTGCCGATGCCGAAGGCGCCGATGGCCAGGGCAAACAGGACGTGCCCGGCTTTCATTGCGCAGGCTCCTGCGTGTCCAGTTCGGTCAATGGCCCTTGCATACGGTAGAAGGTCAGGTCGCTGGCGGTGAAGAAGGCCTGCGAATGGCCGTTGGCGAAGTCATCGACATGCACCACGGTGGCGCCGTCGGCTTCCTGCCAGGAGATCACGTAGACCCCTTCGGCAATCTGCCGCCACTGGCATTCGGCTTCGCCGCTGGCGCCAGCGTAAGGGCCGGAAACGATGGCGTAGCTTACGCGGCGGCCATCGGCGGAATAGATGTTGTGCGCGGCCAGGCCGGGGTATTCGACCTGGAAGCTGCGGCCTGCGAAGGCCGGCAGTGGGGTTGGGGTGCTCATGGGGTGGCCTCCGTCAGTTGGGCTTTTGTCTCATGGAATTGTGGCAATACGTATTCGGCGATTTCGCGCAGGGTTTCGTCCAGCGGCCGCACGTTACGCCGCAGGTGCAGGCCGATATGGTCGACGCCCGCCGCACGCAGGGCGCCGAGCTCGGCCGCCAGCGCCTTGCGGCCGCCGCGGAAACCGAAGCGCCAGCGTTGCAGCGGTTCGTCGGGGTTGTCCGCCAGGTCCAGGTGGATGAAGCTGCTGTAGGGCTTGTTACCCGCCACCGCGCGCCAGGCGGCGACCCGCTGCCGGTGGTCGTCCGCTGTGCCGGGGTAGGCCAGGCAGCCGTCCAGGTTGCTGCCGATCCATGCCGGGCTCTGCTGGGCCAGGCCGGCTACCAGCAACGGTAGCGGCGAAGCGGTGCTGGGTAGCACGGCCATCCCTTCGGGCAGGTGGCCGTTGGCACCATCACGCAACAGCGCGACCTGTTCGCGGAAGGTGTTGCCACGCCCCTCGAAATCCCGACCGAACAGTGGGTACTCCACCGGCCGGTCACCACTGGCCACGCCCAGCAGCAGGCGGTTGCCACTGAGGTGCTGCACGCTGTTGGCCGATTTCAGGGTCAGCAGCGGTTCGCGAATCGGCAGTACCACGGCAGCCGTGCCAAGCAGGATGTCGCGGGTTACCCCGGCCAGGTAGCCGAGGTAGGCAAACACCTCGAACACCTGGGCGGCGTCGCCGAACGACGGGTCGTACAGCGGCACATCGCGGACCCACAGGGCGCGGTAGCCCAGGCGGTCGGCCAGTTGTGCCAGTTCTGCGTGGCGGGCCAGGTCCGGCTCGCCGAACTGGCGGCCATCGCGGCGCCGCGCCTGGTCGCCGGCGGGCGTCCAGTCGTGGTCCAGCGGTGCTTCCAGGCCGATGCTGAAGCCGCCAGCGGTCAGGCGTTCGAGGGGCGTGGTCATGGTATCAATCCCAGATTGGCGCCAGGCCGTCAGGGCTGACTTCGCGGCCATTGCGTTCGAGCTTGGCGATGCGTGCCATGTCGTCGGCGTCCAGCTTCAGGTCACGGGCGAGCAGGTTGCTGGCCAGGTTTTCGCGCTTGGTCGACGACGGGATCACCGCGTAGCCCAGCTGCAGGGCCCAGGCCAGGGCAACCTGGGCGACGGTGGCCTTGTGCTTGGCGGCGATGTCGGCCAGAACCGGGTCCTTCAGCACCTTGCCGTAGGCCAGGGTCATGTACGAGGTGACGGTGACGCCTTGTTCCTTGAGGAACGCGGTCAGCTTGCTGTTCTGCAGGTACGGGCTGAGTTCGATCTGGTTGGTGGCGATTTCGCCTTTGCCGACCACTTCGATGGCCTGGCGGGTCAGTTCGATGTTGAAGTTGGACACACCGATCTGGCGGGTCAGGCCCAGCTTCTTGGCTTCGGCCAGGGCGGCCATGTACTCGGGCAGCTCAACGCCGTTGCCTGGGGCAGGCCAGTGGATCAGCAGCAGGTCGACGTAGTCGGTGCGCAGTTTCTGCAGGCTGTCGCGCAGGCTGGGGATCAGCTTGTCGGCGGCGTAGTTTTCGACCCAGATCTTGGTGGTGATGAACAGCTCGTCGCGCTTGACGCCGCTTTCGGCGATGGCCTGGCCGACGTCGGCTTCGTTCTGGTAGATCTGCGCGGTGTCGATGACCCGGTAGCCCAGTTCCAGGGCCGACTTGACCGAATCGATGACGGCTTGGCCGGTGAGGCGGAAGGTGCCGAGGCCGAAGGATGGAATGCTCATGGATCTGCTCCTGGTGAGTGAGGGGTGAGCCGAATCGAGCCTGGTCGCTCGGGTTCGATCGCTCTTCGTGTGGGGAGCAGTGTGCGGCTTTGAGGGGGATTGATTAAGGTGGGGCGGGGCCAAGGTCATTTGATTCACAGTCAAGAATCAGCGGCAAAGTCGTGACTGTGTTGCTGGAATAGCAGATTCTTCCTGTACCGGCCTCTTCGCGGGCTTGCCCGCTCCCACAGGAATGCCACAGTCCTTGAAGCCTGCGGTGTACCTGTGGGAGCGGGCAAGCCCGCGAAGAGGCCGGTACAGGAAAACGAAACGGCCCGCCATATAGGCGGGCCGTCTGGCATTGCAAGGTGACGATCAGCGGCGGCGGAACAGCGGCAGCGGCTCGTCGGTGGCGGCCTGGTAGGTCACCGAGAAGTCCTTCAGGCTTTGCAGCGCGTCTTCCGGGTCCTTGTCGGCACGGATGGCGAACGCGTCAAAACCGCAACGGGCCATGAAGAACAGCTGGTCGCGCAGCACGTCGCCAATGGCGCGCAGCTCGCCCTTGAACTTGTAGCGGTCACGCAGCAGGCGCGCATTGGAGTAGTTGCGCCCGTCGGTGAACGCCGGGAAGTTCAGTGCGATGACCTGGAAGTGCTGCACGTCCTCGCCGATTTCTTCCGCTTGCTCGTCGCTGTCCAGCCACACGCCCAGGCCGCCGTCGCGGGCCTTGAGTACGTGGGCATGGTCGCGCCACATCTGCAGCGGGACGATGTAGTCGTCGCAGTTGGTCAGCTCGTCAAAGGACGTTTCCTTGGGCAGCAGATGCCAGGTTTCGTCGACGATCTGGTTGTTCTTAATGATTCGCTGCATAGACGCGTTCCTTGAAGGGGTCGATGCCGATACGCTGGTAGGTGTCGATGAAACGCTCTTCCTCGGTACGTTGCTCGACGTACACGGCGATCAGCTTCTCGATCACATCGGCCATGTCATCCTGTGCGAAGGACGGGCCGAGGATCTTGCCCAGGCTCGCGCCACGCGCGGCATTGCCGCCCAGCGACACCTGGTAGAACTCCTCGCCCTTCTTGTCCACGCCGAGGATGCCGATGTGGCCCACGTGGTGGTGGCCGCAGGCATTCATGCAGCCGGAGATGTTCAGGTCGATCTCGCCGATGTCGAACAGGTAGTCCAGGTCGTCGAAGCGGCGCTGGATGGATTCGGCGATCGGGATCGACTTGGCGTTGGCCAGCGAGCAGTAGTCACCACCCGGGCAGCAGATGATGTCGGTCAGCAGGCCGATGTTCGGGGTGGCGAAGCCGCTTTCGCGCAGTTCCAGCCACAGGGCGTGCAGCTGGCGCTGCTCGACGTCGGCGAGGATGATGTTCTGCTCGTGCGAGGTGCGCAGGAAGCCGAAGCTGTAGCGCTCGGCCAGGTCGGCCACGGCGTCCAGCTGCTTGTCGGTCAGGTCGCCCGGGGCAACGCCGGTGGGCTTCAGCGACAGGGTCACGGCCACGTAGCCAGGGCGCTTGTGGGCGCGGGTGTTGCGCGAGCGCCAGCGGGCGAAGCCTGGGTACTCGGCGTCCTGGGCGGCGTAGTCGACGTTGTCCAGGGCCAGGTAGGCCGGGTCGACGAAGTGGCGCGATACACGCTGCACTTCGGCTTCGGTCAGCGTGGTGCTGCCGCCACGCAGGTGGACCATTTCGGCCTCGACCTTCTCGGCGAACACTTCCGGGGTAAGGGCCTTGACCAGGATCTTGATCCGCGCCTTGTACTTGTTGTCACGGCGACCGTAACGGTTGTACACGCGCAGGATGGCGTCGAGGTAGCTGATCAGGTCCTGCCACGGCAGGAACTCGTTGATGAACGAGCCCACCACCGGGGTACGGCCCAGGCCGCCACCGACCAGCACACGGAAGCCCAGCTCGCCAGCGGCATTGCGCACCGGCTCCAGGCCGATGTCGTGCACTTCGATGGCGGCGCGGTCTTCCTGCGAGCCGTTGATGGCAATCTTGAACTTGCGCGGCAGGTAGGCGAATTCCGGGTGGAAGGTGGTCCACTGGCGGACGATTTCGCACCACGGGCGCGGGTCGACGATTTCGTCTGCGGCTACACCGGCGAACTGGTCGGTGGTGGTGTTGCGCAGGCAGTTGCCGCTGGTCTGGATCGCGTGCATCTGCACGGTGGCCAGTTCGGCGAGGATGTCCGGGATGTCTTCCAGTGCCGGCCAGTTGTACTGCACGTTCTGGCGGGTGGAGATGTGGGCGTAGCCCTTGTCGTAGTCGCGGGCGATCCTGGCCAGGGTGCGGACCTGGGTGGCGTTCAGCTGGCCGTACGGCACGGCGACGCGCAGCATCGGTGCGAAACGTTGGATGTAAAGGCCGTTCTGCAGGCGCAGAGGGCGGAATTCTTCTTCGCTCAGCTCACCGGCCAGATAGCGGCGGGTCTGATCACGGAACTGCTTGACGCGGTCCTCGATGATCCGCTGATCGTACTCGTCGTATACGTACATAAAAGTCCTGTCTCAGGCATGCAGCTATTCGCGCGCACGGCCGCGCACTCCGCTTCGGAGCCGGGGAACGATAGCAGGTTGCGTTTATGCGCTAAAGTGATGTTTTTGCATATGAAAAGAACCAAATGGACTATGTGAGACTGACTGCCATTTGTGCGTTGGGCGTGGCCTGGCGTTTATAATCCGATGTTTGCTTCGCAGGGATGTCAGCCCATGCTCAAGGCATTGTGCCAAAGCTTGTGTCTTGCCTTGCCGCTGGCGGCGAGCGCGCAGCCGGCTTCGGTGGTTTTCCTCAATCCGGGGCTGTCCACCGAGACGTTCTGGACCAGTTATACGCGCTTCATGCAGGCCGCCGCGGACGAGCTGGGCATGACCCTGCGCGTGGAGTACGGCGAACGCCGCGCCGACCTGGCGCTGACCCAGGCCAGGGCGATCCTGGGCGGGGCGCAGCGCCCGGATTACCTGGTACTGGTCAACGAGCAGTACGTGGCGCCGGAGATCATCCGCCTGTCGCGCGGCAGCGGGGTCAAGCTGTTCCTGGTCAACAACGGCCTGACTGCCAGCCAGGCCCGCAGCATCGAGGCCCAGCCCGACAAGTATGCCGAGCTGCTGGGCACCTTGACGGCCAACGACGAGCAGGCGGGCTTCCAGATGTTGCACCAGATGGTCGCGCAATTGCCCCGTGACAGCGGGCCGGTGGACCTGCTGGCGTTTGCCGGGGTCAAGACCACCCCGGCCTCGCAACTGCGCGAGGAAGGCATGCGCCGGGCCCTGGCCGACTTCCCCCAGGTGCGCCTGCGCCAGGTGGTATATGGCGGCTGGAGCCGCCAGCGCGCCTACGAGCAGGCGCAGCAACTGCTGGAGCGCTACCCGGCCACCCGCCTGGTGTGGTCGGCCAACGACGAAATGGCCTTTGGTGCCATGCAGGCGTTCGAGGAGGCGGGGCGCAAGCCGGGGCGCGATGTGCTGTTCAGCGCCATCAACAGCTCGCCAGAGGCCCTGCACGCACGTATCGACGGGCGCCTGAGCGTGCTGATGGGCGGGCATTTCACCCTCGGCGGCTGGGCCATGGTGATGCTGCACGATGATGCCCAGGGGCTGGCGGTGAACCGTGACGGCCTGCGCGAGCATCGCGTGCCGGTGTTGCAGCCGATCGACCAGGCCAAGGCAACCCGTTGGCTGAAACTGCTGGAACGGCCGGACTACGGCATCGATTTCCAGCATTACAGTGCCGAAGGGCGGCCGCCCGACTACCAGTACCCGTTTCTGACATCACCGATCAATTATTGAAAGACCCTGCTTGAGGGAAGGGCATTGCTCGTCTTAACTGCTGGTGGTGAAGTGCATTCCCATAACCACTACAAGAGGCAATGCAATGGGAAACTCAACCAAGGTCCGCAAAGCTGACAGCAGCGTCGATGCCTGGGCGATCCTCTGCCTGATCGTTCTGGTGGTGGTCACTGCCGTGTATTGGGTCAGCCACCAGTAGACTTGTATTCAAGACCGTGATGCAGCCAGAGCGCCTGCGGGAGGGAGTCCCGCAGGCGTTTTTGCTAGCGCGCAAGGTGCAGGGCCAACTGCACCAGGCCGATCAGCACGGCAATGAAAACCAGGGTGAACAGCGTCCCCAGCGCAATGAAATGGCTGGCCTTGCCGTGTGTGAAGTCGCGGGCGCGGTTCTTGCCGCTTTGCACGCCGAAGGCGGCAGCGAGGATGCTGTGCAACATCTGCCAGAAGGTAGGGGGCTTGCCCTGGCTGGAATCGTCCATGGTGGCTCCTGAGGAAATCAGAGGCAATCAGGGACAGTGTAGGCAATGAGGCTGAGGTTGGCCTTGCCGGCCTCTTCGCGGGCTTGCCCGCTCCCACAGATACTGCGCAACCCGGAAGAGCAGTGCGGTCCCTGTGGGAGCGGGCGAGCCCGCGAAGACGCCAACGCCGATTTAGCTGTCGTAACCCAGGTTAGGCGCCAACCAGCGCTCGCTGACACTCACATCCTGGCCCTTGCGCGCGCTGTAGCGCTCGATCTGGTCCTTGTCGACCTTGCCCACGGCAAAGTACTGCGCCTGTGGGTGGGCAAAGTACCAGCCGCTGACCGCCGCCGCCGGGAACATCGCGAAGTGATCGGTGAGGAACACGCCGCTCGGCCCGGTCTCGCCGATGGCAGTGCCGTCAAGCAGGCGGAACAGGGTTTCCTTCTCGGTGTGGTCCGGGCAGGCCGGGTAGCCGGGGGCCGGGCGAATGCCGCGGTACTGCTCCTTGATCAGCGCCTCGTTGTCCAGGTGTTCGTCGCGGGCATAACCCCAGTGTTCTTTACGCACCTGCTCGTGCAACCATTCGGCACAGGCCTCGGCCAGGCGGTCGGCCAGGGCCTTGACCATGATCGAGCTGTAGTCGTCGCCCTTGTCCTGGTAGGCCTTGGCCACTTCCTCGGCACCGATGCCGGCGGTGGTGATGAAACCGCCCACGTAGTCGGTAACGCCACTGGCCTTCGGCGCGACGAAGTCGGCCAGCGACCAGTTGGGCTTGCCGTCCGGCTTGATGGTCTGCTGGCGCAGGTGGTGCAGGGTAGCCAGGGCCTGGCCGTCCTCGCCGTACACCTCGATATCGTCATCGGCCACCTGGTTGGCCGGCCAGAAGCCGAACACCGCGCGGGCGCTGATGAGCTTTTCGTCGATCAGCTTGTCGAGCATCTCGCGGGCATCCTTGTACAGCGCCGTGGCCGCCTCGCCGACCACTTCGTCGGTGAGGATGCGCGGGAACTTGCCGGCCAGGTCCCAGGAAATGAAGAACGGGGTCCAGTCGATGTACTCGGCCAAGGTGCGCAGGTCGATGTCTTCCAGCACCTTGACGCCGGTGAAGGAGGGCACCGCTGGCTGGTAGCCAGCCCAGTCGTACTGCGGCTTGGCGGCGATAGCCTGGGCATAGCTCAGGCGCTCGGTGCGGGCACTGCGGTTGGCGGTGCGCTCGCGTACTTCTTCGTATTCCTGGCGGGTCTTCTCGACGAAGCCGGCTTTCAGCTCCTTGGACAGCAACTGGGTGGCAACGCCCACCGCGCGCGAGGCGTCGGTGACGTAGACCACGGCGTCGTTGCTGTACTTGGGCTCGATCTTGACCGCGGTATGCGCCTTGGAGGTGGTGGCGCCGCCGATCATCAGCGGCAACTGGAAGCCCTGGCGCTGCATTTCGCGGGCAACGTGGACCATCTCGTCCAGCGACGGCGTGATCAGGCCGGACAGGCCAATGATGTCGCACTTCTCGTCGCGGGCGGTTTGCAGGATCTTCTCGGCCGGCACCATCACGCCGAGGTCGACGATGTCGTAGCCGTTGCAGCCCAGCACCACGCCGACGATGTTCTTGCCGATGTCGTGCACGTCGCCTTTTACCGTGGCCATCAGGATCTTGCCCTTGGCTTCCGGCTTGTCGCCTTTCTCGGCTTCGATGAACGGGATCAGGTGTGCTACCGCCTGTTTCATCACGCGGGCCGACTTGACTACTTGGGGCAGGAACATCTTGCCCGCGCCGAACAGGTCGCCGACCACGTTCATGCCATTCATCAGCGGGCCTTCGATCACTTCGATCGGGCGTGCGCACTGCTGGCGGCATTCTTCGGTGTCTTCGACGATGAACGCGGTGATGCCCTTGACCAGCGCGTGCTCCAGGCGTTTTTCCACCGGCAGCGAGCGCCACTCTTCGTTTTCCACTTCCTTGGTTGCGCCGCCGCCCTTGTAGTCGTCGGCGATGGCCAGCAGGGCGTCGGTGCCATGCGGGGTACGGTTGAGCACCACGTCCTCGACCTTTTCACGCAGGGCAGCCGGGATCTCGTCATAGATCTCCAGCTGGCCGGCGTTGACGATACCCATGGTCAGGCCGTTCTGGATCGCGTGGTACAGGAACACCGAGTGGATGGCTTCACGCACCGGGTTGTTGCCACGGAACGAGAACGACACGTTGGACACACCGCCCGAACTCAGGGCGTGCGGCAGGTGGTCGCGGATGTAGGCACAGGCCTCGATGAAATCGACGGCGTAGTTGTTGTGCTCTTCGATGCCGGTGGCGACGGCGAAGATGTTCGGGTCGAAGATGATGTCTTCCGGCGGGAAGCCCACTTCATTGACCAGGATGTCGTAGCTGCGCTGGCAGATTTCCTTCTTGCGCGCGGCAGTGTCGGCCTGGCCGACTTCGTCGAAGGCCATCACCACCACGGCAGCGCCATAGCGCTTGCACAGGCGGGCGTGGTGCTTGAACTGCTCGACGCCTTCCTTCATGGAAATGGAGTTGACGATGCCCTTGCCCTGGATGCACTTGAGGCCCGCTTCGATCACTTCCCACTTGGACGAGTCGATCATGATCGGCACGCGCGAGATGTCCGGCTCGCCGGCGATCAGGTTGAGGAAGCGGACCATGGCGGCCTGGGAGTCGAGCATCCCTTCGTCCATGTTGATGTCGATCACCTGGGCGCCGGCCTCGACCTGCTGCAGGGCGACTTCCAGGGCTTCGGTGTAGTTCTCTTCACGGATCAGCCGGGCGAACTTGGCGGAGCCGGTGATGTTGGTGCGCTCGCCGACGTTGACGAACAGCGACTGGCGGTCGATGGTGAACGGCTCCAGGCCCGAAAGGCGGCAGGCCTTGGCGATTTCCGGAATCTCGCGCGGCTTGTACTTGGCCACGGCCTCGGCGATGGCCTGGATGTGGCCCGGGGTGGTGCCGCAGCAGCCGCCGATGATGTTGAGGAAGCCGCTGGCGGCGAATTCCTCGACCACCACGGCCATTTCCGCCGGGGTTTCGTCGTATTCACCAAAGGCGTTCGGCAGGCCGGCGTTGGGGTGGGCCGAGACATGGGTGTCGGCCTTGGTCGCCAGCTCTTCCAGGTAGGGGCGCAGGTCCTTGGCGCCGAGGGCGCAGTTCAGGCCCACGGAAATCGGCTTGGCGTGGCGTACCGAGTTCCAGAACGCTTCGGTGGTCTGGCCCGACAGGGTACGGCCCGAGGCGTCGGTGATGGTGCCGGAGATCATGATCGGCAGTTCGATGCCGTCTTCCTCGAACACCTGCTGCACGGCGAAGATCGCCGCCTTGGCGTTGAGGGTGTCGAAGATGGTCTCGATCAGCAGCAGGTCGGCGCCGCCCTCGATCAGGCCGCGGGTGGCCTCGATGTAGTTCGTTACCAGCTCATCGAAAGTGACGTTGCGGTAGCCGGGGTCGTTGACGTCCGGGGAAATCGAGCAGGTGCGGCTGGTAGGGCCGAGCACGCCGGCGACGAAGCGCGGCTTGTGCGGGGTTTCCAGGGTCTTGGCATCGGCCACCTGGCGGGCGATGCGCGCGCCCTCGACGTTCAGCTCGTAGACCAGCGACTCCATGCCGTAGTCGGCCTGGGAAATCTGCGTGGCGTTGAAGGTGTTGGTTTCGAGGATATCGGCGCCGGCATCCAGGTAGGCCTTTTCGATGGCGGCGATCACATCCGGGCGGCTGAGCAGCAACAGGTCGTTGTTACCCTTGACATCGCTTGGCCAATCGGCGAAACGCGTGCCACGATAGTCGTGTTCCTCGAGCCGGTAGCTTTGGATCATAGTACCCATGCCGCCGTCGAGGATCAGGATGCGCTCTTTGAGTGCGTTCTGGAGTGCTTGGAGACGAGCGCTGCGGTCGGACATAGGAACTACCTGGTCGGGCAAATTTCAGAAGGTGCAGAATCATAACAAAGCTGCGCGGTTTTTAGGCGCATCGCCCATTTGCATGAAAATGGCTCATGTTGGGCGGGCGTCGGCGAAGCAGGGCACCCAAGGACGACCAGGCAACAAATCGTGATGGCTTTCAATACCCAGGACTTTCCGCACATGGTGCATCGTATTCTTGCCGGCGTTTTCGCCCTGCTCATCAGCAGTGTGGCGTTCGGGCAAGCCCCCCAGTCGAGCCCGGCTATTTCCTACACCCGGGACATTCAACCGATCTTCACCGAGAAATGCGTGGCCTGCCACGCCTGCAACGACGCCGCCTGCCAGCTGAAGCTGGAAAGCCCCGAAGGTGCGGTGCGCGGCGCCACCAAGGTTCCGGTGTACCAGGGCGAGCGCAGCAAGGCAGTGCCCACCACGCGGCTGTTCTACGACGCCCACAGCGAGGGCGAGTGGCGCAAGAAGGGCTTCTACTCCGTGCTCGACAACCAGGGCAGCCAGGCTGCGTTGATGGCGCGCATGCTCGAGCTGGGGCACAAGACCCCGCTCACGCCCAACGCCAAGCTGCCCGAGGAAATCGTCCTGGGCCTGAACCGCAACAACATGTGCCCGTTGCCGCATGAGTTCGATGCCTATGCCGGCGCCCACCCCAAGGAAGGCATGCCACTGGCGGTGACCGGCCTGACCGACAAGGAATACGACACCATGCGCCGCTGGCTGGCCGCCGGTGCGCCAGTCGAGTACCAGCCGATCAAGCCAAGCGCGGCCGAAGCCAAGCAGATTGCCGACTGGGAAGAGCTGCTCAACCGCCCGGGTTCCACCGAGGCGCTGGTCGGCCGCTGGCTGTACGAGCACCTGTTCCTGGCGCACATCTACTTCGTCGGTGGCGAGCAGGGCCACTTCTTCCAGTGGGTACGTTCGCGTACACCGAGCGGCCAGCCGGTCGACCTGATCGCCACGCGCCGCCCCAACGACCCGCCGGGCACCGACTTCTACTACCGGTTGATCCCGGTGCAGGGCGTGATCGTGCACAAGACGCACATCACCTACCCGATGGGGCCGCAGAAGCTCAAGCGGGTCAAGCAACTGTTCTACGCCGGCGACTGGCATGCCACTGCGCTGCCAGGCTACGGCCCGCGCCACCGGGCGAACCCGTTCGAAACCTTCGAAGCGATCCCGGCAGTGGCGCGCTACCAGTTCATGCTGGATAACGCCGAGTACTTCGTGCGCACCTTCATCCGTGGCCCGGTATGCCGTGGGCAGATTGCCACCGACGTGATCCGC
The DNA here is from genome assembly GCF_002113255.1 of Pseudomonas sp. B14(2017). Classification (NCBI taxonomy): domain Bacteria; kingdom Pseudomonadati; phylum Pseudomonadota; class Gammaproteobacteria; order Pseudomonadales; family Pseudomonadaceae; genus Pseudomonas; species Pseudomonas sp. B14(2017). The sequence continues at coordinate 12,927 of NZ_NEJY01000021.1, forward strand.
GACAACTTCTGGGCGTTGTTCCAGGAGCCGGCCCACGACCGCTACGTCACCGATGCCAAGTACCGTGGCGAGGCCACGCCGCTGCTGGCCATGCCTGGGCAGATCGATGACGTGGGCAGCGTGCTGAGCCTGTGGCACGCCTACCGTGACAAGCGCAACGAGTACGAAAAACTGCGCCGCGAAGCCTATGCCGAAATGCCGGCCCCGGGCTGGGCGACGCTGTGGGCCGGTAACGACAACGCGTTGCTGAGCATTTTCCGCCACTTCGACAGCGCCTCGGTGACCAAGGGCCTGATCGGTGATGTGCCGCTGACGGTGTGGCTGTTCGACTACCCGTTGTTCGAGCGCACCTATTACCAGCTGGCGGTCAACTTCGATGTGTTCGGCAACGTCTCGCACCAGTTGCAGACGCGCCTGTACTTCGACCTGATCCGCAACGGCGCCGAGGTCAACTTCCTGCGCCTGATGCCGGCCGACCAGCGCAAGGCGATCCTCGGCGACTGGTACCAGAACAGCGGCAAGGTGAAGATGTGGATGGATTATGAAGACATCGACACCGACACCCCGAGCGGCATCCAGCTCGACCCGCGCAACCCCAAGCGCGACTTCGGCCTGAAGCTGTTGCAGCGTACCGGCAGCCTGAATGCCGCGCCTGACCCGATCAACCGCTGCCAGGGCGCATTCTGCTCGCGACCGCAGGTGAGCGAAGAGTTCCGCAATGCCGAGCAGTCGCTCAGCCGCCTGGTGTCGCGCCCGGCTGCCGGGTTGAGGGTGATCAACCAGCTGCCCGAAGCGACCATGCTGCGCATCGAAGGGCAGGGCGGCCAGCGCCAGGTGTACAGCCTGCTGCGCAACCGCGCGCACAGCAACGTGGCGTTCCTGCTGGGCGAGGCGTACCGCTACCAGCCGGGGCTGGATACCCTGACGCTGTACCCGGGCGTGCTCAGCAGCTACCCCAACTTCATCTTCAACATCCCGACCAAGGATGTGCCGGAGTTCGTCGAGGACATGGAGTATGCGAAAGATGACCCGGCCAGGTTCGAGCGCATCGTCATGCGTTGGGGTGTGCGTCGCAGTCACCCAGAGTTCTGGCGCTATTTCCATGACCTGAACAGCTTCATCAAGGAGACCGAACCGGTCGAGGCGGGCGTGCTGGACATGAACCGCTACGAGAACCTCTGATCGGTTGGGCTGACCTTTCCGATTACCCTGTGGTCGGACTTGCTGGGTGGTCCGGGGGCTGCTTTGCAGCCCAATCGCCGGCAAGCCAGCTCCCACAGGGGCCGCACATGCCTGAAGGCTGCGCAGTACTTGTGGGAGCTGGCTTGCCGGCGATGGAGCGCAACGCGCTCCCAAAGGCCTCAATGCACCGGCAATTGCAGGGTTCTCCATGCTGTATTCGCTTCAGGCACTGCGGGCGTTCGCCGCCTGGGTGGTGGTCTGCCACCATTTCATGCAGATCTTCTTCGACTTCCAAGCCTCCGGCCCCATCGGCCAACTGCTCACCGACCGCGGCGCCGCAGGCGTCGACATCTTCTTCGTCATCAGCGGGCTGGTCATCTACCTGTCGACTTGCGACAAGGCCATCGAGCCTCGCCAGTTCCTGCTCAACCGGGCGCTGCGTATCGTCCCGGCCTATTGGTTCTACACGGCGCTGATGGCAACCCTGCTGCTGGCCTTCAGCCAATGGATGCCGCACCAGGCATTCACCTGGCACCACCTGCTGCTGTCGATGCTGTTCATTCCGGCGGAAAACCCCGGTGGCTACGGCCTGTACCCGACCCTGAACGTGGGCTGGACGCTGAACTTCGAGATGTTCTTCTACCTGCTGTTCGGCCTGGCCTTCCTGGTGCGCCAGCGTCATCACCAGTTGCTGGTCACCGCCGCGCTGCTGCTGGCCAGCGAGATACTGGGCCGGCTGGGTGTGCTCAGCCGCTTCTACAGCAACGACATCATCTACGAATTCCTGCTCGGCATCGGCCTGGGCGTGCTGCACCGTCGCGGGCTGATCCACCAGGGCCGCTGGCTGCCGTTGGCGTTGCTGGCGGTGGCAGGCCTTGCCATCTACCACCTGGACGCTTCCCGGCGCTTGCTGCACTGGGGCGTGCCGAGCGCAATGATCGTGCTGGCCTTCGTCGCCCTGGAGCCGGTGTTCCGCGGCAACCGGCTGCTCAAGGCGCTGGGCGACTGTTCGTATTCGGTGTACCTGGTCCATGTGCTGGTGCTGTACGCAGGCTGGTTCGCCAGCCAGCGCCTGCAGTTGAACCCGTACCTGGTGTTCGCCCTGTGCGTGCCGTCCATTGGACTAATGTCGTGGTTCAGCTACCAGTGGCTGGAGCGCGGCCTGTACCGGCGCATGCAGGCCTGGCTGGCGGCGCCACGGGGGCAGGCCCCTGAATATGCGCTTTCCCGAGTCAAATACTAGGACTTTGTTCGAAGGCCGGGTTGGCGTACACTTGGCCGCAAGTCTGTGAGGAACCTACATGAGCGCTATAACCATTACCGACGCCGCCCATGACTACCTGGCCGATCTGCTCTCCAAGCAGAACACGCCTGGCATCGGCATTCGCATTTTCATCACCCAGCCGGGCACCCAGTACGCCGAAACCTGCATCGCCTACTGCAAGCCGGGCGAAGAAAAGCCTGACGACACCGCCGTGGGTCTGAAGAGCTTCACCGCTTACCTGGACGCGGTCAGCGTGCCGTTCCTGGAAGACGCACTGGTCGACTATGCCACCGACCGCATGGGTGGCCAGCTGACCATCAAGGCGCCGAATGCCAAGGTGCCGATGGTCAACGAAGACAGCCCGATCAACGAGCGCATCAACTATTACCTGCAGACCGAGATCAACCCCGGCCTGGCCAGCCACGGCGGCCAGGTGAGCCTGGTGGATGTGGTCGACGACGGTATTGCCGTGCTGCAGTTCGGTGGTGGTTGCCAAGGCTGTGGCCAGGCCGACGTGACCCTGAAGGAAGGCATCGAGCGTACCCTGCTCGAGCGTATTCCCGAGCTGAAGGGCGTGCGTGACGTGACTGACCACAGCCAGAAAGAGAACGCCTACTACTGAGGCTGACGCGCTCTGTCGAGTGTAGGAGCGGCCTTGCGTCGCGAAAGGGCTGCGGAGCGGCCCCGGGATATTGGCGGCGAAGCTGATATTGCCGGGGCCGCCTCGCGGCCCTTTCGCGACACAAGGCCGCTCCTACAGGGATCGCGTTGAACCCGCTTCCTTAGCAACAAAGTGTTACTGTTTCAACCCCTGCGACAACAGGCCGCAGCCCGTATTCAAAGGGCTGCAGCCGATCCTTGCCTTCGTCGGGTAGAACCCCTCGGGGTGTCGTGCCAGAATGCCCCGGTTTTTCGACCGGCCCGTCCCGAGGGCCGGCACCTTCCCTGTAAAGGATGGTTTCATGAATGATCTATATACCCGGCGCGCAGTTGTCGCCGGGATGGGCGTTCTCGGGCTTGGCCTGCTCGCAGGCTGCAGCCCGGCCCGGGGGCTCGAGTTCAAGTACGGCAAGAACATGAGCAACGAAATCCTTGGGCGCAAGTTCAGCCTCAAGGACACCCAAGGCAATGTGCGCACCCTGTCGAGCTTCTACGGCAGCATGCCGATGATCTTCTTCGGCTTCACCCAGTGCCCGGCCGTGTGCCCGACCACCCTGGCGCGCGCCGCGCAAATCCGCAAGCTGCTGCGCGGCCGCGATCGCGACCTGTTCCAGGTGGTGTTGATTACCCTGGACCCGGAGCGCGACACCCCCGAAGTGCTCGATGCCTACGTGAAGGCGTTCGACCCGTCGTTCACCGCGCTGACCGGCACCCCTGAGGAAATCGCCGCGGTGGCCAAGGAATTCAAGGTGTTCTACGAGAAAGTCCCGGCCGGTGATACCTATACCGTCTCTCACTCGTCCACCAGCTACGTCTACGATACGCGTGGCACCCTGCGCCTGAGCCTGGGCCATTCCCTGACCGCCCAGGAATGCGCCGAAGACCTGGTCACCCTGATGGAGATCTGCTGAATGTCGATGCAACCGATCAAGCAGGGCCTGGCTGCCCTGGTCCTGATGGGCCTGGCGCTGCCGGCCCTGGCCCAGACCACCGTGAGCGACGCCTGGGTGCGGGCGACCGTGCCGCACCAGCAGTCCACCGGTGCCTTCATGACCCTGACCGCCAGCAGCGACAGCAAGCTGGTGGGCGTGGCTTCGCCTGTGGCCAAGACCGTGCAGGTGCACGAGATGACCATGAACGGTGATGTGATGGGCATGCGTGAAGTCAAGGCGGTCGAGTTGCCGGCCGGCAAGGCCGTGACTCTCGACCCGAACAGCCTGCATGTGATGCTGATGGGCCTGAACAATCAGGTGAAGGAAGGCGAGAAAGTGCCGCTGACCCTGACCATCGAAGATGCCAAGGGGGCCAAGGAAACCCTGGACGTACAGGCCGAAGTGCGTGCGCTCAACGCGGAGGCGGGCGGTGGGCATGATCACATGCACATGAAGCACTGATCAGGCTGAACCCTTTGGGGGCGCTTTGCGCCCCATCGCGACACAAGGCCGCTCCCACAGGAGAACGCGTATCCCCTGTGGGAACGGCCTTGTGTCGCGATGGGCTGCCAGGCAGCCCCCGGTTCAATCAGCTGCGAAACTTGGGCAGCGGCCTGTCGAGGGTCAGCGAGGTCAAGGTCTTGCGGACCTGGGCCTCATCGGCCTCCAGGGCCTTGAGACTTGCGCGGATCTTGCCGGCGGCGGGCACGTCGCCCTGCCGGTCGATCCAGTCGGCTATCTCCTTGCAGGCACTGCTCAGGCAGGCCTGGCGCTGGTTCATCAGCGACAGGAGGGTGGTGAGCTCTCTTTCGGACATGGCAGGATCCTCCATTCAGCCTTGTCAGTGTAGCAGTGGCTGGCCGGCCTGCCTGAGGCCGGCTGTCGCAGCTCAGCCTTGCAGGCAGGCGCTGCGATAAGCCCCTGGCGTTACCCCATAGGCCTGCTTGAACTGCCGGCTCAAATGGCTCTGGTCGGCAAAGCCCAGGTCGAACGCCACCTCCGAGGCAGCCCAGCCACGCTTGAGCATTTCCCGCGCACGGGCCAGGCGCCGCTGCTTCAACCAGGCATGTGGCGGCAGGCCGGTGGCCTGGCGGAACACCCGGGCGAAATGGAATGGTGACAAGTTGACCGCCGCCGCCAGGGCCTCGAGCGAGGGCGGGTCGGCCAGTTGGCTTTCCAGCAGCTCACGGGCGCGGGCCACTGCCAGCGGTTCGTGGCCAGGCGCGGCTGGTTCGGCGCATTGCCCGTGCCGTTGCACCAGGGCCAGCACCGCCTGGCGCCAGGCGGTCTGCTGCTGCAGGGCGCTGGCGCCGGCTTCGGACAGCTGGTGCAACTGGCTGAAGGCAAGCGCCAGGGCCGGGTCGTGGATCACGCTGTCCTTGAAGCTGGGCATGCCGTGGCGGCCCAGTTCCAGTTCGTCGAGCACCCCGGTTACCCGTTCATGTTCCGGGTAGAACCCTCGGTAGCGCCAGCCCGCTTCGTGGGCGGTGGCCCCGGTGTGCAGTTCGTCGGGGTTGATCAACACCATGCTGCCGACCGGCGCCAGGTGCTCGCTGCCGCGATGCCAGAAGCGCTGGGCGCCCGACTCGATCACGGTGAACACATAGCCTTCATGCACATGCGGGGCGAAACGCTGCTGGAAATAGCGCGCGTGCAGCATCTCGACGTCGCCCAGTGCCGGCGCCTGCCAAAGGTGTGTCTGCTCGCGCAGAGGCGTGCTCATGCCAGCCAGCTGCGCAGGAGGAAGAAGATCAACATGCTCACCAGCATGCTCAGCAACACGCTGCGGGTCAACAGCACCAGGGCGATGGCCACCAGCGAACCCAGCAGGTAGGGGTTGAGCAGGCTCAGGTTCAACTGGTGCTCGGGCATGAAGATGATCGGGCCGCAGATTGCGGTGAGCATGCCCGGCACGGCAAAGCCGAGGAACTGCCGGGCGTTGGAGCTCAGGCGCAAGGGCAGGCGCGGCTCCAGGAACGCATAGCGGTTGAGGAACACGATGGCGCCCATGGCAAGAATCAGGACCCAGGTCATGCGCGGGCTCCGGTGAATTTCTGGCAGACGAAACCGGCGCTCATGCCCAGCAGGCCTGCGGCCACCAGGGCGGTTTCCCAGTGCCAGTAGCTGAACAGCACCGAACAGAACAGCGACACCGCCACGCACACCAGCGTGGCCAGGTTGCGCACCAGCGGCGCGATCAGGGCGACGAAGGTGGCGACAATGGAAAAGTCCAGGCCGAGCTGGTCCAGGTGCGGAATGTTCTGCCCCAGCAGGATGCCGGCCAGGGTGAACAGGTTCCAGGCGACGTAGAAGGTCAGGCCCACGCCCAGGGCGTACCAGCGGTTGAACTGCTGCTGGTCGTACTGGCTGGTCAGGGCGAAGAACTCGTCAGTGAGCAGGAAGCCCAGGCCCAGGCGCCAGCGCAGCGGCTGGCTGGACAGCACCGGGCGCATCGTCAGGCCATACAGCAGGTGCTGCGAGGTCAGCAGCAGGGTGGTCAGCAGGATCGACGCCAGGTTGGCGCCGCCCTTGAGCATGCCGATCGCCACCAGTTGCGCGGCACCGGCGAAGACGATGGCCGACAGCCCTTGTCCCTCCCAGGCGCTGAGGTTGGCCTCGATGGCCATGGAACCGGCCAGCAGGCCCCAGGGGGCGACGGCCAGGGACAACGGGAGAATGGCGATGGCGCCGTGGAGAAAGGCTTGGCGGGCGATGTGGGGCATGGTGGCTGCAGTGCGTGTACGTTGGCAGGCCAGCATGCCAGACAGGGCGGGGGATGGCTTGAACGATCTTGCTGGTCTCCACCTTGTGGGGGCAACTGTCTTGCTCAAAATTTCAAGGCACACGCGGTCACTGTGGGAGCGGGCATGCCCGCGAACACCGGCGCAGCCGGTGCCATGCACCGCGTTGGATGCTTCGCGGGCACGCCCGCTCCCACACAGGCCGCGTCGCGCTTGCGAATTGAGTTCTCTACGCGCCAGCGCAGCCCAAAGGCTGGGCCATCTCCCACAAAGGATCGCGACTGCTGATGGTCAGGGACGGCTGGTCAGGTGCTGCTGCGCTGTCACGCAGCCGTTGGTATCCACGGCCTTCTGCAGCAGGCTCTGGCGGTGCTGCGGGTCGAGGTCGCCGAGCAGGCGGTATACCTCGGCCTGGTAGTCACGCTGGCGCCCCCACTGCATTTCCAGGCCTTGTGGCCGGTTGCGGTTGCAGGCCAGGCGCGTGGCCGGTTGCGGGTAGTAGGGCGCATACACGGTGGCCATGTTGGGGATGGCCTCCAGCGCAGTACGGTACTCGCTGCTGACGTTATAGGGCGGGCACCAGGTGGCGATGGCCGGCGCCGGTGCGGCAAAGCCCTGTCTGAGGCTGGCTTCGAGCAGCGGGCAGGCGGCATCCGGGATTTGCGCGGCGGGCAGGTAGGTCATGTAGTACAGCGCCAGGCGGTACTGTGCGACCGGGTGGCCCAGCTCCACGGACTTTTTCAGCAAGGCGACGGCTGTCGGCAGGGTGTGGGCCATGGCCTGGCCCTGGCGGCTGAGCTCCGGGTCGCCGCCGATGGCCGTGCGCAGCGTGCTGGCGCCGTCATCCTGGCTGTCGGCCTGCTCCAGCAGGGGCAAGGCCTGGCGGTAGAGCAGGTCGGCATGAGGGTCGATGCGCACTTCCAGCGCGTGCGCGGCCAGCGGCATCAGGGCGATCAGCAGTGGGGGCAAGCGAAGCATGCGGCTCACAGGCAAGCCCCATGGGGTGCCAGGTACTGATGGATGGCTTCGATGTTCATGGCGGTCAAGCGTGCGCCTCGGGCAGATCGGAACGACGGCCTATTCTAGCCACCCAAGGGGCCTGGCCGGAAGACCACCTGGCAACTGTCAGACGAGCTTGATCGGCGTGACCTTGCGCTGGGCATGTTTTTCCTGGGCCAGGCCAAGCTTGGCGGTAATGACCTTGGCCAGGGCATTGTTGCCCAGGTCGTTCAGGTGCAGGCGATCGATGAACAGGTCGGCGCCGAACACCGGCGAGCTGCTGAGCATGCAGTTCATGTCATAGCAGGGCACCGGGTCGGCCTGGCTCTTGATGCGACGGAAGAAGGCCGAGTGCAACTGGCTGTCGAACGCGCCGTCCAGCAGCCGGTCGAAATTCGCCGGTCGTCGCTGCAGCGCCTCCAGCATGGCCTGCTCGCCAGCGGGCAGGCTATCCCGGCACCAGGGCAGCAATGGCTGCAGGATGAAGGTGAGGGTGGAATGGCTGTCTGCCAGCAGCCGGTCCCATTGGCGCAAGGTCCGGCCAATGCTATCGGCGGCACGGGCCAGGCGCTTTTCCGGGGGTGACAGCGGCCAGGTGGCAGGTGTTGCGACCGAGGGCGTGGCCAACGCCTGGCCGATGCGCCGCCACAGCGATTGCCGGCGGGGAGCCGCCGTGGGCTGCATGCCTTCGCTGAAACTGTTGAGAAAATCCTGGTAGGCCTTGGCGTGCCGCGGGTCGCTCAGGCTGGCGAGGACTTCGCAGAGGGCTTCGTGGGCCAGGGTGTTGAGGCCGCTGAGCACCACCACATGGCCGAGCTGGCCAAGGCGGTGCTGGTGGGTCAGGAACATCAGCAGCTCCTGGCTGGCATTGAGCCCGCAGCCAGCCAGGCTCAGCCAGACTTCGCCAGTCAGCATCGACAGGTGCGAGGCCACCGTGTGTTCGTCGGAGCTGGCACCGATGCCCAAGGCGGTGGAGCCGCCGACCAGCAAGTTGATGCGTGACGCACCACCGCGCTCGGCTGCCGAAAAGCGCTTGCCGGCAAAATGGCTGTAGCGCAGGCCCAGGGCATCGGTGTTGATGGTGCCGGAGCGGTAGCCGGTTTCGTGCACATGCACGGTGTGCGGGGCACGCCGGCTGCCCAGCAGCAGAAAGCGCTGGTAGTCCTGTTGCAACGGCGAAGGCGACGGGGTCGTGTCAGTCGCAGTCATGGGTTCTCCTTCTGTTGCAGCGGGCACCTTGCGTCACGTTCAGGCCGCCAGCTCCTTGACGTTGTACAGCAGGCCGCCGGCGGCGATCAGCAGCAGGGCGACCCCCGAGGCCAGGCTGATCATGCGGTTGCTGCGCTGCGAGGCGATCTTGCCGATGGCGAAGATGTACAGGCTGAGCACGGCAAAATCGATGGCCACCCACAGCATCGACAGCACCACCATGCTCTTGCCGAACGACTCGGTGATCTGGATGAACTGCGGGAAGAAGGCGATGAAGAAGATGATGTCCTTCGGGTTGGAAATGCCCACCATGAAACCTTGCAGCAGCCCGCCGCGGCCAGGCTTGGCGAGCTCGCCCGGTGCCTCGGCTGCTGGCGCCTGCAGGGCGTCCCGCAGCGTGCCGACGGCAATGTAGCCGATGAACAGGCAACCCAGCAGGCTCATGGCGCTGAGCCAGGCCTTGTCGATGGCGGCGCTGGTGAGGATGATCCAGGCCGCCGCGCCGATCAGCACCAGTGATGCCCAGTTGGTGCCCACAGCCGTGAACATGGCCTTGCGTGAGCCGGAGGCGGCCGCGGTGTTGACGATCAGTGCCACCACCGGGCCGGGGGTGGCGATCAGTAGCAGGACAGTAAGGGCGTAGGTAGCGGTGAGTGCGGTATTCACGGTCAGGTCTCGATCAGTATGTCGGGTGTTGCCGGCTGTACGGCATGGGCGTGGAACGGGCAGCGGGACGGGTTGAGCGACCCTGCCTCCTGCAGTTGGTACTGCTTCCACTCGTAGTTGTCGGCATCGCCGAAGAAGCCAAGGGTGTCGGGCATGACGCCGTCGTTGTAGTGGTGCACGCGCTCGCGGATGCGTTCGCGGATACGATGGCCGCTTTCGGTGTTGACGTTGGCCACTTCGTCGAAGTTCGCCCGCGGGTTGATGACGAAGGTGATGTGTGGCCCCAGGTTGCGGCTTTTCATCTGCTGGTGGCCGGGGAAGTTCATGTTGATGAACAGCGGCATGCCGGCAAAGCAGAACGACCAGGCGTTGTCGTCGGGGTCGGTCGGGATGCCCTGCGGCCAGGGATGCGGGTCGCGCGCGTGCACGCCACGCAACACCTTCCAGGCCAGCGCCTGTTGCTCGGCCAGGGTGTAGTCGGCGGCAGTTTCGAGAAACACCACCAGTGGGCTGCCGATACGCTGCTTGGGTGGGATAGGTGTGACGGTGCGCACGTAGTCGGCCAGGCCCATGGCGATGTCATCGGCCAGCTGCCCGGCGCGGGCGAAGAGGATGTGGCAGGTTGCGCCGTTTACCGCCTTGCGGCCGAACAGGCAGGGAAACTCGGGGTTGGCGAGGACACTGCGAAAATGTTCTACGGCTTTGTAGGTCCAATGTCGCGCGTTGCGCACATGGTCAGCGGCCAGCTCTAGCGCATCCAGGCGATAGCAAGTTCCATAACCCGTCGACATGATTTCCCCAGGCGTAAATTTGATGAACGTTCAAGTCACATGCAGGCAGGATCTTGGTTATGTTTATTATTTACCCGCATTTTCCGAGACGTCCTTGGCGTTGTAAAACGCGTGGAACTATGACCTACTATTAGTCTTACTCATGCTCAGGGCGTCGCCATGTCGGAACGGATTCAGGCTTTGCACGCGCTGCGTGCCTTCGAGGTGGCCTCTCGCTATGGCTCATTTACCCGTGCCGCGGAAGAGCTGGCCCTGACCCAGGGCGCCGTCAGCCACCACATCAAGACCCTCGAAGCCATGTTCGGCTGCGACCTGTTCGAACGCCGCGGGCCGAAGCTGGCCCTGACCGAGCACGGCCGCCTGCTGGCGCAGGAGCTCAAGGTTGGCTTCAAGATCATCGAAAATGCCTGCGCCCTGCTGCGTCAGGACCGCTACGGCCTGCGTCTGAAGGCGCCGTCCACGCTCACCGTGCGTTGGCTGCTGCGGGCGCTGGATGCGTTCAAGAAGGTCGAGGACAACTGCAGCGTGCAGCTGTCCAGCGTGTGGATGGACATCGACAGCGTGGACTTCTACTCCGAGCCCTACGACTGTGCGATCCTCCTGGCCAACGGGCGTTTTCCCGCCGATATCGAGAGTTTCAAGCTGTTCGATGAATGGCTGATCCCTGTGTGCCACCCGGATTACATGGCCCAGGCACAACCGGTCCTTGCCGACCTGGCCCAGTGCGAATTCCTGCACCCGTCCCCTGACCGACGAGACTGGCGGCGCTGGTTGGCTCGCATGGATGCGCTGGACATCAGCATCGATCACGGGCAAGTGTTCGATACCCTCGACCAGGGCATCTCGGCCGCACAGCAAGGCCTGGGTATTTCGGTGGTCGACCTGGTGCTGGCCAGCGCCGACCTGTTGGCGGGGCGCCTGGTAACGCCGTTCAAGCACGCGGTGGCCACCGGCGACGGCTATTACATGACCTGGCTCAAGGCCAGCCCCAAGGCGCGGCAGATGCACAAGCTGCGCGAGTTCCTGCTGGGCCAGGTGCCACCGCTGGCCTGCAAGGACATCAATTACCTGTACGGTTGAACACGCGTTCGAGCAAACGCCCGGCCGCGGGCAAGCGCCCGGCGCTGAAAATATTTCGGCAAACACCTGCTGGCCCCAACAAAATGCGCTGCGACGGTGCGTCAGCGGTAGAATCCCGCAATCAGCACAACAAACGATTCAGAGGTCGACGCGGTGGAGTTGCAGCAGGGCTTTGTCCTGACCCGACATTGGCATGACACGCCCGAAGGCACCTGCGTGGAATTCTGGCTGGCCACCGACCAGGGGCCACGACAACTGCGCCTGGCGCCGCAGGTATCGGTGGCATTCATCCCCCAGGCGCAGGAAGCGCACGCGCGGGTGCTGCTGGCCAACGAAGCCGGTGTCGAGTTGCGGCCGCTGCAGCTGAAGGACTTTGACCAGCGCCCGGTGCTGGGCCTGTACTGCCGCCAGCACCGGCAACTGATGCAGCTGGAGCAACGCCTGCGCACGGCCGGTATCGAGGTGTTCGAAGCCGATATTCGCCCGCCCGAGCGCTACCTGATGGAGCGCTTCATCACCGCCCCGGTGCAGTTCACCGGCCAACCGGATGCCCAAGGCGTGCTCTGCGATGCCCAGCTCAAGCCCCTGCCAGGTTATCGCCCGCCGCTGCGCCTGGTGTCGCTGGACATCGAGACCAGCGAGCGGGGCGAGCTGTACAGCATTGCCCTGGAAGGTTGTGGCCAGCGCCAGGTGTACATGCTCGGGCCGGCCAACGGCACGGCTGATGACCTCGACTTCGACCTGCACTACTGCGCCGACCGCGCCGACATACTGGCCTGCCTCAACCAGTGGATGGCCGAGCACGACCCGGATGCAATCATCGGCTGGAACCTGATCCAGTTCGACCTGCGCCTGCTGCACGAGCACGCCAAGCTGCTGCTGGTACCGCTGGCACTGGGGCGCAATGGCACGCCGATGACCTTGCGCAGCCATGCCGGTGGTGGCCACGTGTTCGCCGATGCCCCGGGGCGGCTGCTGATCGACGGCATCGAGGCGCTGCGCTCGGCGACCTGGAGCTTCCCGTCGTTCAGCCTCGAAAGTGTCGCCCAGACCTTGCTCGGTGAAGGCAAGGCCATCGACACGCCGTACCAGCGCATGGATGAAATCAACCGCCGCTTCGCCGAGGACAAGCCGGCGTTGGCGCGCTACAACCTCAAGGATTGCGAGCTGGTGACGCGCATTTTCGCCCACACCCGCCTGCTCGAATTCCTGCTGGAGCGGTCTTCGGTGACCGGCCTTGCGGTGGACCGCAGCGGTGGTTCGGTGGCCGCGTTCTGCCACTTGTACATCCCGCAGATGCACCGCCTGGGCTTCGTCGCCCCCAACCTCGGCAGCCGCCCCGACGAAGCCAGCCCCGGTGGCTTCGTCATGGATTCGCGCCCGGGCCTGTACGACTCGGTGTTGGTGCTGGACTACAAGAGCCTGTACCCGTCGATCATTCGTACCTTCCTGATCGACCCGGTGGGGCTGGTCGAAGGCTTGCGCCTGCCCGACGATGAACACTCGGTGGAAGGCTTCCGGGGTGGGCGTTTTTCCCGTAGCGAGCATTGCCTGCCGGCCATCGTCGAGCGTGTATGGCAGGGCCGGGAAGCGGCCAAGCGCGAGGGCAACGCGCCGCTGTCGCAAGCGCTGAAGATAATCATGAATGCCTTCTACGGGGTGTTGGGCTCGAGCGGCTGCCGCTTCTTCGACCCGCGCCTGGCTTCGTCGATCACCATGCGCGGGCACCAGATCATGCGCCAGACCCGTGCGCTGATCGAAGCCAGGGGCTACGAGGTGATCTACGGCGATACCGACTCCACCTTCGTCTGGCTCAAGGGCGCCCACGGCGAGGAGGCTGCAGCACGCATCGGCCGTGAGCTGGTGGCCCAGGTCAACCAGTGGTGGCGCGAACACCTGCGCGAGCGGATGAACCTGGAAAGCGCGCTGGAGCTGCAGTTCGAGGTGCATTACCGGCGCTTCCTGATGCCCACCATCCGCGGCACGGACGAAGGCAGCAAGAAGCGCTACGCCGGGCTGGTGCAGCGGGCCGATGGCAGCGAGCAGATGGTCTACAAAGGCCTGGAGTCGGTGCGTACCGACTGGTCGCCGCTGGCCCGGGAGTTCCAGCAGGAGCTTTATGGCCGGATATTCCGCGGGGAGCCCTACCAGGCGTATGTGCGTGATTATGTACGGCGCACCCTGGCGGGCGAGCTGAATGAGCTGATGGTGTACCGCAAGCGTTTGCGCCGGCCGCTAGCCGATTACCAGCGCAATGTGCCACCGCACGTGCGTGCGGCCCGGCTGGCCGATGACTACAACCGCCGCCTTGGCCGCCCGTTGCAATACCAGCGCGGCGGCTGGATCAGCTATCTGATCACCCTGGCGGGCCCAGAACCCCTGGAAAACCTGCAAGCACCGGTGGACTACGAGCATTACCTGACGCGGCAGCTGCAGCCGGTGGCTGATGCCATCCTGCCTTTCGTTGGCGACAGTTTCGAAGGGCTGACCGGCCAGCAGCTGGCGCTGTTCTGAAGAGGTGGTAGCTATCTAGCCAATCGCTTGGCAAGCCTGCGTCTAGTGTCGGGCCTTTGGATCAGCCAGAGGCGCAACAACGTGACTACACCCCGCCAGGAACTACCGCCAACCGCCGATACGCTGGCCATGGAGCAGGCCTATCAGGACAACCTCATCGTCAAACGACTGCCCAGATGGATTCGCCGGCTGCGTATCGTATCGCCGACCGAGCAGAACATCCCGGCCAACGGTCTGTATGAATCGCAGCATGCTGCTTTACGTAACGCATTGAAAGACAGCCTGGCCTGTCGACAGTGGCTGGAAAAGGAGCTTGCGCGCATCGAGGGCATCGACCGTTTCGTCAAGCCGCTGCTACAACACGCCATGCAGGAAGAATTCGTCACCAGGGAAAATGTCGATGGCCTGTATTTCAGGCGCTGGTACACCTACACCGCTCCCAGCCAGGGCACCGTGTGGGGGCGCTACCCGGTGGTGGAAAAGGACTATTTCGACGTACCGCTGATCGAGGCGGCACTGGACAACTTCACGCCGGGCGAGGGGCGGAACGAACAGCACAAGGACAACTGCATCGTCGACAGCCTGTCGCAACGCCTCGCGTCGCCAACCGCGCCTGCCTTCGCGCGCTTGTGCCGCAAGCTGGACCTGGGCAAGCGCTATCAACAGCACCTGGACTCCGTGCTCAAAGCGCCGAACAGCCAGGCCAGCGGCTGGCGCAGCATGGCTTCGACGCTTGCCCAGCTGTACAGCTCGGTCATGCTGATCGATGCGTGCAAGGCCAAGAGTGATGGCGTACTGAATGCCGCTGAACTGGAACTGGTGGTGGACCTGTGCAAGCACGGACGCCCCGGCACGCTCTACGAATCGAAAGTGGTGGCCCGGCAACTGAAGGCGTTCGGCTGCGACTTGCAACAGATCGTGATACTCGATGTATTTCATGACAAGGTCAGCCGCAAGATCATTGTCTATATTCCCGATGACCCCCACGGTCCCTGGACCGCAAGCCCCGACCTGGAAAGCTTCACCCGCAAGGTCCTGGGCCAGCGTCTGCGAGACAAGCGCTATCAGGATTTCTTCAAACGCTTCATACGCCGGCGCGACAGCCAGCAGTTCTTCTCCAGAGTTGCCAAGGACCTGGTAGGCGTCGCCGATTGGGCAACCCGGGAAATGGACCAGCACATGCGGGACTACCCGCTGCCGTTGTTCGAGCACCTTGCTTGCGCGCGCATCGATCACATCAAGGACGATGCTGCGGTGATTGCAACGCCGGTGTCAGACCTTGACCGCAAGGCCCAGGAAGCTCATCAACAAAGGTTGGTTGCCGAGGGTTGGACACTGGCCACGGTGGCGGGCGTGTTCATCCCTGCGCTCAATGCACTGCTGCTGGCGGTAATGGTCTGGGACCTGCTGGGCGAGCTGTTCCAGGCCGTCGAAGACTGGCGCGAGGGCGATACCAGTGCCGCGATGGAGCATGTGCTCAGCGTGACCAAAGACCTGGCCGTGATCGGTGTCACCGCTGTGGTATGGCGGGAAGCGAGCCGGGCCTGGGCCGCATTGGACCAGTGGGTGCCAGCGCGCCTGGAAGACGGCAGCGAGAAACTCTGGAATGGAGACCTGGTGCCGTTTCGCAGTGCTGCACCTCCCGCTGGTGAGGTAGCCGATGCTATGGGCATCTACCGTGCCCAGGACAGAAGCTGGATGATCATGGACGGCCACAACTACGAAATCGTGCAGCGCGCAGATGAAGAGTGGCAACTGGCACCACGAGGTGGCCATGGACCTTTGTTGCGTCACAATGACGCCGGTGCCTGGCGGCTATGGACCGAGCAACCGGCCAGCTGGACAGACAAGCACAGGATGTTCCGCCGCCTGGGTGAGCGTTTCGCTCGGCTGGATGATGAACAGATTGACCAGGCCATGGCTATCCATGCCCTGGAGGCAGATCATCTTCGGGCGTTACATGTGTACGGTCGTGCGCCTGAGGCCGAGCTGGTCGATACCGTAGAGCGCCTGCTGATCGACCGTCGGCTGCAAGCCTTGCTGGACGATTTGAAGCTTGGGCGGGTGCCGGAGGACGCACCGTTGCTGTCGAAGGCCCGGGCGTTGCCTGGCGTCACCGAGCACGACGGGCCGGCATTGGCGGCGCAGGTCTCTGCAAGGCGTCGCCAACTGTTTCAACAGGTGTATGACGGGCAGCAGGAGCCGGACGATGCGGCGGTGGCAACGTTGCGCAGGGCATTCCCGAGCCTGCATCGCCGAGCGGCGCGCGAGCTGCTGGCTGAGCTGTCGGCCGAAGGTGCGGAGTTTCAGGCACTGGTCAGCGGCACGGTGCCGTTTCGGCTGGTCGAAAGGTCCCGGCTGAGTGTACTGCGCATACGTGTTGCGCGTGCCTGCGAGGGGCTGTTCATCGAAACGCCCCAGACCCTGGATCAGGCCAAGGTCGCGCTGACGCTGCTGGAGACTCTGGATGTCAGGGAGGCCAGGCCGCGCTGGCGGCTGTACGATGGCGATAGCCCGCAGCCATTAATGACTACCGCTGGTAACGGGCAGAACTACAGGCTTGTACATGACAACGGGCAGTTCGAACTTGAGGACGCGCTAGGCCTGGAGCTGCGCGGCCCCGGCGAGTTGTTCGAGACCCTGGTGGAGGCGTTTGTCCCTGCCGATCATGCGGCACTCGGCATCACTGAACCCTATGCCGCGAGCTTGAGAGCAGTATTGGGACGGCAAATTGCCGGGCACAGCAGGGTGCTCGCCCAGGCGTTGGGCAAAAACCCTCGACAGCCATGGATGCTGACGCCAATGCGCCTGGAGGATGGCCGGGTCGGCTACCCGCTTGGTGGGGGCCTGGGACGCTTTGTCCGGCCTGCGTCTCGACCGCGCGCGTTCGAGGCGCGCCTGCGCAAACTCTACCCCGCGTACAGTGACGAGCAGATCGAAGCCTGGCTGGCCAGGCTGCATGCTTCGGGGCGCGATACCGAGGCTGAACTCAGGGTGCTCGAACAGCAAGAGGAGCTGTTGAAGGCCCACTTGAAAGGCTGGGAGCGGCAAGGCCTGATGACCGGTGAACGAACCGAGCGCAAGCGGTTTCGCAAAGCAATCATGAATTGCTGGCGGGCGCGGGTGCCTGGTCAGGTTGTCCCTGAGAACGAAAGGGAATCTGTGGCTTGGCAGTACAGCGGCTATGAGCTGCGCTCATTGCCTGTATTGGGGCCACAGTTCATCTTCCAGCATGTTACCGAGCTTTCCCTGCGCAGCCTGCAACTGACGGAAGTGCCAGAACAATTTCTTCTTTCATTCCCCAATCTTACGTCTCTGGAACTGAACTACAACCGGTTGGAGCGTCTGCCAGGCAGCCTGGCGTTGCTCAATGATCTGCGCATTCTCGACCTGTCCGCCAACCGCATCTCGCTGGACGTGCCTCAGGCTCAAGTGCTGGCGCTCTGCCGCCGGCTACGGTACCTGAACCTTTCGGACAACCGTTTGAACATGCCCTTTTCCGTGGTAGGGATGGAACAGTTGGCCGAACTGCGTTTACGTAATACCGGGTTGGCATCGTTGCCCGAGGGCATCACGAATTGTCGGGCGCTGTACATGCTCGATGCTTCCAACAACTTCATCACTACGTTGCCCCCTGGTTTCATCGAGTCCAATTTATGGCAGCGAGGTTACGTGGCGCTGGCAGGCAATCCTGTGTTGCTGCGTCAGGCTGAACGGGCGCAGCAGAACTGGAATATTCCAGAGTACAGCACGGTCCCTGAGAAGTTTCGCTGGGCGGACCGCCTGGATGGCGAGAGCCGTGAAGACCTGAGCAACTTGTGGATGACTATCGAGCAAATGGATGGGGCGACGAGTTTCATGCAGTTGCTCAAACAGCTCACGCACTCGCAAGATTTCACTCATCCTCGATTTGGGGAAATGCTGGCTTTACGGGTTTTGGCGATGATGGCAAAGATCGAGAAGGTTCCACAGCTGGCCAATGAGCTTTTCTCCCGTGCGGTGGTTGAGAACTGCGCCGACAACGCCACGGTGGTCTTCCAGGAACTTGAAATCCGATGCCTTGAATGGGACGCCGAGCAGGCTGCCCCTTCTGGTAGCCAGGAGCGAGTTCTGGTCGCGTTGGCGCGGCGGTTGTGGAGGCAGCGGGAGGTCGAGTTCATCGCCTTGCGTGAGGCTGAGGCTGCACGTCGCGGGAACGAGTCGATCGAATGGGCACTGGCCTACTCGATCCGCTTGCGCGAGGACCTGGACCTGCCTGGTAATGCGCAGAGCATGCTACACGCGGGCATCCCGAACCTGGATGACGCTTCGGTCATGCGCGCGCGTGAGGAAATAAGGCGTAACGAGACAGCCCAATCGGTGGCAGTGTGGATGGTCCAGCAATCGTTCTGGAGAAAATATCTCGAGAAACGCTACGTACGCGAACTCGAAGTGCCGCGAAGTTTTCAGAACCAGTTGGCTGAGGATGCCAATGCCGAGGACGCCGCCAGGTTGATGGCGGAAATCAGGCTATGGACCGAAAGGACCGAACTTCAACTGACCATCGAGGCTCTGCAACGTTGGGTATGACGAGGGCGCATTGGACTATGCTCAAGTTACAAGTGATAGAGGTACTTTTTCGGGCTCGCGACGAAGAGTGACCACGCTTGGTAACCGCCGGTTACTGTTCATTGAAACATGGAGGCCTCTGGGTGGTTTACGCTCGCCCGTCGGATCTTTCGCCCTGATCTGTAGTCTTCTGGTTTATCGAGAGAATAAGGAGATACGCATGCTCGTCCGGTCACTGACCCTCGCCACCTTGCTCGCGCTTGTCGCCCCTGTGTTTGCTGCCGACAGTGACGCGCCGCTGGCCAAGGAACTGGGCAAGGCCAGGCCCTTGGTCGTCATTGCACCCAGCAGCGCCGACCCAACGTTGCGTGGGTTGAACGAGGCCCTCAAGGACCCGGCCACCCAGGCCGCCTTCAAAGAGCGCAACCTGGTGGTGTACAGCGTTGCCAACATGATGGGCAAGCGTGAGGACAAGAACCTCGAGCAGCAGACCACCATGGCCTTGATCCGCGAGTTGAAGCTGGGTGCCAGCAAAGGCACCAAGGTGATCCTGGTGGGCAAGGACGGTGAGCGGCACATGCTCAAGGACGACGAAGAGGGAGGGGCCATCGACCCGCAGGTGATCCTCAAGGCGGTCGATGATCTGCCCGCCAGCGAAAAAGCCGTGTCGGCGCCGGAGCCTGTGGCAGCGGCGGCACCGGAACCCAAGGCCAAGGACAGCAAGCCGGCAAAGCCCGCCAAGCCGACCGCGCCACCCAAGCCGCTGGAAGACTGACCCTGCACGACGGCCCCGAGGCACCTTGGGGCCGTTGTGTATCCCACTGTATCTGCCCACGCCGCAGACCCATTCCCATACAAAACCGCACCCCGCGCGATACATCCACGACATACCGCAACGGCCTAATGGCTCCACATTCCAACCACAGTGGAGCGACACCATGACTCAAGTACGAAACACCCTCGGCCTGCTCGGCGCTGCCCTGATCGGCAGCATGGCATTGAGCAGCAGCGCCTTTGCCGTCGAGCCGTTGGCCCAGGGTTACCAGCTGGCTTCGGCCAAGGTGGCCGGCGAGGGCAAGTGTGGTGAAGGCAAATGTGGTGGCAGCGCCAAGGCCACCCAGGGCGAAGGCAAATGCGGAGAGGGCAAGTGCGGTGCCAGCGCCAAGGCCGGTGCCGAAGGCAAATGTGGCGAGGGCAAGTGTGGTGATGCCTCGTTCGCCAAGACCGACAGCAACCACGACGGCAAGGTCTCGCGCGATGAGTTCCTGGCGGTGGCCAAGGACCGTGCCGGCGACTTCGACAAGATCGACAGCAACCATGATGGCTTCATCTCCGAACAGGAGGCGGCGGATCACCTCAAGGCGATCTACCAGGCTAATGGCAAGGCCATGCCCGAAGGCTTGTTCAGCCACCTGACCGGCAAGTCCTGACCTTCTGCCCCATGAACCGCGCAACGCCCCTCCTGCTGGTCAGGCGGGGCGTTGTGCCTGTTGCGGAGACCTGTTCATGCACCCCACATCTTTGTCCCCTGTACCTTTACAGGCCGGGCTAGGCCTGCGCCGTGGCCTGCTGCCGGAACTGCTGGCCATGGAGGCTGGCGCCGTGGACTTTCTCGAATGCGCACCGGAAAACTGGGTTGCCGTGGGCGGTGCCTACGGCAAGGGCCTGGCGCAGTTGGCCGAGCGTTTTGCCATTACCTGCCACGGGCTGTCGTTGTCGCTGGGTGGCAGCGAGCCGCTGGACCGCCATTTCCTTGGCCAGACCCGCCAGTTTCTCGATCGCCACCAGGTGCGCCTGTACAGCGAGCACCTGAGCTACTGCAGTGATGACGGGCACCTGTATGACCTGATGCCCATTCCATTCACCGACGAAGCGGTGCGCCATGTGGCCGCGCGGATTCGCCAGGCCCAGGAATACCTGGAGCGGCGCATTGCCGTGGAAAACATCAGCTACTACGCCGCGCCGTACCAGGCGATGAGCGAACTCGACTTCATCCGCGCGGTACTCGATGAGGCCGACTGCGACCTGCTGCTGGACGTCAACAACGTCTTCGTCAATGCCTGCAATCACGGCTACGACGCCCGCGAATTCCTGGCGGGCTTGCCCCAGGCGCGGGTCTCCGGCATGCACGTGGCTGGCCATTACGATGAAGCGCCGGACCTCAAGGTAGACACCCACGGGGCTGCGGTGAAGGAAGATGTGTGGGCGCTGTACGCGGTCGCCTGTGCGCGCTTCGGTGTGCAACCCACCGTGCTCGAGCGTGATTTCAACTACCCGCCGCTTGCCGAACTGCTCGCCGAGGCGGCGCGCATCCGCACTGTGCAGCGTGCTGCGGGAGGGCATGCAAATGAATGAGACCTTGCGTGAGCAGCAGTACACCTTGGCCCGGCACCTGCGTGACCCGCAGCGCCATGCGCCGCCGCCGGGCGTGGAGGCCCGGCGCCTGAAGGTTTACCGCGAGCTGTTCTATGGTGCTATCGAAGGTTTGCTGGCCGGCAGTTTTCCGGTGATGCGCCAGGCGTTGGGCGAACCGCGCTGGCACGCCCGAGTGCGAGATTTCTATGCCAACTATCGCTGCCAGACACCGTTGTTCACCGAGATTGCCGAAGCGTTCGTCGATTACCTGCAAGGCATCGAGCTGGATGCGCCCTGGCAGCTGGAGCTGGCGCACTATGAGTGGGTCGAGGCGCAGTTGTATCTGAGCGATGCCGAGGACCCGGCCCATGACCCGGCAGGCGACCTGCTGGAAGGGGAGCCACTGTTGTCGTGTGTGGCGCGGGTGTTGGCCTATCGCTGGCCGGTGGAGCGGATCGGGGCGGATTACCAGCCAGCGGTCGCGCCAGAGGCGCCGACCTTGTTGCTGGTTTATCGCGATGCGGGGTTGAAGGTGCGCTTCGCGCGCCTGGCGCCGCTGGCGTACCGGTTGCTGGCGCTGGAACAGGGCAGTGGGCGGGCTCGGTTGCAGGCGTTGGGCGGTGCTGTGGAGGAGGGGTTGGCGTTGCTGGAGGGATTGCGCGAGCAGGGGGTTATCATCGGTACATGTTGAATCGTGGTATTGGGGCGCTTTGCGCCCCATCGCCGCGGTTCGTCGCCACGACAAGCCAGCTCCCACAGGTACAGCGCATGCCCAGAATCTTGCGCAGTACCTGTGGGAGCTGGCTTGCCGTGGCGACGAACCGCGGCGATGGGCTGCAAGGCAGCCCCGGCGATATCACCTGAAGAACCGCCCTCTGAGCCAATGATCCAGGCTCAACCGCCCAGCCCCTTTCAGCAGCAGTGGCAGCAACGCCACCAGGTAGATCAGCGGCAACTTGAAGTTGCCAAAGCCCTGGTCGGTAATTGCATACCCTTGGGCCAGCTCGGCCAGGTTCGACCAGTGCGCCGGCCAATGCACCGCGGCAATCGCCACCACGGTCACCACCATCAGCCCCAACGAGGCCAGCCGGGTACCCAGCCCCAGCAACAGCAGTAACGGCAGGATCAGCTCCGCCCACATCGACAGCTGCCAGTTCAGCTCTGCAGGCAGCAGGTTGAAGGGGAACGGGAAGTTAGCTTGCAGGTCGGCGAACCAGTTGCTGCCATTGAATTTCTCCCAGCCGGATTCGAAAAATTCCCAGGCCAGGAACAGCCGCAACGGCAGGTCGGCGCTCCAGTTACCGAAACGGTCGAAGGTGGTCAGGGTGCGGGTCAAGGTGGTCATGCTGGTTTCTCTCTTCAGGAAAGGGCACGGGCGTTACGGCGTTGCTGGCGCGCCAGCTTGGCGGTGAGCTTGACGGCGATGGCGCTGAACATCAGGGCGAACGCCAGCGGGTACCAGCCGCCCATGGGGATGCGTTTGTAGAACGACAGGCAGAACACTGCGGCCAGTACCCACATGCCGGTGCTGTGCAGGGCCTGCCAGGCACGGCCACCCAACAGGCGCATCGGGGCCTTGAACGAGGTGATGGTGAGCAGCAGCAGGAACAGGTAGCCGAGGGTGCCGGGCAGGCTGGAAGTGAGCGTGCGGCCGGCCCAGAACAGCTCGGGGAATTGCTGGGCATAGCGGTAGATCAGTACGCCGTGCACGGTGTGGGAAAAGGCGAATGCCAACCCCAGATAGCGCCGTTCCTGGAGGATGCGACGGCTGCTGGTGCCAGGCAGCAAGATCACCAGCGACGAGGCCAGGAAGGCCAGCAGGAATAGCGCGAAGGAGCTGCGCGCAGTGGCACGGATCGCGCTGCGCAGGCCGTCCGGATCAGGTTGGCTGGCCAGTACCACGGCGGTCATCGCCAAGGTCAGGCCGGCGAGCGTGACGAACAGCTTCCAGCCGGAGGGAAGGGTGAGGGGTTTCATCAGGGAGGCTCCCGGGGTGTGGTTGTGTGACCGGGAGTGTGTCGGGGTGGGGTATCTGCAGTGTGTCGGTGGTGGTGGGGTTGTGTATCGGAGTGTACTGATACGCCACCTGCTTTTTGTGGGAGCGGCCTTGCGTCGCGAAAGGGCCGCAAAGCGGCCCCGGCAATTCATGCGACGAAGCTGAAAACCTGGGGCTGCTGCGCAGCCCTATCGCGACGCAAGGCCGCTCCCACAAACTGTCATTTGAGCTCGATCTGCGCGCACAGCCCGCCGCTTGCGCGGTTGCTCAGGGTCAGTCGGCCGCCCATGGCCTGGATCAGCTGATGGGCAATCGCCAACCCCAGCCCTGTACCGCCGGTGCTGCGGTTGCGTGAACCTTCCACGCGATAGAACGGCTTGAGCACTTCATCCAGTTCGCCACCGGGTATGCCTGGCCCGTTGTCGAGCACGCGGATCAACGTCCAGTCGCCCTCGCGGCACACCTCCAGTTCGGCAGCACCGGCAAACTTGAGGGCGTTGTCCACCAGGTTCACCAGCACCCGGCGCAGGGCATGCGGGCGGGTTTCCAGCAGGCTGCCGCTGCTGCCGTGGCGCTCGACCTGGGCGCCACTGTCCTGGTAGTCGAACACCAGGCTGTCGAGAAAGGCATCGAGGTTGACCCGGCACGGGGCCTCGGTGCTGGTGTCCATGCTACGGGCATAGGCCACGCCTTCGCGCACCAGGTGTTCCATTTCACCCAGGTCGCTCCACAGCTTGTCCTTTTCCACCCCTTCGTCCATCACTTCGACACGCAGCTTCATGCGCGTGATCGGTGTTTGCAGGTCGTGGGAAATGGCCGCCAGCAACTGCATGCGTTCCTTGAGGTAGGCAGCGATGCGCGCCTGCAGGGCATTGAAGGCCACGGCGGCGTAGCGCACCTCGCGCGGGCCGCTTTCATCCAGCTGCACGCCAGGCTTGTCCGGGTCGAGGTTGTCCACCGCACGGGCCAGGCGGGTCAGCGGGCCGATCGCCAGGCGTACCGCCAGCCAGGTGCACAGCAACAGCACGGCCAACTGGATCAGCAACACCACGGGCAGCCAACGTGCCACCGGGACCGGCGATGGGGTGACGTCGATGGTCAGCGGTGCGCCATCGGCCAGGGTCAGGTGTGCCTGGAAGTGCGCGTTCGGGCCGGGGATTTCCTGGAAGGAAAGGCGATAGTCGGCGCCAATGGCCTTGACGATAGAGTCGGCGGCCATGGGCGGGTCGCTGGTCGGCATGGCTTCGCCCGCCAGGCCCTGGTCCAGCCGGTAGCGGTAGGTACGCCGCTCCAGGCGCGGCAGCCAGGCGGCGCGCTCGGCCGCGGGCAGGCGGTCGAGGATGGCCACCGAGGTGGCCACGTCCTGCTCCAGGGTGCTGAGCATCATCGAGCGGCTGCTGATGTAGCGCTCGTACGCTTGCAGGCCGAACGACAGGCCGTAGGCCAGCACCAGGCCGGTGAAGAAGATCAGTGCCAGGCGCGAGGCCAGGGTACGTGGCCACTTCATGATGGCGACTCGAGCAGTTGCACCGGCAGCGAGAACACGTAGCCCTCGCTGCGCACGGTCTTGATGCAGCTGGGTTCGCGGGCGTCGTCACCCAGGCGCTGGCGCAGGCGGCTGACCAGCAGGTCGATGGAGCGGTCGAAGATGTCGGCTTCGCGGCCCTGGGTCAGGTTGAGCAACTGCTCACGGCTGAGCACCCGCTGCGGGTGGTCGAGAAACACCCGCAGCAGGCGGTATTCGGCACCGCTCAGGGCTACCAGGGTGCCTTCGCTGTCGAGCAGGTGGCGCGCGGTGGTGTCCAGCCGCCACTGGCCGAAGCCGAGCAGGCGGCTGCTTTCGCTGATGGTCAGGTTGGGCGGCAGCATGCGCGTGCGGCGCAGCACGGCGTTGATACGGGCCAGCAGTTCGCGGGCCGAGAACGGCTTGGTCAGGTAATCGTCGGCGCCCATTTCCAGGCCGATGATGCGGTCGGTTTCGTCGTTGCGGGCGGTCAGCATCAGCACCGGGGTGTTGCGGTGCTTGCCGGCGCGCAGCTCGCGGCACAACAGCAGGCCGTCGTCGCCGGGCATCATGATGTCCAGGACGATCAGGTCGACGCTGTTGGCTTCTAGAAAGGCGCGCATCTGCCGGCCGTCGGCGACGATGCTGGTGCGCAGGCCGTTCTTCTTCAGGTAGTTGCCGACCAGTTCGCGGATTTCGCGGTCGTCGTCGACGATCAGGATGTGATCGACGTGTTCCATGCGCTGCGTTCCTGTGCAAGAGGGGATGGGCGCAGTGTACCGAGCGCATTCGCGCTTGCCTGCGGGGGTTTGTATTGCAGTGTATCTGGCATGTGTACAGACACAGGAGGAAGCACATCACAGCTTCGGGCGACACATACGGGATACCTGGCCGGCGTGAAATGGCTCTCGACCGGGGAGCACAACTCCCCACCCTCAAGCGTTACACAGGAGAGATGCCATGAACTTCATTACCTTCGCCCGTGCCAGCCTGTTCGCCGTGCTCAGCTTTGGCGCCATTGCCGCCCAGGCCTCCACGATGCCGATGGACGATACCGGGGTCATGCAGTACCGCTACGGTGACCACCTGGATGTGAAGAAAGTGCTGTCGATACAGGATGACCAGAGCGACGCCTGCGGCCTGGTGAACACCCGCATGGACTACCTCGACTCCAAGGGCCAGCAGCAGAGCGTGCAGTACCGCACCTACGCCACCGGCGGTTGCCATGAGAATTGATCGCCGCTTGTTGTTGAAGGTTGGCGGCATTGCCCTGGCGCTGGCCGGCCTGGGCCTGGCCGGGCACCTGATGGCCCGCGACAGCTACGGTGCCATGCCGTCGCTGTCCGGCGCCAGCCAGTGGCTGAACTCGGCGCCGCTGGATGGCCCCGGGCTCAAGGGCAAGGTGGTGCTGGTGGACTTCTGGACCTGGGACTGCATCAACTGCCGGCGCAGCCTGCCGCACGTGAACGAATGGGCGCGGCGCTATGCCGACCAGGGCCTGGTGGTGGTCGGCGTGCACACCCCGGAGTACGACTACGAGCACGATGTAGGCACCTTGCGTGACAAGGTAGCCAGCCTGGGGATCGCTTACCCGGTGGCGGTGGATAACGACTACAAGGTGTGGAACGCCTGGGGCAACCAGTTCTGGCCGGCGCATTACTTTGTCGACCGCAAGGGGCAGGTGCGCCATGTGCACTTTGGCGAGGGGGATTATGGTGGGCAGGAGCAGGTGATACAGGCGTTGCTGGATGAGAAAGGGTGAGTTGTCTGTGCCGGCCTCTTCGCGGGCTTGCCCGCTCCCACAGGGATTTGCGTAATCAGTGAAATTTGCGCAGCACCTGTGGGAGCGGGCAAGCCCGCGAAGAAGCCGACACTTGTCTGTCAGGTGAAACTGGCAAAGTGCGCCTGCATCCGCGCCGCATCCGCCTGGCGCCCGCTGAACAGCTCGAACGCCTTCACCGCCTGGAACACGGCCATGTTGCTGCCATCCAGGGTGCGGCAGCCTAGCGCCCGGGCGGCGCGCAGCAGTTCGGTCTCCAGCGGGAAGTAGATGATCTCCGCCACCCACAGGCGCGCATGCAGCAACTCCACCGGCAGCGGTGTGCCCGGCAGCTTGGCCATGCCCACCGGTGTGGTGTTGACCAGCCCGTCCGCCTCGGCCAGGGCCGTGGCCAGGTCGTTGCCGACCACGGCGCGCCCGGCACCGAAGTGGGCATTCAGGTTGTCCACCAGTGCCTGTGCACGGGCCGCGTCCACTTCGAACAGCACCAGCCGCTCGACCCCTTCACCCAGCAGGGCATGGGCCACGGCCGAACCGGCACCACCGGCACCCATCTGCACCACCTGGCGCCGTGCCACATCAGGCAGGCCACGGCGCAAGCCTTCGGCAAAGCCCAGGCAGTCGGTGTTGTGGCCGACCCGCTTGCCGTCCTTGAGCACCACGGTGTTCACCGCGCCGATGCCGCGGGCTTCGTCCGACAGTTCGTCGAGCAGTGGCAGGATCGCCTGCTTGAACGGATAGGTGATGTTGAGCCCGGTGAAACCGGTGTGCTGGGCGGCGTCGAGCAGGCCGGGCAGGGCGCTGTCGTCCAGTTGCAGCTGGTCGGCATCGATCAGCCGATACAGGTAGCGCAGCGCCTGGGCATCACCTTCGTGTTCGTGCAGGGCAGGGGTGCGCGACAGCTGGATGCCGCGGCCGATCAGGCCGGCGAGGATGGCTTGCTGGCTCATGCGTTGTGCTCCTGCAACATTTCGGCGAAGTGGCTGATGGCCATGCGGTAGCCATGGCTGCCCAGGCCGCAGATGACCCCGACGGCGAT
Source organism: Pseudomonas sp. B14(2017) (assembly GCF_002113255.1). Lineage (NCBI taxonomy): Bacteria > Pseudomonadati > Pseudomonadota > Gammaproteobacteria > Pseudomonadales > Pseudomonadaceae > Pseudomonas > Pseudomonas sp. B14(2017). Next base: position 40,187 of record NZ_NEJY01000021.1, read on the forward strand.
GGATGATACGAACGACAGGTGACGGAACGGTTCGCGCTTGTGCACGTTGGACAGGTGCACCTCTATTACCGGCACTTCGCTGGCCACCAGGGCATCGCGGATGGCCACCGAGGTATGGGTCCAGGCACCGGGGTTGATCACGATGCCGGCGCAGCGGCCACGGGCGGCATGGATCCAGTCGATCAGTTCGCCTTCGTGGTTGGTTTGGCGGAATTCGATTTCCAGGCCGTGGGCATGGGCGGTATCGGCACAGCCCTGGGCCAGGTCGGCGAGGGTTTCGTGGCCATATTGGGCAGGCTCGCGGGTGCCCAGCATGTTCAGGTTGGGGCCGTTGAGCACGAGAATGAGGGGCTTCATGACGGGCATCGCTTTGTTGTTGTTGGATGCGTCTAGTTTTGTACCGACTGGTTAGTTTAGTCAATTGGACTAAACTGCTGTACCGGGAAAGTGGGCGATTATCGAACTTGATATCGCCTGTACCGGCCCTATCGCCGGCAAGCCAGCTCCCACAGGAACTCCATAGGGCTCCAGCTTTGTCGCCTGCAGCTTGATTACAAAATTGTAATTTTCCCGCCACCGCCCCGATAAGCGCGGCTTTCTACAGTCCCTCGCCAAAGCTCGCCGACGAGGATCTGTTTCGTGCCCATCCCCCGCAAGACCGCCTTGCTCTGCCTGTTGCTGGCTGTTGCCGCCAGCGCCCAGGCCAGCCAGAGCCTGAGCCTGCCCCAGGCGCTTGACGCCGCCTTTGCCCAGAACCCGGAGCTGGCCGCGGCCGGCCGGGAAATCGGCATTGCCGATGGCGAGCGGCGCCAGGCCGGGCTGATCCCCAACCCGGAGCTGTCCTGGGAGGTCGAGGACACCCGCCGTGACACCAGCACCACCACTGTCACCCTCAGCCAACCGCTGGAGCTGGGCGGCAAGCGCGGTGCACGCATCGCCGTGGCCGGTGCCGGCCAGACCATTGCCCAGCTGGACCTGGAGCGCCAGCGCAACGGCTTGCGCGCCGATGTGGTGCAGGCGTTCCACGCGGCCCTGCGCGCGCAGACCGCGCTGGAGCTGGCGCAGCAATCGCAGGCGTTGACCGAGCGTGGGCTGCGAGTGGTGCAGGGGCGGGTGACCGCTGGCCAGTCATCGCCAGTGGAGGCCACCCGGGCCCAGGTGCAGTTGGCCCAGGCCCAGGCCGAAGTGCGCCGTGCGCAAACCCAGCGCAGTGTGGCTTACCAGGCCCTGGCACGGTTGACCGGCAGCCCGCTGGCAAGCTTCGACCAGTTGCAGGCCGCCAACCTGTCCCCCGGTGATGCGCCCAGCGCCGACGCTCTGCTCGACCAGGTCGAGCAAACGGCTGAATGGCGCCTGGCCGCCGCCCAGGTCGAGCGCGGCGAAGCGTCCCTGGGTTCGGAAAAGGCCCTGCGCATTCCCAACCTCACCGTCAGCCTTGGCAGCCAGTACAGCCGCGAAGACCGCGAGCGGGTCAATGTGGTGGGCCTGTCGATGCCCTTGCCGCTGTTCGACCGCAACCAGGGCAACGTGCTGGCCGCGGCCCGCCGTGCCGACCAGGCGCGTGACCTGCGCAACGCCGTGGAGCTGCGCCTGCGCAGTGAAACCCGCAGCGCCGTCAGCCAGTGGGCCACGGCCATGCAGGAAGTGCAGGCCTATGACCGCACCATCCTGCCCTCTGCCCAGCAGGCCGTGGACACCGCCACACGCGGTTTCGAAATGGGCAAGTTCGCCTTTCTCGATGTGCTCGACGCCCAGCGCACGCTGATCGAGGCGCGCGGGCTGTACCTCGAGGCGCTGGCCTCGGCGACCGACGCGCGGGCGCAGGTCGAGCGGATCTATGGCGACCTCGATGGGCTGAGCAACAAATTGAACAGCAGGAGCAACAATGACTAATCCACGCAAGATAGCCCTTCTGGCTGCCGCCATTGCCGCGCTTGGCCTGGGTGGCCTGGCCTGGACCGGCAACCTCGGCAACGCGTCAGGCACTGAAGCCCGGCACGACGACCACGGCGAAGACAGCCACGGCCACGGCGAGGAACAGGCCGGCGAAGGCCACGAAGAAGAGGAGGGCAAGCTGCACCTGTCCATCGCCCAGATCGAAGCTGCCGGTGTGCAACTGGTTGATGCCGGCCCTCGTGAACTGGGCACCGCCATCAGCTTCCCGGGTGAAATCCGCTTCGACGAGGACCGTACCGCCCACGTCGTGCCACGCGTGCCCGGTGTGGTCGAGTCGGTGCAAGCCGAGCTGGGCCAGGCGGTCAAGCGTGGTCAGGTGCTGGCGGTAATCGCCAGCCAGCAGATTTCCGACCTGCGCAGCGAACAACAGGCTGCCCAGCGCCGCCTGGAACTGGCGCGCCTGACCTTCCAGCGCGAACAGCAGCTGTGGCAGGAACGCATCAGTGCCGAGCAGGATTACCTGCAGGCCCGTCAGGCGTTGCAGGAAGCCGAGATTGCCTTGGCCAACGCCCGGCAGAAAGTCGCCGCCGTGGGCCCGGCCGGCGCCGGCAACCGCTATGAACTGCGCGCGCCGTTCGATGCAGTGGTGGTGGAAAAGCACCTGACCGTGGGCGAGGTGGTCGATGAGACCAGCAATGCCTTCACCCTGTCTGACCTGAGCCGGGTCTGGGCCACCTTCGCCGTCGCCCCGCGCGACCTGGACAAGGTGACCACCGGCCGCAATGTCACGGTCAGCGCGCCGGACCTGGGCGCCCAGGTCGAGGGCAAGGTCAATTATGTCGGCAGCCTGCTCGGCGAGCAGAACCGTGCCGCCACTGTCCGCGCCACGCTTGCCAACCCCAACGGTGCCTGGCGCCCCGGGCTGTTCGTCAATGTCGCGGTCAGCGTCGAACGCTTCAACGCCGCCGTGGTGGTACCGCAAAGCGCCCTGCAAACCTGGGAGGAGCAGACCGTGGTGTTTGCCCGTACCGAGGAAGGCTTCGAGGCCCGCCCGGTGAAGACCGGCCGCCGCGACGCCGGCCAGGTGGAAATCACCACCGGCCTTGCCGCCGGAACCCAGGTGGCCGCTGCCGGCAGCTTTGTCCTCAAGTCCGAACTGGGCAAAGGCTCGGCCGAGCACAGCCATTGATCACGGGGACGCTTGCATGTTCGAACGCCTGATCCAATTCGCCATCGAGCAGCGCCTGGTGGTGATGCTGGCCGTGGTCCTGATGGCCGCGGTGGGTATCCACAGCTACCAGAAACTGCCGATCGACGCTGTACCGGACATCACCAACGTCCAGGTGCAGATCAATACCGCCGCACCCGGCTATTCGCCGCTGGAGACCGAGCAGCGCATCACCTTCGCCATCGAGACCGCCATGGCCGGCCTGCCCGGGCTCAAGCAGACCCGCTCGCTGTCGCGTTCGGGCCTGTCGCAGGTCACGGTCATTTTCGACGACGGCACCGACCTGTTCTTCGCCCGCCAACTGGTCAACGAGCGCCTGCAAGTGGCGCGTGAGCAGTTGCCCGACGGCATCGAAGCGGGCATGGGGCCGATTTCCACCGGGCTGGGTGAAATCTTCCTGTGGACGGTGGAAGCCGAGCAGGGCGCGCTGAAGGAAGACGGCACGCCCTACACCCCGACCGACTTGCGGGTGATTCAGGACTGGATCATCAAGCCGCAGCTGCGCAACGTGCCCGGGGTGGCCGAGGTCAACAGCATCGGCGGCCATGCCAAGCAGTACCTGATTGCGCCGGAGCCCAAGCGCCTGGCGGCCTACAAACTCACCCTCAACGACCTGATCGCGGCGCTGGAGCGCAACAACGCCAACGTCGGCGCCGGTTACATCGAGCGCAATGGCGAGCAGTTGCTGATTCGCGCGCCAGGCCAGGTGGCGTCGGCCGAGGACATCGCCAACATCGTCATCTCCAGTGTCGATGGCACGCCAATCCGCGTCAGCCATGTTGCCCAGGTCGGCCTGGGCGAAGAGCTGCGCTCGGGCGCGGCCACCGAAAACGGCCGGGAAGTGGTGCTGGGCACGGTGTTCATGCTGATTGGCGAGAACAGCCGCACGGTGTCACAGGCGGTTGCCGCCAAGCTGGTCGAGATCAACCGCAACCTGCCCAAGGGCGTGGTCGCGGTGACGGTGTACGACCGCACCAACCTGGTGGAGAAGGCCATCGCCACGGTGAAGAAGAACCTGGTCGAAGGTGCCATCCTGGTCATCGCCGTGTTGTTCCTGTTCCTGGGCAACATCCGCGCTGCGCTGATCACCGCCATGGTCATTCCGTTGTCGATGCTGTTCACCTTCACCGGCATGTTCAGCAACAAGGTCAGCGCCAACCTGATGAGCCTGGGCGCACTGGACTTCGGCATCATCGTCGACGGCGCGGTGGTGATCGTGGAGAACGCCATCCGCCGCCTGGCCCACGCCCAGCAACGCCATGGCCGCATGCTGACCCGCACCGAGCGCTTCCATGAAGTGTTCGCTGCCGCCCGTGAGGCGCGTCGGCCGCTGATCTATGGCCAGCTGATCATCATGGTGGTGTACCTGCCGATCTTTGCCCTGACCGGGGTGGAGGGCAAGATGTTCCACCCTATGGCCTTTACCGTGGTCATCGCCCTGCTTGGTGCCATGATCCTCTCGGTTACCTTCGTGCCGGCGGCCATTGCCCTGTTCGTCACCGGCAAGGTCAAGGAAGAGGAAGGCCTGGTAATGCGCACGGCGCGTCAGCGCTATGCCCCGGTGCTGGCCTGGGTGCTGGGCCGGCGCAAGCTGGCGTTCGCTGGCGCCGCTACCCTGGTGTTGTTGTCCGGGGTTATGGCCAGCCGCATGGGCAGCGAGTTCATCCCCAGCCTCAGCGAAGGCGACTTCGCCCTGCAGGCCCTGCGGGTGCCGGGTACCAGCCTGTCGCAGTCGGTCGACATGCAGCAGCGCCTGGAGCAGGCGATCATCGCCCAGGTGCCGGAAGTGCAGCGGGTGTTCGCCCGCACCGGCACCGCCGAGATCGCCTCCGACCCGATGCCGCCGAACATTTCCGACGCCTATGTGATGCTGCGTCCGCGTGAGCAATGGGGCGACCCGGGCAAGCCGCGTGATGAGCTGATCGCCGAGGTACAACGTGCCGCCGCCAGCGTGCCGGGCAGCAACCACGAGCTGTCGCAGCCGATCCAGCTGCGCTTCAACGAGCTGATTTCCGGGGTGCGCAGCGATGTGGCGGTGAAGCTGTTCGGTGATGACATGGATGTGCTCAACCGCACAGCCGCGCAGATCGCCAGCAGCCTGCAAGGCGTGCCGGGCGCGTCCGAGGTAAAGGTCGAACAGACTACCGGCCTGCCGGTGCTGACCATCGATATCGACCGCGACAAGGCGGCCCGCCATGGCCTCAACGTGGGTGATGTGCAGGACGCCATTGCCATTGCCGTGGGTGGCCGCACGGCCGGCACGTTGTACGAAGGTGACCGCCGTTTCGACATGGTGGTGCGCCTGTCGGAAACCCTGCGCACCGATGTCGACGGGCTGGGCAGCCTGCTGATTCCGGTGCCGGCCAGTGCTGCTGCGGGTGCCGGGCAAATAGGCTTCATCCCGCTGTCGCAGGTCGCCACGCTGAACCTGCAGCTGGGGCCGAACCAGGTCAGCCGCGAGGATGGCAAGCGGGTGGTGGTGGTCAGTGCCAACGTGCGTGGGCGCGACCTGGGTTCGTTCGTCGAGGAGGCCGAGCAGACGTTGATCGAGCAGGTGCAGATACCGCCGGGTTACTGGACCCGCTGGGGCGGCCAGTTCGAGCAGCTGCAGTCGGCGGCCGAGCGCCTGCAGGTGGTGGTGCCGGTGGCCTTGCTGCTGGTCATGGCGCTGTTGCTGATGATGTTCAACAACCTCAGGGATGGCCTGCTGGTGTTCACCGGCATCCCGTTCGCCCTTACCGGCGGGGTGCTGGCGCTGTGGTTGCGGGATATTCCGTTGTCCATTTCCGCTGGCGTGGGGTTCATTGCCTTGTCGGGGGTGGCGGTGCTCAACGGGCTGGTGATGATCGCCTTTATCCGTGGCCTGCGGGAGGAAGGGCGCACGCTGCGGGCAGCGGTCGAGGAGGGCGCGCTGACGCGCTTGCGGCCGGTGCTGATGACGGCACTGGTGGCGTCGCTGGGGTTCATCCCGATGGCCTTGGCGACCGGGACCGGGGCCGAGGTGCAAAGGCCGCTGGCGACCGTGGTGATTGGCGGGATTCTGTCGTCCACCGCACTGACCTTGCTGGTGTTGCCGGCGATGGGCCGCACAGCGGCCCCAAAATCCTAAACGGTACGACGAGCCCCAGTCCTTGCACCGTCGCCCCCAGCCTCATCATGCAACGAAATCCGCGAAGTCTCCGGCAACGCCAACCCACCCACCAACGCCACCAGTGCAATCACCACCAGGTAGAACGCCGGTGCCAGGCTGCTGCCGGTCTGCCCGATCAGCCAGGTCGCCACCAGCGGTGCGGTGCCGCCAAACAGTGTATAGGCCACGTTGTAGGTAATTGCCGAAGCGGTATAGCGGGTGCGGGTAGGGAAGCTTTCCGACAGCAATGCCGCCGTGACCACGCCACTGCACAACGCCCCCACCGCCAGCAGGATCACCCCCAGCAGCGCACCGGACATCGAGCCGGAACTGGCCAGCCAGTACGCCGGGAACACGCACAGCATCACCCACAGGCAGGTAAAGCCGATGGTCTTGCGCCGCCCGACGCGGTCCGAGAACGCCCCGGCCAGCGGGCAGCCGACCGCGGCGAACAGCAGGGCCACGGTGGTTACCAGCAGCGATTGCGCGCGGGTCAGGTTGCCGACCAGTTGCAGGTAGGTGGCGAAGTAGGTGGTGAACATGTAGAACGACAGCGCGGTCAGCGAGATGAAGGCCCCCAGGTTGCGGATCGCCCGGCCATGGTTGCGCAGGGTTTCCTTGAGCGGCGAATGTTCATGCTCCTTGCCCTGGGCGATGGCTTCGCGGAACGCCGGGGTTTCTTCCATGCGCCAGCGCAGGTACAGGCCGACCAGCCCCAGCGGCGCGGCGATCAAGAACGGGATGCGCCAGCCCCAGGCGTTCATCGCCTCGGCCGACAGGCTGGCTTCCAGGCCATAGGCGATCACTGCCGCGCAGGCAAAGGCGGAAAAGGTCGACACCGGCACGAAGCTGCCATAGAAGGCGCGCTTGTCGTTGGGCGCATGCTCCATCAGGTAGGCGCAGGCCCCGGCATACTCGCCACCGGCGGAAAAGCCCTGCAGGCAGCGCGCCAGGGTCAGCAGCGCGGGGGCTGCCAGGCCGATGCTGGCGTAGGTCGGCAGCAGGCCGATGAGGGTCGTGGAGCCGGCCATCAGCAGGATGGTCAGCGACAGGATGCGTTTGCGCCCCAGGCGGTCACCCAGCGCGCCGAACACGATGCCGCCCAGCGGGCGCAGGGCGAACGCCACGGCGAACACCGCAAAGGTCTTGAGCAAGGCCACGCTGGCGTCTTCGCTGGCGAAGAACTGGCTGGCGATCAGGGTAGCGAGAAAGCCGTAGACGGCGAAGTCGAACCATTCGACGAAATTGCCGATGGCCGAGGCGGCGATCACCCGGCGCAGGGTGGCGGGGGATACCTCGTGAGGTGTGGGCATGCGAGTGCTCTCCGGTTCCATTGGCAGGCATGATGAAAGTGGCGCGGTCGGGCCGCGCCATCATTGTTGTGCTTGCCAGTAGATCGCCGGGTGCTGGAGGACGCTTTGTCGAGGGCGACCTCGGGATACCTGATTCAACCGAACGTGATGGGCTGCCCCTGGTGGCCCTATCGCCGGCAAGCCAGCTCCCACAGAATTTGCACCGCACTCTAGGCTTGTGCAGTAACTGTTGGAGCTGGCTTGCCGGCGATAGGGCCATGCGCTCAGAAACGCATGTCCAGCGCCAGTTCGAAGGCACGCGGCGGCCCCATGTAGTACTGGCTGTTGTAGGCCTGCTTGGCATACACCTCGTCGGTCAGGTTGCGTACCCGCCCGGTGAGCGTGGTGTGTTCATCCAGCCGGTAGCGGGCGAACGCGCCGAACAGGGTGTACGCCGGGGCCTTGAGGCTGTTGGCGTTGTCGGCATACACCGAGCCCACGTAGCGACCGTCTGCCCCCACCGACCACGCCGGGGTCAGGCTGTAGCTCAGCCACAGGTTGGCGACGTTGGCCGGTACGTTCACCGGTGCGTTGCCCTTGCGCGATACCGACACGCCGTTGACCGCCTCGTTGAACTCGTCGTAGTGCGCATCGACATAGGCATAGTTGGCCTCGGCCAGCAGCTTCGGCGTCACCTGCAGGCGCCCGGACAACTCGACACCGCGTGAGGTCTGCTGCCCGGCCTGGACCGTGAGGTTGGCGTCGTTGGAGTCGCGCACGGCAAAGTCCTTGCGCACGATCTGGTACAGCGCCAGCGTGGCCGCGCCGCGCCCGTCGAGAAAGTCGAACTTGCTGCCCACTTCCCACTGCTCGCCCTTGGACAGGTCGAACAGCCCGACGTTGGAATAGGTCGCTGCCGCCAGCGAGCCGGCCGGCAAGTCGGCAGAGGTACTGTACTGCGCATAGACGCTGGCGGACGGGGTCAGCGCGTAGGTCAGGCCGATACGCCCGGAAAGCGGTTCCCAGCGCCGTTCGAAGAACGCCGGCGAGGTTGGCGTTACCGCGCCGTAGTTGGTCACCTGCATGTCCAGGTAGTCGTAGCGCAGGGCGGTCAGCAGGGCCAGGCGCTCGGTGAGTTGCAGGCGGTTTTCGGCAAACACCGCGCGGTTGGTCACCTCGTGGCGGCGTTGCTTGGTCAGGCCGGCATTCACTCCGGGGATGTCGTCGAAGCTGCCGGGGTCGAAGTGCTCGGCATCGACCACATCGCTCCAGCTGCTCGAGGTGGGGTAGAGGGTCTGGCGCATGCGCGAGTACTCCAGCCCCAGCGACCACTGGCTGGCCAGGCCGAACAGCTGGTTGTCGTGGCGCAGCTCGATGCGGTCGCCCAGCAGGTTCTGGTCGTGGCGCTGCAGGTAAGGGCTGCTGCGTCGTACCCTGCCATCGTCGGTGTAGCTGTAGCGTTCGAGGTTGCGGTAATCGCGCTGGGCGTTGTAGTGGTACAGCGTGTTCTGCACGCTGGTGCTGTCGCTGAGCTGGTAGTCGAGGATCGAGCGTAGCCAGCGTACCCGCTGCTCATAGCGGCCGTCGCCGACGTTGTAGTTTTCGAAGCGGCGGCTGTTGTCGATCTTCATCGTGCTGCGCCCGGGCAGGATCGGCGAGCCCCAGTAAGGGCTGTCTTCGCGGTCTTCCTGGTACTCCAGGGCCAGGGTGTGAGTGAGGTTGGGCGTGAGGTCGCTCAGCAACGAGAAGGCCAGGCTGTCGGTGTGCCGTTCGTTGCGGTCGATGTAGCCGTTGCCCTGCCCGCGGCTGAAGTCCAGGCGCATGAAGTGGCGGGCATCGGCGGGGTTGCTGGCCAGTGCCTGGTTGATGCCGAACGCCACTTCGCTGTCGTCGAAGCTGCCATGGCGGATACGGCCGTCGATGGTCTGCTGATCGCGGCTGGCCAACTTGGTGATGTAGTTGATCGAGCCGCCCACCGCGCCCGCACCATGCAGGAACGACGATGGCCCGCCGATCAGTTCGACGCGGTCGAGCACCCAGGCATCCACTGGCCGGGTGGCGCTGCTGTAGCCCAGGTTGATGCCGTTGTACAACTGGGTAACCTGGTTCTGGGTGAAGCCGCGGTAGGCGACGAAGCCGCCAAAGCCGGGGTTGGCCGAGGCATTGACGCCGGTCATGGCGTTGATCACATCCTGGCTGTCCTTGGCGCCGCGCTCCTCGATCAGGCGGCGGTCCGAGACACTGACCGAGGCCGGCGTTTCCCGCGCGGTGAGGCCCAGGCGCGAGCCGGTGCGGATCGGTTCGTCCAGTTGCACGCCGCTGGCGGCGTCGTGTTCACCGTTGATGGTGGTGGCGCTCAGTTCCACCGGGGCAGCATCCGCCCAGGCAAGGTTGCAGGTGCCCATGAGGAGCACCAGGGAGGTTTTGCGAAGCATGTTGGTGTGTCTTCCACGCAAAGGTCATGGCTGACCGCGAGCGCGCGCAGTCAGGCGCGCCCGGCTGAGGTCAGGCGAAATGAAGTACGGCTGCGGGGAAAGCGACGGGGGAGGCGCGGGGGTTGAGGGCGGGGCGTTGATAGCGCGGCGGCGGTTGCGCCCAGCTGCGCACCACGATGGGCGATGTGGCCACGGCTTGCGCCGGGGTGAACGACCAGCCGCTGCTGCTGAGCGGCACGGCCAGGCCGAACGAGGAGCACACCGGGCAGTCGAGCTGGGCCATGTGCTGGTCGCCGCCGGCGCCATCCAGGTCGATGGCAACGCCGTGTTCGCTGTTGATCGAGCAGAAACCGCCTTCCAGGCCGGCCAGGCGCAGGCCACCCATCTGGCCATGGTGCAGGCCGCACAGAACCAGGCTGAACAGGACACTGGCGTAGAGCGTCCAGGCGGTCAGCGTGCGGGTATGCCGGGTGGTTTTCATGGCGGCGAATCTACCATCCGGATGAAAGGTCGGGTAGTGCTTCGGGCTTGTTATTTTGGGGCTGCAATTGACGCGATCCCTTGTAGGAGCGGCCTTGCGTCGCGAAAGGGGCGCAAAGCGCCCCCAGGGTTCTGTCAGGCCGCACGCTCCAGTACATCCAGCAAATCAACAAACTCCAGCGCCAATTTGTGCCGCGGCGCCAGGTGCACCAGCGGCACCGAGGCCTGGTGCGATTCACGCATCTTGATCGAACTGCTCAGGTACACCGGCAGCACCGGCATGCCTTCGCCGCGCAATTGCTCGACCAGGGTCTGGTGCAGCGCGGTGCGCCCGGCGAACTGGTTGACCACCACACCTTCCACCTCCAACGCCGGGTTGTGGTCCTGGCGCAGTTCTTCGACCTCGGCCATGATGCAGTGCAGGGCCTGGCGCGAAAAGCTGTCGCAGTCGAACGGGATCAACAGCCGCTCGGCCGCCACCAGCGCGCTGAAGGTATAGAAGTTTAGCGCCGGCGGGGTGTCGATGTAGATCCGCTCGTAGTCCTCGCCCAGTTCCACCAGCAGCTTGCGCAGCTTGTTGATCTTGAACTTGCTCTCCAGCTTGCCTTGCAGGTCGCTGAGGTCGGGGCTGGCGGTCACCAGGTGCAGGTTTCTGTAGCGGGTTTCGGTGATCGCCACCCGGTGCTTCTTGCCGGCAGCGGTGACTGGCGACAAGGTCTGGCGGAAGAAATCGGCGATGCCGGAAGGAATGGCGTCATTGACCAGGCCGGTCAGGTAGTAGGTGGCATTGGCCTGCGGGTCGAGGTCGACCAGCAAGGTCCGGTAGCCTTCGGCGGCACTGGCGGCGGCAAGGTTGCAGGCGATGCTGGACTTTCCGACGCCACCTTTCTGATTGAAAACCACACGACGCATTAGACGCTCATCCATGAAGTGAAAATGTCAGGTTGGGGTCAATCCTATGACTGGAACAAGACAGTTTTATGACAAGGAATGTTACAGCCTGCGCATTCATTATTGTTTGTACCGGCCCTTTCGCGGGCATGCCCGCTCCCACAGGTCATGCGCCACCCTCAAGGGCAGCAGAGTTCCTGTGGGAGCGGGCGTGCCCGCGAAAGGGCCGGTACAGGCGAAGCAAGACGCTCAGGCAACAACCACCCGATTGCGCCCCTCCTGCTTGGCCCGGTAAAGCGCCCGGTCAGCCTCGCTCAACGCATCCCCCGGTTCGCTCTCGGTCTCGCCATCCCAATGCGCCACCCCCAGCGAAACGGTCACCGCCCCCACCGGCTCCACTGGCGTATCCTGCACCGTCACCCGCAGCCGCTCGGCCACCACTGCCGCAACGTCCAGGCCGGCCCCCGGCAGCAGCATCAGGAACTCCTCGCCGCCGGTGCGGCACAGCAGGTCACCCTCGCGGCAGCAGCGGCGCATCAGCTCCGCCAGCCGGCGCAGCACCTGGTCGCCCACCTCGTGCCCGTGGCAGTCGTTTACCCGCTTGAAATGGTCGACATCCAGCACGATGGCCGCAAATGCCCGGCCCTCGGCTTCCAGCAACGACAGGTTGAACTCCAGGCTGCGGCGGTTGCCCAGGCCGGTCAGCGGGTCGGTCTGGGCGTCGCGGTTGAGCCGGCCGATGCGTTCATGCAGCAGGTTCAGCCCGAACAGCAGCGCGCGCTTCAGCTCGGCCGCCTCGAAGTACCAGGCCGGTACCCGATGCAGGCGCTCGGCAGTGCCGGCCCGGTCCATCGAGCGGGCGCCGGCGGCCAGCTGCCACAGCGGCCGGGCGATGGTCATGGCCAGCCACCACAGCAGCACGCTGCCCACCAGCGCCAACGGTGCGGAGGTGCCGACCACGTTGAGGATCAGGTGGCTAAGCGGCGTCACTGTCTGGGTCAGCGGCTGCTGCGCCACCACGCCCCAACCGGCGCTGGGCACGGTGGCGTATCCGGCGAGCATTTCCACGCCGAGGCTGTTGGTCAATTGCCGGGTACCATTGCCCAGGCCCGCCAGCTGGTCGATCAATTCATTGCCTTCAACCACCGTCCCTACGCGCTGGCTGTCGGGGTGATACAGCAGACGGCGGTTGCGGTCGACCACGTACAGGTAGGAACCATCCTTGTAGAAATGCTCCCCCAGCAGGCTGTTGAGGATGTTGCGTTCACGCAGGTACAGGCTGCCGCCGACATACCCCAGGTAGCGGCCGTTGCTGTCGTAAATGGGTTGCGACAGCGCCACCACCAGGTTGTTGGCCGCCGAAATGTAGGGCGTCGACACCAGTGGGCGGCGCGCCTGTAGCGCCTCCTGGACCCCGGGCGAATGCATGTGGCTGCCGACCAGGTGCCGCAAAGGGGCGGGGGAAATCGCCAACAGCACCCCGTTGGCATCGATCACGAACGTGGAATTGAAGGCCATGCTCTGGCTCAGGACACGCTCGGTCTCCGCCTGCAGGGCGACAGCGTCACCCAGCTGGCGGCCTTGCACACCAGCGCTGAACGACAGCTGCTGCAAGGCGTTGTCGATAAAGGTCTCGGTGATGCTTGCCAGCTTCATCGCATACACCCGGTTGGCTTCCAGGGCATGGTCGATCAGCAGTTGGCGTTGCACCCGGTAGCTGGCGAAGTAGCTGGCGCACAGCATGACCACGGCGGTAAGGGCGCAAAGCACCAGAATGAGTGTGCGTAGATCCAGGCGCAGTCCGTGCTTGGCGTGTGGCAATCCTGACCTCGGGTGATCGAAAAACAGCTACGAAATGGGAACAACCTTACGCCTTATGAGCGCAGTGGGGAACCGCGTTCAGGAGCCTGCCTTTTCCAGCGCGTCCAGTTCGTCTTCCACCTGCTGCATGCGCTGCTCGGCCAGGGCCTGCACCTTCGCGTCGCGGGCCGATTCGCGCATCAGGGCGGTGAGCTTTTCGCTCAGGCGCTTGCCGGCCTCGGTGTCTTCCAGGGCACGGGCCTTGGCCGGGTCCTGGGTGGCCTCGACGATGGTAGCGAACTCGGCATCGCTGAAGTTCTTTTCGCTGTACAGGCGGAACAGGTCCTGGCGCTGGTCCTCGACGGTCAGGTGCTTGCGCAGCACGTCCTGGATGGTCGCCTGCGGCAGCTGCGGGTGCGTGCGGCCGAGCAGCGCGGCCATGCGCTCGATGTTGTGCGTGTAGGCATCCTGCAGCGGCAGCTGGGCCAGGATCTGTTCTTCACGGGAGGGTTTCTGGTCGCAGGCGGTGAGGGCTGCAGTCAGCAGCAGGGGCAGCAGCAACTTCTGGAGGCGAGGCATGGCGTGGCCTGGTTGGGCAGTGAGTGCTGCCGATTATACGGCAGTTGTGGTTGCCTGATGGATTTTGGGGGCCGCTGTGCGGCCCATCGCGACACAAGGCCGCTCCTACAGGGATCGCGCTTGGCCAGATCTGTATGCGAATCCCTTGTAGGAGCGGCCTTGTGTCGCGATGGGCTGCAAAGCAGCCCCATTCAGGCAACGCGGAGCATCAGAACCCACCCCCCAACGGCCATTCCACCGCCAACCGTATCTGGTCCCCATCCAGCTCCGCCTGTGCCGTATTGCCCCGATGCACGTTATGCCGCAGCGAAAACGCGGTGCCCTTGGCCTTGCCGCTCTGCACCACATACCGTGCCTCCAGGTCGCGCTCCCAATGCTTGCCCCCCTTGCCATACCCCAGGTACGCATACCCGCCCGCAGGGTCGACATGGCTGCCGTCGATATCGAACCCGCGCACGTACAACGCCGTCAGGTTCAACCCCGGTACGCCGTAGGCGCCCATGTTCAGGTCATAGCGCGCCTGCCACGATTTCTCGTTCGGTGCGTTGAAGTCCGACATCTGCACCGCGTTGGCAATGAAGATCGCCCCTCGCGTCACGTAGTCGAATGGCGTGTTGCCGTCTACCTGCTGCCAGCCCAGGCTGAAACCGTGCGGCCCGTGGTCGTAACGCGAGACCAGGCTCCAGGTGGTGTTGTCGATGTGCCCGGACAGCGCCTTGCCGGTGTCGGTGGTGCGGTACAGGTTGAGGTCGAGGGTGAGGCTGCGTCGCTCATCCAGGGCATGGTTGAGGGTGCTGCCCAGGTAATGCTGGTTCCAGCTGTCCTGGTAGCGTGAGGTGTACAGGCTGCCGCTGAAGGCGGCGCCGGGGTTCCACACCACGCCGGCCAAATCGAAGCTGTTGCCCTGGCGGCCATTGGAGTAGTTCACCACAAAGCCCTGGTCGTGGCTGGAAGCATTGCGGTCGGCGTTTTCGTTGAAGTGCCCGGCCACCAGCCTGAGGTGGTCGAACTCGGTGCTGTCGAGGAAGAACCCGGTCGCGGTCTCGGGTAGCAGGCGGCTGTCGGAGGAACTGAACACCGGGGTCTTGACCCGTTGCTCACCGTAGGACAGCACGGTATCGGACATGCGCAGTTTCAGCGCCGCGCCGGCACGGCTGTATTCGTTCTTCGGGTGCCCCTCGTTATCCACCCCGAGCAAGCGTGCCTTGCCCACGCGCCCGCCGCCGCTGTCGAGTTGCACGCCCAGGTAGGCGTGGGCGTCGACCCCGACACCAATCAGCCCCTGGGTGAAACCGGACCGGAAGGTGCCCATCAGGCCATAGGCCCATTCCTCGGCCTTGCCGCTACGTTCATCGCGCGGCTTGTAGGCGTTGCGCCCGGCACTGTTGCGCCCGCCATGCTTGTAGTCGCGCTGGTCGAATACGCTGCGGTTGAGCAGGCTCCAGCGGCCATCCTCGACAAAACCGTTGCTTTGCGACTGGGCGGAGTCGGCCAGCGCAGGGGGCGCGAGCAGGGCGCTGGCGAGCAGCAAAACGGCAGGGCGCGGCATGGGCAGAACTTCCTGTTCAGGGGGCGCGAAAACGCAGGATGCGCGCGCCGTCGAAGGGGTCGATGAGGTAATGGGCGTGCACGCCGAAGGTGTTCAGCAGGCGCTCGGGTGTAAGCACCTCGAGCGGTTTGCCGAGGGCGACCAGGCGGCCCTTGTCGAGCACCGCGACGCGGTCGCAGGTGAGCGCCTGATTCAGGTCGTGCAAGGCCACCAGGGTGGTCACCGGCAGGGCCTGCACCTGTTGCAACAGGCTCAGCTGGTGCTGGATATCCAGGTGGTTGGTCGGCTCGTCCAGCAGCAGCACCTGCGGCCGCTGTGCCAGGGCACGGGCGATGTGCACGCGCTGGCGCTCGCCACCGGACAGCGACCCCCACAGGCGGGTACGCAGGTGCAGGGCGTCGAGGTCGGCCAGGGCCTGCTCGACGATCGCGCGGTCCTCCCGGGAGAACGGCGCCAGCGCCGACAGCCAGGGGGTGCGGCCCAGGGCAACGGCATCGAACACGCTGATCGCATCGAGGGTGTCGGCCTGCTGTTCGACCAGCGCCAAGGCCTGGGCGACACGGCGTCGGGGCAACCGTGCCAGCGGTTCGCCCAGCAGTTGCACGCTGCCGCTGCCTGGCTTGCGCAGCCCGGCCAGCACCTTCAGCAGCGAGGATTTGCCGGAGCCGTTGGGGCCGACAATGCCCAGGGTTTCACCGGCGACAACGCTCAGTTCGATATCGCTGAGCACGGTGTTGCCGGCCAGTTGCAGCCCCAGGTTCTGGCAACTCAAGGGGGCCAGCTGTAGCGCCGTCATGACCGTCATGGGCGCCCCCGGCGGCTGACCAGGATCAGCGCGAAGACCGGTGCGCCGAGCAGCGCGGTGACCACGCCAACGGGGATCACCTGGCCAGGGATCAAGGTGCGCGACAGGATGTCGGCGGCAATCAGGAACAGTGCCCCGCCCAGTGCGCTGGCGGGCAGCAGGCGGCTGTGCCCGGGGCCGAGCAGCAGGCGCAGGGCATGGGGGATCACCAGCCCGACAAAACCGATGGCGCCGACGATGGAAACCATCACGGCGGTCACCAGCGCCGCGCAGCTGATCAGCAACAACTGGGTACGCCGCACCGGGATGCCCAGCGATGCCGCCGAGTCGGCGCCGAAGGTGAAGGCATCCAAGGCACGGCGATGCCACAGGCACACCAACAGCCCGAACAGTACAACTGGCACGGCCAGCCACACCGAAGGCCAACGCACGCCACTGAGGTTGCCCAGCAGCCAGAACAGGATGCCGCGCGCCTGCTCGGCGGTGGCCGACATGCTGATGAGGAAGGCGGTAAGGGCGTTGAACAGTTGCGAGCCGGCGATCCCGGCAAGGATCACCTGGGCATTGTTGCTGCTGGGGCCGGCTGCCCGGGCCAGCACCAGTACCAGGGCGAACGCTGCCAGGGCGCCGATGAAGGCGCCGCCGGACATGCTCAGCGCCAGGCTGCCGAAGCCCAGCAGGCCCACCAGCACCGCACCGGTCGAGGCGCCGGCAGACAGCCCCAGCAGGTAAGGTTCGGCCAATGGGTTGCGCAACAGTGCCTGGAGGATCACGCCGCAGGTGGCCAGGCCGGCGCCGCAGGCCGCAGCAACCAGGGTGCGGGGCAGGCGGTAGTTCCAGACGATGCCGGTGTCGATCGGGTCGACCGGATAGCCGGCCTGCCACAGGTGGTTGGCCAGCACCTGGCCGACCACGCCGGGCGACAGGTTGGTTTCGCCGATGGCGGTGCCGGCCAGCAGGGCCGCCAACAGAGCGGCCAGGGCAACGGCGATGCAGGGTAACAGGCGCATCATCACTGGGCTGCTTTGCCGCTGGCGAAGGCGGTGGCCAGTGTCTGCAGGCCGCTGAACAAGCGAATGCCGGCCTGCATGGCGTCGGCGTCGAGGATGATGATGCGATCGTGCTTCACCGCGTCCATGTTGCGCGTTACCGGGTCGCTACGCAGGAATGCCAGCTTCTTCTGGTAGTCGTCGGCGGGGTAGCGGCGGCGGTCCATGCGGGCAATGATCAGCCAGGTGGGGTTGGCCTTGGCCAGGGTTTCCCAGCCTACGGTCGGCCATTCTTCGCTGGACTCGACCACGTTGCGCACGCCAAGGGTGCGCAGCATGAAGTCGGCGACCCCCTGGCGGCCCGCCACGTAGGGGTCGATGTGCAGGTCGGCGCTGGAGAACCAGAACAGCGCCGAGGTGGCGGACAGGTCCTTGTCGGCCAGTTGTGCCTTGGCACTGTCCAGGCGGCCTCTGAGTTCGGCATTCAGGGCCGTGCCACGGTCCTGCACATCGAAGATTGCCGCCAGCTGGCTGACGCTCTTGTAGATAGTGTCGACCTGGAACGCCTGCAGGCGGGTGCCATCGGCGCCCACCAGGTTGTCCTTGCCTTCGCAGTCCGACGGCAGCAGGTAGGTGGGGATGCCCAGTTCATCGAACTGCTCGCGGGTGCCGACCACGCCCTGGGCACCGACCATCCATTCGAACTGCACCGTCACCAGTTGCGGGCGCTTGCCCACTACCGCCTCGAAGCTGGGTTCGTTGTTGGCCAGGCGCGGCACCTTGGCGTTCTGCACCTGGTACTCGGGCAGCACGTTGTTGAACCACAGCGAAGTGGCCGCCAGTTTGTCGCCCAGCCCCAGCGCGTAGAGCATCTCGGTACCGGCCTGGCCAATGGTGACCGTGCGTTGCGGCGCCTGGGCGAAGGTTTGCGGCTTGCCGCAGTTGTCGACCGTCAGCGGGTAATGGGTGGCAGCAGCCTGGGCCAGGCCGGTGAGGCCGAGGCCGGCGAGCAGAGTGGCAAAACGGGGCAGCATGCTGGGCGATCTCCTATCGGACAGTTCGGGTGAGGAACGCACGGACAGGCATCGCCGAGCCCCCGCTGGCGGCAGGGGCAACACTGATGGCCAATCCCGGACACCCCGCCGGTTGGTGAATGTAGGCCGGCAGGTCTCCTGACTGGTGCGTCATGGCCTGGCTCCGGCCTTCCCGGGTTCGTGGCCCAGTGGCATCGATGGAGCAGGCTCGGCACCTACAGTTGCGGGGGCAGTTCCGTTTGGCCCGAATTGGCGGGCCTGGGATTCCCTATTGATTCCGTGGTGGAAACCGGCGGCCGGCATGGTAGACCATCGTGCCGCCGGGTGAAAACGCTTTTCAGAAGTACTTCAGCCAGGTGATGTCGCGCCGCCGCGCCTTCAGGCGGGCGAACCAGCGCACCGGCAGGTACAGCGAAACCGCCAGCAGCACTGCCCCCAGCCACACCGCGGCGATGCCGTCGAAGCCGAAGTAGTCGCCATGGTTGCGGCCGAACAGCGCCACGCTGGCCAGGTACAGCAGCTTCAGCACATACAGGTGCAGCAGGTAGAAGAACATCGGTGCCGCGCCGAACACCGCCAGGGCACTGATCCAGCGGGCCTGGCCGGCGCGTTCGAAGGCGCGCAGCAACAGCAGGCCACAGCCCAGGGTCAGGGCCAGGAACAGCAGCGACGGCGGGTACTTGGTGATGTTGAAGAAGCTCATCAGGGTTTGCGTGACGGTCGGGTAAGCGCTCCACGGCGCCTCGCCGTAGCCGTTGACCAGGCGCAACACGACAAAGCCCAGCAGCGCGATCAGCCCGGCCAGCAGCAGGCGATGCTGGCGTTGGCCGGCCGCGCTGCCACGGGCGAACCACGGGCCCAGGCCGTAGCCCAGGGCGATGACACCGATCCACGGCAGCACCGGGTAGGAGGTGCGCAGGCGCAGGTTTTCGGAGAACTCCAGCCAACCCCGGTCATGCAGGATCGCCCATGGCACATGCAGGGCGGATTCGGCGCCGAAGTGCAGGCCGTCGAGCAGGTTGTGGCCGGCGATGATGATTGCGCCCAGGGTGATCAGGGCGGCACGTGGCAGCCAGATCAGCAGCGACAGGGCGATCATGCTCACGCCGATGGCCCAGATCACCTGCAGGTAGATGACGCTGGGCGGCAGCTGGAAGGTCCAGGCGAAGTTGACCAGGGTGAATTCCAGCACCACCAGGAACAGCCCGCGCTTGAACAGGAACGCCGAGACATCGCCGCGGCCCTGGTGTTTCTCGCCGTACAGCCAGGCCGACAGGCCGGTCAGCATGACGAACACCGGCGCGCACAGGTGGGCCAGGGTGCGGCTGAAGAACAGCGAAGGCTCGGTGGTATCGATCGCCATCGGGTCGCTGACCTGGCGGTGCAGGAAGAAGGTTTCGCGGACATGGTCCAGGAGCATGAACAGGATCACCAGGCCGCGCAGGGCATCGATGCTCTGCAGGCGCTGGGTGACCAGGGTGGGGGTGGCGCTGGCGCTTGTCATGGGAGGTCGCTGATAGGAATGGATGTCAACTGAAACGTTATCTTATAACTAAATGATGGTGAGTTGGTAACTGTTTTTGTGGGACCTGTACCGGCCCTTTCGCGGGCTTGCCCGCTCCCACAGGAATTTCACCCATTCTGAAATCTGTGCAGTACCTGTGGGAGCGGGCAAGCCCGCGAAGAGGCCGGTGCAGGCAGTTCAGGTCAGAAGCTGTAATCCACCGTCGCAAAGTACGACCGTGGCATCCCCATCAGCCACTGCTGGCCACTGAACGCCGACTGCACATACTCGCGGTCGAACAGGTTGTTCAACTGCAACCCCAGCCGCACATCCGGCAACACCTGCCAGCCGATGTCGGCATCGACCACGGTGTAGCCGGGGGCGCTCTGGGTGTTGGCGGTATTGGCATATCGTTCGTCCACATAGCGCGCGCCAATGCCGGCCTCCAGCCGCTGGCCGAAGCCTTTGCTCAGCCACAGGTTGGCGGTACGCCGCGGGACATTGGCCGGGCGATTGCCCGCACGGTCCTGCGCCGCGCCGCCGACCATTTCGTCGAAGTCGTCATACCTGGCGCGCACGATCGCCGCGTTGGCCGACACCTGCCACTGGTGCGCCAGCGCCAGTTCCAGGGTTGCCTCCAGGCCGTCGGACGTCTGCTGGCCAGCCTGCTGCTTCTCGTGGGTGACCGGGTCATCCACCAGCAACTTCTTCTTGACGATGTGGTAGGCCGCCAATGTCCATTCGCCACGCCCGTCCCAGAAGCGCTGCTTCAGGCCCACCTCGGTCTGCCTGGCCTCGGTCAGGTCGTAGTGCATCTGGTTGGCGCTGAGGCTGATGAGATTGTCGACCCCGTCCTCGCTGGTGGAGTACTGGCCATACAGCGACAGGTCGTCGCTGACCGCAAACACCAGCCCGGCACGCCAGTTGCCCCCTTGCAGGCTGCGGTCGCTGCGGCTGTCGGTGGTCAGTTTCTCCTGGACGATGTGGTTCTGGTCGCGGCGCACGCCGGTGACCAGGGACAGGCGATCGCTCAACTGCAGGCGGTTTTCGGCGAACAGGGCAAAGGTGTGGGTGGTGGACAGCGTTTGCGGGCGCAGCGGCGAGGCGCTGTGGAACCAACCCGGTTGTGGCTGCCACGGGTCGACGTAGTCACCGCCCACATCGTTGTAGGGCGCGTTGCTGTCGACGTTGAAGCGGACTTTGTTGTACTCGGCGCCGACCACGGTCTTGCTGGCCAGGCCGAACAGCGTGTGGTCGAGGGTGAAGGCCTGGCGATCGCCGAACTGTTCCTGGTTGTGCTTGATCTGCAGGTAGCTGCCGCGCAGCAGCTGCTGGCGCCCGGCATCCCAGCTGTACTCCTCGGCATTGCGCCAGTGACGGTGGCTCTTGATGTAGTACAGCTGGTTGCTGGCGCTGAGGTGGTCGCTCAACGTCCAGTCGGTGTTCAGGCGGGTCCATTCATCGACGTAGTGCTGCACATCGTCCTGCACGTTGTAGTTCTTCTTGCGCAGGCTGCTGCGGTAGTGGCCGTCGATCAGCGGGGTGCCGTAGTAGTTGGCAGGCTGCGCATCGCCGCGGTCGTGGGCGAGGGTGAAGCTGAGGTCGTCGCTGGCATCGAAGCGCAGCGCGGCGCTCAGCGCCAGGCTGCGTGACGGGGTGCGGTCGACCCAACCGTTACCGGTTTGCTGGTTCAGGGCCAGGCGGTAGCTCAGGCGCTCGCCGAGGCTGCCGCCGCTGTCCAGGCCGAGCTGCTGGCGGTCCCACGAACCGTAGCCCAGGCGCAGGTGGTTGCGTACCTCGCCGGCAAACGGCTTTTTCGGGACCACGTTGACCACCGCACCGGTGGCGCCTTCGCCATACAGCACCGAGGCCGGGCCGCGAATCACATCGATGCGCTCGACCATCCACGGGTCGACCGGGAACGTCTGGGTGCCGGCACCGGTGTACAGGCGTGCGCCGTCGAACAAGGTCATCACCGAGTTGTGCCCGGTAAAACCGCGGGCGGACAGACCCGTGCCGCCGTCGCCCGGGGAGCCGATGTAGCTGATGCCCGGTGAGCGGGTTACCGCGTCCTGCACGGTGAGGTTGTTGCGCTGCTGGATCTGCTCGGCGCTGATGCTGCTGGTGCTGGCCGGTGTCTCCAGGGCGCTGAGGCCCAGGCGCGAGCCCGCCTGGGTCGGTGTGGCCAGGTCGATGGCGTGGCTGCCTTGGGTGTCGGTGATGGCCGTGGAGGGCAGGGCCAGTGGCTGTCGGTCAAGGTCATCGGCCAGGGCCGGCAGGGATACGGCCAGGCAGGCCGCCAGGGGGTGAAGCTTGAAGATACGGGACATGTCGTTCCACTACTGCAGGAATGAATGGATCCCGGTGGAAAACACGCAAAGGCGCACCGTGCACGCAGGCGCACGCACGGATACCGGCCTGCGCCCGCCCACCGCGGGTTGCCAAGTGAAGCTCCAGGCCGGTCTCCGGGCTTGCGAGGGGCATGAAACCTTCACCTTCCCATGCATGTGCACAGTGGTATCTCGAAGGGTTCGCTCGCTTACCGTTGCGGGGGCAGCGCCGGACTTGTCGTGGGCAACACGACGCACCGGCTTCCCGTTTCACCCTGCGCGCGGCGGCGCAGGGCACCTGAAACTGGCGGGCATATGACCATTGAAACGCGGGGGCGTCAAATCTGCCTGCTACCAATGAAACAACTCTCGTCGCGCCCCCTCGGTAATCGCCACGATCCCCGGGTGCTTGACCTTGCGCTCCACCGAAATGGCATAGAACGACTCGTGCACCGCCTCGGTCTGCCCGATCAGCTCTACGCCGTACTGGCGGCACACTTCCTCGGCGATCACGCTGGGCGCGACGAAGATGCCGCTGCCCGACTGCCCGAACGCCTGCATCAAGGCACTGTCATCGAACTCGCCCACGATCCGTGGCTGCACCTGCTGCTCACCCAGCCAGCGCAGCAGGCGGCTGCGTACCACGGTTTCCTGCCCGGGGATAAGCAATGGCGCATCCTGCAGGCAGGCGGGGAAGGGGCCTTCCAGGCGTTGTGCCAGCGCCGGGGTGGCGAAGAAGCTCAACCCACACTCGCCCAGTTTCTGGCTATAGCCCTTGATGTCCAGGTGGCCGGGCATGGGGCTGTCGGAAATCACCAAGTCCAGACGCTGGATCGCCAGGTCGGCCAGCAGCCGTTCGAGCTTGTCCTCGCGGCAGTTGATACGCAGCACGTCGTCCAGCTCCATGGTCGGTGCCAGCAGGCGGTAGACGATGGACTTGGGCACCACGTCCGCCACGCCCACGCGGAACAGGATCTGCTCCTGCGGGCCGGCCCGCAGCATGGCCTCCAGCTCGTTACCCAGCTGGAACATCTGCTCGGCATAGATCAGCGTCTGGCGCCCTGTTTCGGTCAGTTCCAGTTGGCGCCCCACGCGCTGGAACAGCTCCAGGCCGTAGGTCTGTTCGAACAGGCTGATCTGCCCGCTGATGGTTTGCGGGGTCAGGTTCAACTGTTCGCTGGCGCGGGCGATGCTGCCGGTCTTGGCCACGGCCCAGAAGTAGTGCAACTGCCGATAGTTGAGCATCGGTATGTTTCCGGAATCGTAAAAAACGAAGTATAACCGCTGAAAATACGAATTTTCCGGATGTGTTGCGCTCTTTAGAATACGACTCCATCAGGCGCCGTGTGCGCCGCCGGAACATGAAAAAGCGAGGAACCCATGCTGCAACTCAAATCCATCGGCACGCCGCTGGTGCTGGCCTTGGCCCTGTTCACCCTGGCCGGTTGCGAGCAGGCCGAGAAATCCGCCCAGCAGATGCTCGACCAAGCCGCACAGTCGGCCAAGCAGGCCATCGACGACACCAACAAGGCCGCACAGCAGGCGTTGAGCGAGGCCATCGGCAGCGAAGGGCACAAGCCCAAGGACGCCGACAAGAAAGAAGACACCCAGGAAATCTGACCCCCAACCGCTGCTGCAGGATTTGAACAATGGAATACTTGCTGGAACTCGTCGCTAGCCCTACCGCCTGGGTTGCCCTGGCTACGCTGGTGGCCATGGAAGTCGTGCTGGGCATCGACAACCTGATCTTCATCTCCATCCTGACCAACAAGCTGCCGGTGGAGTACCGCTCCAAGGCGCGCCGTATCGGTATCAGCATGGCCCTGGTCATGCGCCTGGCCTTGCTCAGCACGGTGGCCTGGATCGTCCAGCTGACCGACCCGGTGTTCGAAGTGTTCGGCAATGCCTTCTCCTGGAAGGACGTGATCCTGATTGCCGGTGGCCTGTTCCTGCTGTGGAAGGCGACCAAGGAAATCCACGAGAACGTCGACCCGCACGGGGCCAAGGAAGAAGCCAAGGTGTCGTCGACGGTTACCCTGGGCTTTGCCGCGGCGATCTTCCAGATCCTGTTGCTGGACATCGTCTTCTCGGTCGACAGCATCATCACCGCCGTGGGCATGACCGAGCACCTGCCGATCATGATCATTGCCGTTATCACTGCCGTGATCGTCATGATGGTGGCCGCCGACCCGTTGGCCAACTTCATCAACGACAACCCGACCGTGGTGATGCTGGCCCTGGGCTTCCTGATCATGATCGGCATGACGCTGATCGCCGAAGGTTTCGGCGCCCATGTACCGAAGGGTTATGTGTACGCAGCCATGGCCTTCTCGACGGCGATCGAGATCCTCAACATCCTGGCCCGTCGGGCGCGGTTGAAGCGCGAAGCGGCTGAAGGTTGATGCAAGAAAAGCGGGGCGCTTGCGCCCCGTTCGCGGGCTTGCCCGCTCCCACAGGTGCCGCGTCAGCCGGATAGCTACGTGGTCCCTGTGGGAGCGGGCAAGCCCGCGAAGGGGAGTAGGGAAAATCTGTAGTCAGTGCACCCCGGCATGCCGCCGCGCCCGGCGCACAGGCTGTGGCTTGGCGGGGGCCTGCGGTGGCAGGTGGTGGTGGGAGTGACGCCGCACGATACGCAGTACACCCCATAGCATGGCGGCTGCAACGCTCAGCCACATGCCCACCAGCATGAGGATTGCCATGGTCAGGCTCATCTGTGCCTCCATCTCTACGGGCCGCGCTCGGTCGCCGACGCCGGCCTTCCAGACACTGCTTTAGTCTAGTCTCTCGCCTGTGACGTTCCATTGACCAAAGGTCTATTGCTTGGTCCGATTTGCTCCTAACCGGTGTCGGACTATACCCGCGCCGCTGTCCGACCTATGATCGGTGGCCAGAGCCGGGCGCTGCCTGCCCGGCGTTGGAGCAAGCGAGTGTCCATGCAGCAACCTTCCTTCAAGACCATCCCTCGTCGGCTGCTGGCGGCCTGCCTGGTAGCGGCCAGCCTGGCCGGTTGTGCCAGCGCACCCTCCGCCAACCTCAAGGGTTTGCCGCAGCGGGTCGAGATCAGCAGCGTGCCGTTCTACCGTGGCAACGCCAACCACAGCGGGGCCATGGCATTGGCGGCGGTGCTGTCGCAACAGGGGGCTCCGATCACACCGGGGCTGCTGGACAAGCCGCTGAACCTGCCCCAGGGCGCCGAGGCGCTGGACACCGGCATCCCCCGGGTGGCGCGCGACTACGGCATGGTGGTGTATCCGCTGGACAAGCAGCTGGACGCGCTGTTGACCCAGGTGGCGGCGGGCAACCCGGTGCTGCTGCGTTACGAGGATGGTTCGGCCTGGTGGAGCGAGCCACGCTATGCCGTGCTGATCGGCTACGACCGCTACAAGCAGCGGGTGCTGTTGCGCTCGGGCATGCACCGGCGGCAGCTGATGGCGTTCGATGACTTTGCCTCGGCGTGGGCGAAGCTTGGGAGTTGGGCGGTGCTGGTGCAGCCACCGCGGCAACTGCCGGCCCAGGTGGACCGCCAGCGCTGGTTGCAGGCTGCGGATGAACTGGCCCGGGCGGGGCAGGAGATTGCAGCGAAGCAGGCCGTGAGTAGCCTGAACAAATAGCTTTGTCTGTACCGGCGCTTTCGCGGGCACGCCCGCTCCCACAGGGGCCGTGCAACCAGCACAAATCCTGTGGGAGCGGGCGTGCCCGCGAAGAGGCCAGCCCTGGCTACATCAGAAGCCCAGGCGATCGCGCAGGCTGTAGTACCAGGCACCAATGGCGCTGAACGGCACACGCAGCATCTGGCCACCCGGGAACGGGTAGTGCGGCAGGCCGGCGAAGGCGTCGAAGCGCTCGGCCTGGCCGCGCATGGCCTCGGCCAGCACTTTGCCCGCCAGGTGGGTGTAGGTCACGCCGTGACCCGAGCAGCCCTGGGAGTAGTAGATGTTGTCGCCGATACGGCCAACCTGCGGCAGGCGCGACAGGGTCAGCAGGAAGTTGCCGGTCCAGGCGTAGTCGATCTTCACGTTCTGCAGCTGCGGGAAGGCCTTGAGCATCTTCGGACGGATGATCGCCTCGATGTTGGCCGGGTCACGCGCGCCGTACACCACGCCACCACCGAAGATCAGGCGCTTGTCGCTGGTCAGGCGGTAGTAGTCGAGCAGGTAGTTGCAGTCCTCGACGCAGTAGTCCTGCGGTAGCAGGGTGCGCGCCAGTTCGTCGCCCAGCGGCTCGGTGGTGATCACCTGGGTGCCGCATGGCATGGACTTGCTGGCCAGTTCCGGCACCAGGTTGCCCAGGTAGGCGTTGCCGGCGACGATGATGAACTTGGCGCGGACCTTGCCCTGCGGGGTATGCACCACCGGGTTGGCGCCACGCTCGATGCGTACGGCCGGGGTTTGTTCATAGATGATGCCGCCCAGCGACTCGACCGCGGCGGCTTCGCCCAGGGCCAGGTTCAGCGGGTGGATGTGGCCGCCGCTCATGTCCAGCATGCCGCCCACATAGTTGTCGCAGGCGACCACTTCGCGGATGCGCTTCTGGTCCATCAGCTCCAGCTGGTTGTGACCGAAGCGTTCCCACAGGCGCTTTTGCGACTCCAGGTGACCCATCTGCTTGCTGGTGAGGGCAGCGAACACGCCACCGTCCTTCAGGTCGCACTGGATGTTGTACTTGGCCACGCGCTCACGAATGATGCGCCCGCCTTCGAAGGCCATCTGGCCCAGCAGCTGGGCCTGCTTGGGGCCGACGGTGCGTTCGATGACGTCGATGTCGCGGCTGTAGCTGTTGACGATCTGGCCACCGTTGCGGCCCGATGCGCCGAAGCCGACCTTGGCCGCTTCGACGATGCTCACCTTGAAGCCGTTCTCCAGCAGGAACAGGGCGCTGGACAGGCCGGTGTAGCCGGCGCCGATGATGCACACATCGGTTTCCACCTCACCCTGCAGCGCCGGACGTGGCGGCACCGGGTTGGCCGAGGCGGCGTAGTAGGACTGGGGGTAGGGGGTGTTAGCCATGCTGCAGGAACCTCGTGTTTTATATTTTTAACGAATGTACCGATGCTATCAATAATAATAAACACCCGCTAGTCGTCCGTTGAAAATCCTTTACTCGGTCCCCGTCAGCGCGCCTTTCTATAAAGAGTTTAAGATTCAGTAGGTTAGCGCGAAAAAAAATGTTGACAGGGTTTTTGGAATGGGTAGAATGCGCACCACACGACAGGCACATAGCTCAGTTGGTTAGAGCACCACCTTGACATGGTGGGGGTCGTTGGTTCGAGTCCAATTGTGCCTACCAAATCGAAGAAGGGGTGATCCGAAAGGGTCACCCCTTTTTTCATTGTGATTTTATGCGGCCAGGGGCTGGTGCGCAGCCCATCCGACCAGTGCCGTGCTCCGGCAAGGCGGCCCCATGGGTGGAAAACTCGAAAGTTTTTGATTTTTCTCAAAAAAACGCTTTACAGGTACGCATTCGATCACTAATATGCGCACCACACGACAGGCACATAGCTCAGTTGGTTAGAGCACCACCTTGACATGGTGGGGGTCGTTGGTTCGAGTCCAATTGTGCCTACCAAACAAAAGTCCCGGTTTCCGGGCATCAAAAGGGCGACCCCAAGGGGTCGCCCTTTTGTTTTTGTCGTGCCCAACGAAGGGCGATTTCACGCGCTGCAGTCTCGTCGGATAACCGCATAGCGAATTGCGACTATAGTGAGTCTCTAGCGATGGGGTCAGAGATGCGGCTATGCCTTCGATTGATGTGTCGCTTCCGTTGAGCCTGCGCAAACGAGCCATGTTGGCCAGTGCGTTGAACCTTCTCGCTGTCTTTGCTTCCCAGGTCATGCGGCTGGGCGGCAATCTGGTTATCACCCGCTTGCTCGTGCCGGAAATGTTCGGCGTGATGGCCATTGCAACCACTGTTGCAGTGGTGCTGCAACTGCTTTCCGATGTTGGGCTGCGGCCGAACGTCATTCAGAGCTCGCGCGGCGACGAACCGCTGTTTCTCGATACCGTGTGGACGGTGCAAGTCATCCGTGGGTTTGTGCTGTTCCTTCTGACGTTGCTATTGGCCCTGGGGGCAAAATTCACGCAGTACATCGAACTGTGGCCGGCCCATTCCACCTACGCCGCTCCAGAGCTACCGATGGTGCTGGCTTTGTCTGGGTTCGCCGCGATCATCTATGGCTTCCAGTCGCCCAAGGTCGATGTGGCCATCCGTGTCTTCCAGCAGAAGAAGGTGGTGATCGCCGAACTGATTGCACAGTTTGTCGGTTTGATAGTGATGCTCGTGGCAGGCTATCTCACCCGCTCCATCTGGTCATTGGTGGCGGCGGGGCTGCTGAGCACACTGGTTTTCACCGTACTCAGTCACCTGGTCTTCCAGGGGCCGCGCAACCGCCTGCGATGGGACCCCGCCGCGCTGCAAGAGGTGTTCGATTACGGGCGCTGGATCTTGTTGTCGTCCTCCGTAGGGGTGCTGGCGATGCAGGGTGACCGGATCTGGTTCGGTGGAAGTATGTCGGTCGCGGAACTAGGGGTCTATTCCATCGCTGTCGCCATCCTCGGGGCCATTCAGTCGGTCCTGCTGCGGCTGGCGGGGGCAGTCGCCTTGCCGGCCTTCAGTGAGGCAACGAGAAGTGGCGACAAAGAGCGGGTGCGCAGCCTTTACTATCGTTCCAGGGTGCTGTTCGACCTGACCTCGCTGTTCGCTTGCGGTTTTTTGCTGACTGCCAGCCCGCTGTTGATCAGTTGGCTGTACGACGACCGTTATGCCGGCGCCGGCAATACCATGGCCATTCTCTCGCTCTCTCTTTTCACCTTGCGCTTCACACTGGCACACCAGCTCTGGTTGGCCCTGGGGCTGACCAAATACGTGGCGATGGACAACATCATCCGGGTCGTTTCGCTGTTTATCCTGCTGCCGGTCCTCATGGCCATCGGTGGCGTGAGCTATGCCATCTGGGGTGTGGCGCTGCATACCTTCTTCACGCTTTTCCTGATTTTTCCTGTCAACCGCAAACTGGGACTGCTGGACCTGAAGCGCGAGGTTGTAGTACTGCCTGCCCTGCTGATCGGCGTCTTTTTCGGTGAAATGATAACCAGCCTGTTCACCTGATTGGGTCGTGAAGGCGCAGGCAGTTGGGCGTGTGGTCGGTAGACACATGGGCCGCGAAAGGTTCCAGCGCCTGGGAGGGGAGGCTGCATCAGCCGGCCTCTGAGGCCGCATGGTCAGGTATGCCGTTGTTATCTTTCGCCATATCCACAAGTAGAAAAAATGGCGCCATAAAACATACAGTTTTCACTGGCTAATCATTGAATAATCAATGATTAAGCGTGTCTTGACAGATCTTTTTCGTAGATCTTTAATCTTTTGGTATATGGTGGCCCAAGGCGTTTAAGTGCCAAAGGTTATTGCGTGTTTATTTGGCATCGCTTATTACCTGTTAACTGGATAAGCTCCAAGGACATGAAATGAGAGAGCACATACGAAAGCTCATAACGCCGTCGATGCGCTTCGAAATAAGAAAGTTCTTGACTTGGGCCCAGGATATAATGGGGCGCGCGTGTTTGTGGCGCTGGGAAATTACCAGGTTTCGGCTGCAGGCAAGTAACGACTACGAAGTCTTATATGTGGGTCGAAAGAGCCGCAAGGAAATGGCCAAGCTGCTCATCGGCGGTAAACCCGAGGCCGACACCAAATCCGGTGATGGCACGCAACAGCCTGGCGCCGCGTCCCATAGGGTGTTGATCAGCGAGATGCCCAGTGCAGGTGCCCTGTACGTGCCCCATTATCTGAGTGCCATCATCCCCTTGGGGCGTCCGCTTGAAGAGATCATCGCCCGCTACGACGGTGAACTGCGCCGCAACATCCGCAAGTGTCGGCCACTGTACCGCATGCAGCAGGTGCTGACGGACGAGGAGATTGGCAAGGCCGACCGGGAAATGTTGCAGCCTTATGCCCAGGCGCGGCATGGCCTGTATGCCAAACAGTTCGATTCCCAGGACGTGTTGCGCATCGCCAAGACCGTTGGCCGGCTCGACCTCGTGATGAAAGGCGACGAGGTTGTAGCCTGTCATTTCGGTTGTGTAATAACCCGGGCCGGCAAGCGCTATTGGAGCACGCTTCGCTTTGGCTACCCGGAGGCCGTCTTCAACGACCCAAAACGACTGCGCGAGGTCAACTCGATCACTACATTCATGGCCCTGGAATGGGCCATCGAGCAGGGTTTCGATTATTACGATATCGGCCAATGTCTGGCACGTCCGGACGATGGGCTTTTGAAATGGAAGCGCCGGCGCGGCGGTGATGTGGATACCTTGGGCAACCAGGCTTATATGTTCGTCCGGCTGCCGAAGACCGGCATCGCCAAGTTTCTCTGGGAATTCCCGTTATTTGCCGTCGAGAACAGCAGGCTCACACTGCATCTGGGTTTGCCGGATGGGCCAAGTGACGACGAAGTTGTCGACCGCTATCGTGAAATGGTCTTCGGTGGATTATTCAAGATATACATTTACTGTGCGAAAGCGCCTGGCGAACTGCTGCTGGAGAACTTGCGTGATCGATATGCTCACTTCCAGTCCCCTCCCATTCTGGAAAAAGTAGTGTGCAACTGAGCGTGAAAGAAAGCCTTTCAATGAGAGCGCTGCATGATGAACGACATTTCGGATGTAGACACGAAGGGATCCGACCATAAAAGCTGGAGCTTGGCCGCATACAAGTACCTCGCAAGAAAGCGGCTGGTACGAAAGCCGTCGGAGAACCTGAAGAACCTTGCGGTCAGGACCTGGGATATCGCCCCGGTCGAGGTCACCCCAGCGCCTCCCGCTTTCTTTCTGCCGAATCAGTTGGAGCGAGTGACCGGCTGGGAAGCGAAACGTTTCTTTCCTTTCGAGCATCCGCGGCGGACCATGGAGGGGCTGGGCAGCGTCGCACAGGCCCCTACCAGGGGCTATCTGATCAAGGACGTCATTCTGATCGATGGCGCACTCTACAAGAACAATGCCAGCTTCTGGCTGTCTGACCGGCCCAACGGGTTGCCGCGAATCGTCGTGGAGCAAGAGATCGAGCGTGGGGCCGCTTATTGTTCACGTTACGGCAACCGCTGGTTTGGAACGTGGCTGGCCGAGGATTGCGTCACATATGCTTTGGCCCGTAACGAAGGCGTGCCGGTCACCACGGCACCCTCGGGCAGGTTCCCCCTTTTTTCCCAGGCTGCGCAGTACGAAGAATGGCTTGGCATGCATCCGCTTCGGCTGCACACGGCTTTTTTTCGAGAGTTGGTGCTGTTCGATGACTTCAGCCACAACACAAACCAGTCCGAGCGATACCGCGCCATGGGCCAAAAGTTGTTGTCGCGGGTAAATTACCAGTCCCACCCGGGGGTTTTCATCTTGCGGGGCGGTGATGGGGATCCGCGCCTGCTGCACAACGAACTGGAGATCGCCGAACATCTGCAAAAACATCGCGGCTTTCGCATCCTTGCCCCTTTGAAGTGCGACCTGGCAACCATCGTGGAAACCTGTGCCGGGGCGAGGGTAGTGGTGGGCGTCGAAGGCAGCCAGCTCATCCACGGTATGAATGTGCTGTCGCCCGGCGCTTCGGTGCTGACGCTGCAGCCACCTGATCGCTTTGTCTGCTTCTACAAGTACCTGACTGATCGCGATCAACAGCATTTCGGCTTTGTGGTCGGGATACCTGATGGCAGCGGCTTCCGCATCGACCTTGATGAGCTCGAACGGACCTTGGATCTGCTGCCGTCATGACAGGGCAAGGCATGCCATGACTGCCTGAGGTGCATGAGCACTGGTTGCACGGTGTAACGTATGGTCGCGGTCCTTGCCCGGGGAGGGCGTGCTAGAATCCGCGCCTTCGAATCTGGAGGTACACGCGTGCGCAAACTGGCTGTGGTAATGGCAGTGCTCGCCCTGGCGGGCTGTGAGAACGAGGTCGAAGGCGTGCACAAACAGGTGGCCGAACACCTGCACAACCCCAAGACCGCCAAGTTCGGCAACGTGCGGATCGACACCCAGGGCACCATCTGCGGCCAGGTCCGCGGCAAAGATGATGCCGGGCAGTACGAAGCCTACCGCAGCTACGTGGCGATCAAGCGCGATGGCCAATACGAAATCATCGTCGACGACAGCGGCAACAACCTGCGCATCCGCGAGATGTGTGGCGGCGCCGAGCTGCAACGTCGCGCCGAAGCCCTGGCTGGCCAGCCGGCCCCGCAAGGCTGGGATGTGGAAGTGATCCAGGGCGCCAACATGGGCGCGCTCAGCGACATGACCGCGCGCCTGATCGAAAAGGGCATCCCGTCCTCGGTGGAGTACCGCGACGGCAAGCCGGTGGTGCTGATGGGGCCGTTCCCCAGCCGTGAGGAAGCCGAAGCACGCAAGGCCGAGGTGATGGCCAAGCTGGGTACCGATTCGGTGGTGATCCAGCACGGCGCAGCGCGCTAAACCCGGTTTCTGCAGGCGCGGCCTTTTGTGGGAGCGGCCTTGTGTCGCGAAAGGGCTGCGCAGCGGCCCCAGAATCTTGAACCCTGCACAGATTGCCGGGGCCGCTATGCGGCCCTTTCGCGACACAAGGCCGCTCCCACACGGCTTCCACAAGGCCGCTTGTGCAAGGTCGGCGCGGCACAGTCAAACGCGCGCTAGACATTGTCCGCACAGTTTTGGCTATGCTTGGCAGGAAGAAGCCGAACGGGGAGGGCCTCATGTCTACACTGGAGCGGGCCATTGCCGTGGCCGCCAGGGCGCATGAAGGGCAATACGACAAGGGTGGGGCTGCTTATATCCTCCACCCGCTACGCGTGATGATGCGGGTTTCCACAACCGAACAACGGATTGTCGCGGTGCTTCACGATGTGATCGAAGACACCCCGCTGACCCTGTCCGACCTGGCGCGCGAGGGTTTCGCGCTGAAAATCCTTGCCGCCTTGCTGGCGCTCAGCCGCCGTGAGGGCGAGGCCTACCAGGACTTCGTGGTGCGCCTGGGCGGTGACCCGCTGGCGCGCACCGTCAAGCTGGCCGACCTGGCCGACAACAGCGACCTTTCGCGCATCCCCTGCCCAGGCCCCACCGACCTGGAGCGGCTGGCGCGTTACCGCGAAGCCAGCGCCTACCTGCAGGCGTTGGCCTGAGGTTGAATACGCGGTCAGTCTTCCTTCGGCACGGTCCAGAAAATCTGCACGCCGCCATCGTCGCGGTGGGCGAGGGTGACGTTATCGTTTTCGGCGATTTCCTCGAGCAGGGTTTCCCAGTCTTCCGGGGCTTCCTGTTCCAGGCGAAAGATCAGCGCCGCGCGGCTGCGCTGGGCAGTGGGGCTGTTGATGATCTTCTGGATGCGCATACCCAGTTGTTCATAGCTGCTCGGGGTGGCGGAGGCGGTGCTGGACACAAGTGTTTCCTTGTTTTTGCTGTATGCACATACAGTATTTCACTGTAAGTAATTTCGCAACAGCTTGTCAGGGGAAAACTGTGCTCAAGCCTGGGCCGATCCGTGCGCAGCGTTATCCAGGGTATTCCACAGGCTTCTCATCGTAGGGTTCTGATTCAACAGCGAGCAGTACGAGCGGATCTCCAGGCGAGTGCTCCATTCGGCGCCTCCAGCCTGCACGAGCAACCCTCTTTCCAGCTCGTCATTCACTGCACTGTGGGGCAGCCAGGCTACCCCATAGCCCTCGACAGCCATGCGAACCAGCAGCATCGCCATATCGGCCTCATAGCAGCGTTCCAGGGGGGCGACTTCAGGTGCGTTGCGAATGACGACGTCTGCCACTTTCCCCAAGAATGTCGTGGCCGTGTACGCCAGGTGCGGAATAGGCTTCTTGCCTGCGCAAAGCCGGAACATCGGCTTGCCCTGCGCGTCGGGCGCACACACGGGGATGAATGCATCATGGCCGAGTGCCAGGCTACCGAAGCGCTCAGGGTCCAGGGAGATGGGGGTAAGCGGATGATGGTAGACAATCATCAGGTCGCAGCTGCCTTCTTCAAGGGCGATGACGGCGTCATTGATGTTGGCCGCCACTACCCGGGCATTGAAGCGCTCGTTTTGCTGCTGGAACTGGCTGAGCCATTTCGGCAGGAACGTCATGGACAGGCTGTGGGCTGCCGTGATCTGGATCGAGCGCCCTGGCATCCGTTTCACGTCCCTCAGGTCGGCGCGCAGTGCCATCAAGGCGGCGAGCGCCTGGCGGGCTTCAGCGCAGAAGGTCTGGCCGGCGGGCGTGAGCTGTACCGGGTAGGTGGCACGATCAACCAGTTCGACACCCACCCACTCTTCGAGCGAGCGGATTCTCCTGGAGAGCGCGGACTGTGTAACGCATCGCACCTCGGCGGCGCGGGAAAAATTCTTCCACTCGGCGATCGCCATGAGGTCGTCCAGCCACTTGATTTGCATCGCTGATCTCCTTCGCCAGGCGCTCAGTGTAAGCGTGTTCGCACAAGCCTCGACAGCGATGCCTATAAACTATTCCGAAAACGCATAGGCTCAGCCCTATTACTCATCAACTTGTTTTTTCGTGGCGATAAACTTGTCTCCAGCACTCTCCTAGCGAGTTGCTGTTCCTGTCTTTATTCCAATCCTGCCAAGTAGAAAAAATAGAAAATAACTTGAGGAAAACATCGTGAAAAACAATAAGCTTCCGCGCCGAATTGCGATAGGTATCGCCTTGGGCGTAGTCGTCGGCTGGGCATGTCATCATTTCGCAGGCAGCGAACAGGACGCCAGGCAGATAGCAGCCTACTTCTCCATGGTGACGGACATCTTTCTGCGTCTGATCAAAATGATCATTGCGCCGCTGGTGTTCGCCACACTTGTCGGCGGGATCGCAAGCATGGGCAATTCACGTTCGGTCGGCCGCATCGGCTTTCGTGCCATGGCCTGGTTCGTCTGCGCTTCGGCCATTTCACTGGCGATCGGCATGGCGCTGGTCAACCTGTTCGAACCAGGCGCTGGCATCAACTTGCAGGTCGCGCAGCACGCTGATGCCGTTACAGCCCCGGTGAATACGGGGGACTTCAGCCTCAAGGTATTTATCAGTCATGTATTCCCTCGCAGTATTGCCGAGGCCATGGCTAATAATGAAATACTTCAAATTGTGGTCTTCTCTTTGTTCTTCGGCTTCGCTCTGGCTGGCGTCAACCGAGCTGGCCATACAAAGATTGTGGACTGCATCGATGAACTTGCGAAAGTGATGTTTCGCATCACTGACTATGTCATGGCATTTGCACCGATCGGGGTTTTTGCAGCGATCGCTTCGGCAATCACTACTCAAGGCCTGGGGCTGCTGGTCGACTATGGCAAGCTCATTGTCGAGTTCTACCTGGGCATCCTGCTGCTGTGGGCAGTGCTGTTCGGTGCGGGTTACTTGTGCCTGGGCAAGTCTGTTTTCACGCTCGGCAAACTGATTCGCGAGCCTGTGCTGCTGGCGTTCTCCACGGCCAGCAGCGAGGCGGCCTACCCGAAAACGATGGAAGCGCTCGAGAAGTTCGGTGCGCCGAAACGCGTGTCCAGCTTCGTCCTGCCGTTGGGCTACTCGTTCAACCTCGACGGTTCGATGATGTACCAGGCGTTCGCCATCATGTTCATCGCCCAGGCATACAACATCGACCTCAGTTTCACCCAGCAGGTGTTGATCCTTTTGACACTGATGATTACCAGCAAGGGCATGGCGGGCGTGGCGCGGGCGTCGGTGGTGGTGGTCGCTGCGACCTTGCCGATGTTCAACCTGCCTGAGGCTGGCCTGCTGTTGATCATCGGTATCGATCAGTTCCTCGACATGGCGCGTACCGCTACCAACGTCGTGGGCAACAGCATTGCCACGGCGGTGATCGCCAGATCAGAGCCACAGACCGAGCCGGAAGCGGCAAGCGGGGCGTCCACCCTCGACCGCCCGGTATCGGCCGCCTGAGGAGTTTGCTCATGAAGTCGAAGAAGGCAGCAGGTCCACAAGCTTTTGCCCACACGATCGGGATTGTCGGCGGGCTTGGTTCGCTCGCGGGGGGCGACCTTTTCTACAAGCTTGTGAAGTCGCGGGCGGTGCTGGAGGACCAGGGGCGTTTTCATTTCCTGCTCGAGCAACATCCCTTCAAGGATGTGCTGCTGCCTCTGGACGCAAGCGCAAGCATGACCTCGCGAAAGTTCTACGTTTTCGAGGTGTGCAGGTCATTCGAAGCGAGCGGTGTGGATGCGATCATGCTGCCTTGCTTTGCCAGCCAGACGTTCCGCGCACAGATCCAGGAAGAGCTGGGGATTCCGGTACTGGACATGATGGAAGCCTTGGTGCGACACATCCGTCAGGTCGCGGAGCCAGGCAGTACACTCGGTGTGCTTGCTTCGGATTATGTGCGCCATTCCGGGCTCTTCGAACAAGCGTTGGGCCGCCAGTACGATGTGGTGTACCCCGACGCGCAAGCGCAGGTCGCGCTGATGGAGGCCATGTATGGCGTCAACGGCATCAAGGATGGGCACCTGGATGGCATGCCTCTGGAGTCCGTGTACCAGGCATGCCTGTCAGTGCAGGCACAGGGTGCCACCTTGGTCGTGCCGGGTATGACCGAGCTTTCGCTGGTGTGCGCCGACCTGCAGCGCCGTGGCATTGCCGCACTGGATATCAATGAGCTCTACGCCACGTTTGCGACCCAAGGCTCAAGTGCGCCCCGTGAACTGCCTTTCAAGCTGGGTATCGTGGGTGGTGTCGGCCCTGCAGCGACGGTGGATTTCATGGGCAAGGTGGTTGCCGGTACGCCTGCGGGCCGGGATCAGGACCATATCAAGATGGTGGTCGAGCAGAACCCGCAAATTCCGGACCGCACGGCCAGCCTGCTGAATGATGAAACCGACCCGACGATGGCCATGTACGCGACCTGCAAGCGCCTGGAAAGCGCCGGTGCCAACGCAATTGCAATCCCGTGCAATACCGCTCACGCGTTTGTTGAACGCATCCAGGAGCACCTGCGCGTGCCAATCGTCAACATGCTCACCGAGACGATCGACTGGATAAGGCAAACATACGGCCGCGACAAGTCAGTCGGCCTGCTGGCGACGTCAGGCACCGTCGCCAGCCAGGTCTATCACCAGGCAGCGAGCCGCGCCGGGCTTGAGATTGTTGTGCCGGCGCCGGATTACCAGAAGCTGGTCATGGAGGCCATTTACGGTGAGCGGGGCATCAAGGCTGGCTTCACTGAAGGACTGTGTCGGGACCAGTTGCTGATTGCGGCCGAGCATCTCTCGGAAGTGGGGGCGACGGTGCTGATTCTGGGCTGTACGGAACTGCCGCTGGTGCTCAGCCACTGTGATGCTTATGAGCTGAGTGGCAGGACGGTTGCCCTGGTGGACCCCACCATGATTTTGGCACGCAGATGTGTCGCGTTGGCTGGGGGCAGGTAGTTAGCAGCATACTCATACGTTGCACATTCCCTGTGTGGGTTTCACCCGCGAATGGGTCGGTGCCGGGTGTCTGGCGGGTACCTGGGCTTTGTTGAAATCAAGCGGTAGCCGTGATTGAGCTCGAGGGCCTCTTCGCGGGTGAACCCGCTCCCACAGGTTCAGCGCCAACTCGAAGCCCTCGCCGTCCCTGTGGGAGCGGGCGCGCCCGCGAAGCAGGCGACGCGGTGGATGGCACCGGCTTTGCCGGTGTTCGCAGGCATGCCCGCTCCCACAGGTACCGCGCAACTGCAAATGCTGATGATCGTTCATACATTTGTATGGCTGATGGCTCCGTCTATTGAAAATGGTCGATACCACCCCCCGCCAACCCCGCATAACCTCAGGCCAACACGCACTGGTCAGTACTGACTAAACGAAGCCTCTACACCAGTCGCAAACGCCAACGGGAAGCCACCAGCATGTCAGCGAAATCCGATTTGTCCCTGTTACCCAACAAACCGCTATGGTTTGCCCCGAGCGCGCCACGGGCCCGGCTGGACGGCGTGGCCGATGCCGATGTGGTGATCGTCGGTGCCGGGTACACGGGGTTGTGGACCGCCTACTACCTGCTCAAGAGCGACCCGTCGCTGCGCGTGGTGCTGCTGGAAAAGAACGCCGTCGGCTTCGGCGCCTCAGGCCGCAACGGCGGTTGGGCCTCGGCGATCTTCCCGATTTCCCTGCGCCGGGTGGAGCAACTGTATTCCCACCATGCGGCCTTGCACCTGCAGGCTGCGATGAACGCAACGGTCGACGAGATCGGCCGGGTGCTGGCGCTGGAAGGGGTCGATGCCGACTATGCCAAGCAGGGCTTCCTCTCTCTGGCCCGCAGCGCCCCACAGATGGCGCGGGCGCGTGCGGCCGTGGAGGCCTCGGCGCGCTTCGGGCTGCCCGACCAGTGGCAAGTGCTGGAAGCAGCCGAAGCCCAGGCCCGGACCGGTGCCCAAGGCACCCTTGGCGGCCTCTACACCGAACACTGCGCGCTCATCCACCCCGGCAAGCTGGTGCGTGGCCTGGCCAAGCTGGTCGAAAGCCTGGGCGCGACAATCTACGAGCAGTCGGCGGTCACCCAGATGGCCCCGGGCGTGGTGCACACCGAACACGGTTCGGTACGTGCCGGCATGACCGTGCGGGCCACCGAGGCATTCACTTCGCAACAGCCGGGCAAGTCGCGTTTCGTCATCCCGCTGTATTCGCTGGTGCTGGCCACCGAGCCGTTGCCGCGTGAACTGCTGGCCCGGCTCAACCTCGACCACCGCCTGGCGTTCAACGACATGCGCCACCTGCGCGTATACGGCCAGGTCACCGCCGAAGGCCGGCTGGTGTTCGGTGGCCGGGGCGCGCCCTACAAATGGGGCTCGAGCATGCCCGAACAGGCTGACCTGGTGGACAGCATCCACGGCAAGATCCACGACACCCTGCTCGAATTCTTCCCGGCCCTGCGCGACGCCCGCATCACCCACCGCTGGGGTGGCGCGCTGGGTGTTTCCCGCGACTGGTGCCCGACCGTCAGCATCGACCGCAACCAGCGCATGGCCTGGGCCGGCAACTACGTCGGTGACGGCGTGGCCACCAGCAACCTGGCCGGGCGCATTCTGCGCAACCTGATTCTCGAGCGTGATGAAGACATCAACACGCTGCCCCTGGTCAACCACCGCTCGCCATCCTGGGAGCCAGAACCGCTGCGCTGGTTCGGCATCAACAGCGGCCTGGCTGCCGCGTCGCTCAGTGATCTGGAAGAGCGCTACACCCACAAACCTTCACGTACCGCGATGCTGCTGGAAAAGCTCACTGGCGCCCATTGAAAGGAGAAACCCCATGCCTTCGTTCACCATCATCAAGCACGCCGACATCAAGGCACTGCCACTGAACCCTGCCGGTCAGCGTGCCGGCGCCGACAAGGGGGACCCGCAGATCGCCATCAGCAAGCAGGCCCC
The DNA here is from genome assembly GCF_002113255.1 of Pseudomonas sp. B14(2017). Taxonomy (NCBI): domain Bacteria; kingdom Pseudomonadati; phylum Pseudomonadota; class Gammaproteobacteria; order Pseudomonadales; family Pseudomonadaceae; genus Pseudomonas; species Pseudomonas sp. B14(2017). The sequence goes on from NZ_NEJY01000021.1 coordinate 79,483, forward strand.
GGAAGCGGTCGGCAACCTCGGCGTATGGGAATGCCAGCCCGGCGGCTGGCCGGTGGTCGACCGTCCTGACACCGAGTTCACCTACATCATCTCCGGCAAGGCGCTGCTCACCGACGACAGCACCCGGGAGGTGGTGGAAGTGACCGGCGGCGACCTGATCATCCTGCCGCCAGGCTGGACCGGCCGCTGGGACGTGCTGGAAACCGTGCGCAAGGTCTACGCCATCTACTGACGCAACACTGGCCCTTTGTACCTTACTCGGCATTTGAAAGCTGGCGCGATCCCTGTGGGAGCGGGCTTGCCCGCGAACACGGGCGAAGCCCGTGCCATCCACCGCGGTGCCTGATTCGCGGGCACGCCCGCTCCCACAGGGGCAGGCGCTCTACCAATGAATTACGGGAAAAATACAATGACCCAAACCATCATGAACTGGATCTCCGGCGCTCAGGCCGAGACCACCAGCGGCCAGCAACTGCCGGTCTACAACCCGGCCACCGGCGTGGTCACCGGCCAGGTGCAGCTTTCTGCGCAAAAGGACGTGGACGCCGCCGTCGCGTCGGCCAAGGCCGCTTTCCCGGCCTGGAGCAACCTCTCGCCACTGCGCCGTTCGCGGGTGCTGAACAAGTTCCTGGCGTTGCTCAACGAGCACCGCGACGACCTGGCCCGCATGATTACCGCCGAGCACGGCAAGGTGTTCACCGATGCCCAGGGCGAGGTGATGCGCGGCATCGAGATCGTCGAGTTCGCCTGCGGCGCGCCGCAACTGCTGAAAACCGACTTCACCGACCAGGTCAGCACCAACATCGACAACTGGACCCTGCGCCAGCCACTGGGCGTGGTCACCGGCATCACCCCGTTCAACTTCCCGGTGATGGTGCCGATGTGGATGTTCCCGGTCGCCCTGGCCACCGGCAACACCTTCGTGCTCAAGCCCAGCCCGCTGGACCCGAGCCCGAGCCTGTTCATCGCCGAGCTGCTGAAGCAGGCCGGCCTGCCGGACGGCGTGTTCAACGTGGTGCAGGGCGACAAGGACGCGGTCAACGCGCTGATCGAGCACCCGGATGTGCAGGCGGTGTCGTTCGTCGGCTCCACGCCGATCGCCAACCACATCTACGAAACCGGTGCCCGCCACGGCAAGCGCGTGCAGGCGCTGGGCGGGGCGAAGAACCACCTGGTGGTGATGCCCGACGCCGACATCGATCAGGTGGTCGATGCCCTGATCGGTGCCGCCTATGGCTCGGCTGGCGAGCGTTGCATGGCTATCAGCGTGGCGGTGTTTGTCGGTGACGATACTGCCGAGAAGGTCATGCCCAAGCTGATCGAGCGTACCCGCGAGTTGAAAGTGCTGAACGGTACCAACCTCGAAGCCGAGATGGGCCCGATCGTCACCCGCGCGGCGCTGGAGCGCATCACCGGCTACATCGAGCAAGGCGTGAAGGAGGGCGCGAAGCTGCTGGTCGATGGCCGCAACTTCAACGGCCAGACGGCTGGCGAAGGTTGTGGTGACGGTTTCTGGCTGGGCGGCACGCTGTTCGACAACGTCACCCCGGACATGCGCATCTACAAGGAAGAGATCTTCGGCCCGGTACTGGCCTGCCTGCGGGTGAAGGACTTTGCCGAAGCGGTCGACCTGATCAACGCCCACGAGTTTGGCAATGGCGTGAGCCTGTACACCCGCGACGGTCATATCGCCCGCGAGTTCGGCCGCCGTATTCAGGTGGGCATGGTCGGTATCAACGTGCCGATCCCGGTGCCGATGGCCTGGCATGGCTTTGGTGGCTGGAAGAAGAGCCTGTTCGGTGACATGCATGCCTACGGTGAGGAAGGGGTGCGCTTCTACACCAAGCAGAAAAGCATCATGCAGCGCTGGCCGCAGGCGATTGCCAAGGGGGCGGAGTTCGCGATGCCGACCAGCCACTGAGGCATTCGGCTAGCTGACAGCAAACGGCCCCGCCCACGCAGCGGGGCTGTTTGCATTTCAGGGGGTACTAGCGATCAGTACTCCCAGAAGATCCGCTGCAGCTCCTTGCTGTCCTGGGTCCTGGTCATCGCCACCATCGCCAGGATCCGCGCCTTTTGTGGGTTCAGGTCATGGGCCACGACCCAGTCGTTCTTGTCATCCGGCTGTTCGGCGTTGCGCAGCACGAAACCACCTTGGTTGACGTGCGACGAGCGAATGATCTGCACGCCGTTCTTGCGCAGTTCCTGCAGCGCCGGCACTACCCGCGACGACACCGAACCGTTGCCGGTACCGGCATGGATCAGTGCCTTGGCCCCATTCTGCGCCAGCGCCTTGTAGGCGGTGTCGGTGACGTTGCCATAGCCATAGGCGATGTCCACCTGCGGCAGGCTGCTGATCTGCTTGATGTCGAACTCGGAGTTGACCGTGTGGCGCTTGGCCGGCAGGCGGAACCAGTAGGACTTGCCTTCCACCACCATGCCCATCGGGCCCCAGGCGCTCTTGAAGGCTTCGGTCTTGATGTTGAGTGCCTTGCTCACATCACGGCCGGACTGGATCTCGTCATTCATGGTCACCAGCACGCCCTTGCCGCGCGACTGCTTGTCGCTGGCCACGGCCACGGCGTTGTACAGGTTGAGCATGCCGTCGGCGGACATGGCGGTGCCCGGGCGCATCGAACCGACGACCACGATCGGCTTGTCGGTCTTTTCCACCAGGTTGAGGAAGTAGGCGGTTTCTTCCAGGGTGTCGGTGCCGTGGGTGATGACGATACCGTCCACGTCCTTGCTTTCGGCAAGTTCGGCAACGCGTTTGCCCAACTTGAGCAGGTCGTCGTTGGAGATGCTCTCAGAGGCGATCTGCATGACCTGCTCGCCGCGTACGTTGGCCACGTTGGCCAGTTCCGGTACGCCGGCGATCAGCTTGTCGACGCCCACCTTGGCGGCCTGGTAGGTGGCGCTGTTAGCGGCGCTGGCGCCGGCACCGGCAATGGTGCCGCCGGTGGCAAGAATGACCACGTTGGCCAGCTTCTGCTGGGTTTCGGCTTCTTTGGCCGAGGCGGTGGTTGGCAGCACCAGCAGCAGGGCGAGTGCGCTGGGGGCGAAGGTTTTCAGTGCGGCATTCATCGTTATTGTTCTCTCTCTTCCTAATGAGATGGTTGTTTTGTCGCACAGGGTGCAAGGCAGGTTTCGTACCAGTTGCGCGCACGGGCCTTGTGGGAGCGGCCTTGTGTCGCGAAAGGGGCGCGCAGCGGCCCCGGATCCCGGCGCAACAACACACACTGCCGGGGCCGCCTTGCGGCCCTTTCGCGACACAAGGCCGCTCCCACATGCGGGGGTGTGTCATTCGAGATTCCGAACAAACGTAGGAAAAGACGTTCGGCTTTTCGGAAAAAATCCGGATAAACTGCCCCAGGCTCGACTTGACCTCCCACAGCCAAACGGATTTGACAAACCCCGGTCCTGTTTCCATAGTTAGGCAACGCAAACGTTTGCGATCCGACAAAAAACACAAGATCCGGAGTCATCGTCCATGAAACTGCCGTTCCCCGGTCGTCTGCTGGCCCTCGCGGTCATTTCCTCGCTGTCCCTGGCCCTGCCGTTTTCGGCCGCCCACGCCGAAGACAAGCCCAAGGTCGCCCTGGTCATGAAGTCGCTGGCCAACGAGTTCTTCCGCACCATGGAAGACGGCGCCAAGGACTACCAGAAAGCCCACGCCGATGAATTCGAGCTGATCGCCAACGGCATCAAGAACGAGACCGACACCGGCGAGCAGATCCGCATCGTCGAGCAGATGGTCAACGCGGGCGCCAAGGCTCTGGTCATTGCCCCGGCCGACTCCAAGGCGCTGGTATCGGCGGTGAAGAAGGCCATGGACCAGGGCGTGGTGGTGATCAACATCGACAACCGCCTGGACCCTGAACTGCTCAAGAGCAAAGGCATCAGCGTACCCTTCGTGGGCCCCGACAACCGCAAGGGCGCGCGCCTGGTTGGCGACTACCTGGCCAACGAGAAGCTCAAGGCCGGCGACCAGGTCGGCATCATCGAAGGCGTGCCGACCACCACCAACGCCCAGCAGCGTACCGCCGGCTTCAAGGACGCCATGGAGGCCGCGCAGATCAAGATTGTCTCGGTGCAGAGCGGCAATTGGGAAATCGACAAAGGCAACGCCGTCGCCGCCTCCATGCTCAACGAATACCCCGACCTGAAAGCCTTGCTGGCCGGTAACGACAGCATGGCCCTGGGCGCCGTGTCGGCCGTGCGTGCTGCTGGCAAAGCCGGCCAGGTGCAAGTGGTGGGCTACGACAACATCAACGCCATCAAGCCGATGCTCGCCGATGGCCGCGTGCTCGCCACCCTCGACCAGGCGGCCAGCCAGCAGGCGGTGTATGGCATCCAGGCGGCGCTGAAAATGGTCAAGGGCGAGAAGCCTGACGTGGATGCCGACAACGTCATCCAGACCCCGGTCCAACTCATCACCAAGCCCTGATCGCTGGCAGGAGAAACGGCCATGCCTGCATCGGCCAATGAAGTGGTGCTCGCCGCCAGCGGCCTGGGCAAGACCTACGCCCAGCCCGTGCTCGGCGAGGTCAGCCTGAACCTGCGGGCCGGCGAAGTGCTGGCGCTGACCGGTGAGAACGGCGCCGGCAAGAGCACCCTGTCCAAGCTCATCAGTGGCCTGGAAACGCCCACCACCGGGCACATGCACTACCGCGGCCAGGCCTACGCGCCTGGCAGCCGCAGCGAGGCCGAGCGCCTCGGCGTGCGCATGGTCATGCAGGAGCTGAACCTGCTGCCCACGCTGACCGTGGCGGAAAACCTGTTCCTCGACAACCTGCCCGGCCGCTTTGGCTGGATCAGCCAAAAGCGCCTGCGCCAACTGGCCACGGCCGCCATGGCCCAGGTCGGCCTCGACGCCATCGACCCGGACACCCCGGTCGGCGAGCTGGGCATCGGCCACCAGCAGATGGTCGAAATCGCCCGCAACCTGATCGGCGATTGTCATGTGCTGATCTTCGACGAGCCCACCGCCATGCTCACCGCGCGCGAGGTGGAGCTGCTGTTCACCCAGATCGAGCGCCTGCGCCAACGTGGCGTGGCCATCGTCTACATCTCCCATCGCCTGGAAGAACTGCAGCGCGTGGCCCAGCGCATCGTCGTGCTGCGCGACGGCAAGCTGGTGTGCGACGAGCCGATCCAGCGCTACAGCAGCGCCGAGCTGGTCAACCTGATGGTCGGCCGCGAGCTGGGCGAGCATATCGACCTGGGCCGCCGGCAGATCGGCGCGCCGCTGCTCAAGGTCGACAAGCTCAGCCGTGCCGACAAGGTGCGTGAAGTGTCATTCGAGGTCAGGGCAGGGGAGATCTTCGGCATCTCCGGCCTGATCGGTGCCGGCCGTACCGAACTGTTGCGCCTGATCTACGGCGCCGACCGTGCCGACAGCGGCAGCATTGCCCTCGGCCAGCCACCGCAGGTGGTCACCATCGACTCGCCCAAGGCTGCCGTGCAGGCCGGTATCGCCCTGATCACCGAAGACCGCAAAGGCGAGGGCCTGCTGCTGACGCAGTCGATCAGCGCCAATATCGCCCTGGGCAACCTCGGCGCGGTATCACGGGCCGGTGTGCTCGATGGCGAGGCCGAAGCGGCCTTGGCCGAGCGCCAGATCCAGGCCATGCGCATTCGCAGTGCCGGCCCGCAGCAAGTGGTGGGCGAGCTGTCTGGCGGCAACCAGCAGAAGGTGGTGATCGGCCGCTGGCTGGAGCGCGATTGCCAGGTGCTGCTGTTCGACGAGCCCACCCGTGGCATCGACGTCGGCGCCAAGTTCGACATCTATGGCCTGCTGGCCGAGCTGGCGCGCCAGGGCAAGGCCCTGGTGGTGGTGTCCAGCGACCTGCGCGAGCTGATGCTGATCTGCGACCGCATCGCCGTGCTGTCGGCCGGTCGCCTGATCGACACCTTCGAGCGTGACCATTGGAGCCAGGACCAGCTGCTGGCCGCGGCCTTTGCCGGTTATCAGAAACGTGACGCACTGCTGCATGACGCAGCTCCCAGGATGGATGCATGAAAACCACCCCGCTCGACAGCCAAGGCGCCGCACCGGTGCGCCGCAGTGGCACCTATCTTGGCCTGGGTACCTACCTGGGCCTGGCCGGCGCCTTGCTGGCGATGATCGTGCTGTTCTCGTTCCTCAGCAGCCACTTCTGGTCGTACAACACCTTCAGTACCCTGGCCAACCAGATCCCCGACCTGATGGTGCTGGCGGTGGGCATGACCTTCGTACTGATCATTGGCGGCATCGACCTGTCGGTGGGCTCGGTGTTGGCGCTGGCAGCCTCGACGGTCAGCGTGGCGATTCTCGGCTGGGGTTGGGGCGTGCTGCCTTCGGCCCTGCTGGGCATGGCCGTGGCCGCGCTGGCTGGCAGCATCACCGGCGGCGTCACTGTGGCCTGGCGCATTCCGTCGTTTATCGTTTCGCTCGGGGTGCTGGAAATGGCCCGCGGCCTGGCCTACCAGTTCACCGACTCGCGCACCGCCTATATCGGCGATGCCTATGCCTGGTTCTCCAACCCCATCGCATTCGGCATCTCGCCGGCGTTCATCATCGCCTTGCTGGTGATCGTGCTGGCCCAGTTGGTGCTGACCCGCACGGTGTTCGGCCGCTACCTGATCGGCATCGGCACCAACGAAGAGGCCGTGCGCCTGGCCGGTATCGACCCGCGCCCGTACAAGGTGCTGGTGTTCGCCCTGATGGGCTTGCTTGCCGGCCTGGCCGCGCTGTTCCAGATCTCGCGCCTGGAGGCCGCCGACCCCAATGCCGGCTCCGGCCTGGAGCTGCAGGTGATCGCCGCCGTGGTGATTGGCGGCACCAGCCTGATGGGCGGGCGTGGCTCGGTCATCAGCACCTTCTTTGGTGTGCTGATCATTTCGGTGCTGGCTGCAGGGCTGGCGCAGATCGGTGCCAGCGAACCGACCAAACGCATCATCACCGGGGCGGTGATCGTCATCGCCGTGGTGCTCGACACTTACCGTAGCCGGCGTGCAGGCCGGCGGAACTGAAAACATGGCAACCATCAAAGACGTCGCGGCACTGGCGGGCATTTCCTACACCACTGTGTCCCATGTGCTGAACAAGACCCGGCCGGTCAGCGAGCAGGTGCGGCTGAAAGTCGAAGCCGCCATCGCTGAGCTCGACTACGTGCCCAGCGCCGTGGCCCGCTCGCTGAAGGCGCGCAGCACGGCCACCATCGGCTTGCTGGTGCCCAACAGCGTCAACCCGTACTTCGCCGAACTGGCGCGGGGCATCGAAGACGCCTGCGAGCGCAACGGCTACTGCGTGATCCTGTGCAACTCCGACGACAACCCGCAGAAACAGCGCAGCTACCTGCGTGTACTGCTGGAAAAACGCATCGACGGCCTGGTGGTGGCTTCGGTAGGCCAGGACAGCGACCTGCTGCAAAGCCTGACTGGCGTGCGCACGCCCATGGTTATCGTCGACCGCGAACTGGATGGCGTCGATGCCGACCTGGTGCGCATCGACCACGAGCAGGGCGCCTACCTGGCCACCCGTCACCTGCTGGAGCTTGGCCACCGCGACATCGCCTACATCGGCGGCCCCGCCGAGACCGGGGTCACCCAGCTGCGCCTGAGCGGCTTCCGTCGCGCCATGGCCGAGGCCGGCGCAGCGGTGCTGGGCGACCGCGTGCTGCACTGCGACTTCACCAGCCCGGGGGGCCATGCGGTGGCAACCCGGTTGCTGGACGGCAAGCGGCCCACGGCGATCTTCGCCGGCAACGACATGATCGGCTTCGGCGTGCTGCGTGCCGCGGCCGAACGCAATATCAACGTGCCTGGCGAGCTGTCGGTGATCGGCTTCGACGACATCGAACTCAGCCGCTATGTGTACCCACCGTTGACCACGGTGGGCCAGTCGATCCGCGAGTTGGGCGAGAGCGCCGCGTCGCTGTTGCTGGCGCGTATCGGCACACCCCGGCAGGGCGCGGCGGAGCAACGCATCGTCGCCCCGCGCATCGTGTTGCGCGAGTCCACCGGGCCGCGCCCGGACCTGTTCAACGATTACCGCTAACGCTAAGGAAATGTCATGAGTGCCAAGGTCGTGGTAGTCGGTAGCCTCAACATGGACCTGGTGGCCCGCGCCCAGCGCCTGCCCCGGGCCGGCGAAACACTCCCCGGCGAAAGCTTTTTCACCGTGCCGGGCGGCAAGGGGGCCAACCAGGCGGTGGCCGTGGCGCGCCTGGGCGGCAGCGTGGCGATGATCGGCAACGTCGGAGACGATGATTATGGCCGGCAACTGCACCGGGCCTTGTATGTGGAAGGCATCGACTGCCAGGGCGTCAGCACCTGCCAGGGCGTGTCCAGCGGTGTGGCGCTGATCACCGTGGATGCCGCCAGCCAGAACTGCATCGTCATCATCCCCGGTGGCAACGGCCTGCTGACGCCGCAGTCGGTGCAGCGGTTCGATGCGCTGCTGCAGGCGGCCGAGGTGATCATCTGCCAGCTGGAAGTACCGGCCGACACCGTGGCCTGGACCCTGGCCCGGGGGCATGAACTGGGCAAGCGGGTGATCCTGAACCCGGCGCCGGCGACCGGCCCCTTGCCGGCGGGCTGGTTCGCCCACATCGACTACCTGACGCCCAACGAAAGCGAGGCCGAAGCCCTGACCGGCGTGGCGGTGGCTGATCTGGACAGTGCCCGGCGCGCCGGCGAGCGCTTGCTGCAACTGGGCGCGGGCAAAGTGATCATTACCCTGGGCGCGCAAGGGGCCTTGCTGGTCACTCGTCAGGGCCATCAGCACTTCCCCGCGCCGGTGGTGCAGCCGCTGGACACCACGGCAGCCGGCGATACCTTCATCGGCGGCTTTGCCGCTGGCCTGGTGCGCGGCCTGGAGGAGGGCGAAGCCATCGCCTTCGGCCAGCGCGCCGCGGCCCTGTCGGTTACCCGCGCCGGCGCCCAGCCGTCGATTCCCTACCTGGCGGAGCTTGCGCCATGAAGAAAACCCCACTGCTGAACGTCGCCCTGTCGCGGACCATTGCCGGCATGGGGCATGGCGACATCCTGGTGATCGGCGATGCCGGGCTGCCGGTGCCGCCGGGTGTCGAACTGATCGACTTGGCCGTCATGCCCGGCCTGCCGGATTTCGCCAGCGTGTTGCGGGGTGTGCTGAGCGAATTGCAGGTAGAGCGCCACGTGCTGGCCGAAGAGATGCAGAAAGTAGTGCCACCGGCGCTGGTCGAGATCGAGCGGCTGAAGGGCAAGCTGGGCAAGCGCGAATGGCTGAGCCATGAAGATTTCAAGGAGTTGTCACGCAGTGCCCGTGCGGTAGTGCGCACCGGCGAGTGCCAGCCCTACAGCAACATCGCGCTGATTTCCGGCGTGACTTTCTGAAGGTGGGGGCTGCGCCCCCGAATCGCCGGCAAGCCAGCTCCCACAGGTACTGCGCAATGCTTGAGGCCGATGCAGTACCTGTGGGAGCTGGCTTGCCGGCGATTGGGCCGCAAAGCGGCCCCAGAAACCACCACCCAGGCAACAGGAGTGCCACCCATGCTCAAACCCCTGCTACAAGGAATCGCCCTCATGGCCGCAGCCACCACCCTCCAGGCCGCCCCCATCGACCTGATCATCGACACCGACCCCGGCGCCGACGACGTGGTCGCGCTGTTCCTGGCCATGGCCTCGCCCGACGAGCTCAACATCCGCGCCATCACCACCGTGGCCGGCAACGTGCGCCTGGAAAAAACCTCGCGCAACGCCCGCCTGGCCCGCGAATGGGCCGGCCGCGAAGACATCCCGGTGTATGCCGGCGCCGCTCGCCCGCTGGTGCGCAAGCCGATCTACGCCGCCGACGTGCACGGCGAAGAAGGCCTTACCGGCATCCAGGTCCACGAACCGAAAGCGCCGCTGGCCCAGGGCAATGCCGTGCAATACCTGGTCGACACTCTGGGCGCCGCCAAGCCCCACAGCATCACCATCGCCATGCTCGGCCCACAAACCAACCTGGCCCTGGCGCTGATCCAGCGCCCGGACATCGCCAAAGGCATCAAGCAAGTGGTGGTCATGGGCGGTGCCCATTTCAACGGCGGCAACATCACCCCGGCGGCGGAATTCAACCTCTATGCCGACCCACATGCCGCCGAAGTGGTGCTGGCCAGCGGCGTGCAACTGACCTACCTGCCGCTGGACGTCACCCACAAACTGCTGACCAGCGACGCCCGCCTCAAGCAACTGGCGGCGGTGAACAACCAGGCCAGCAAACGGGTGGTGGATATCCTCAACGCCTACATCACCCACGACATGGACCTGTACGGCATGCCCGGCGGCCCGGTGCACGACGCCAGCGTCATCGCCTACCTGCTCAAGCCCGAGCTGTTCAGCGGCCGGCGCATCCATATGAGCATCGACAGCCGCGAAGGCCCCAGCTTCGGCCAGACCCTTGCCGACTGGTACGGCGTGCTAAAGCAGCCAGCCAACGTGATGTGGGTGGAGGAGGGCGATGCCCAGGGCCTGTTCGACCTGCTCAGCGCCCGTTTGGCGCGATTGGAATAGCCGTGTGCGGCGCGTAGCGCTCGAACACCTGGTCGAAGAAGCTGCGTGCCGCCTCGGCGCCGCGATCGCGCACCAGCAGGTCGATGGCAATCAGCAGCAACTCCTCCGGCGTGCCAGGGCTGTACGCGCTCTGGCCTTCGGCCCATTTGACCTTGATATCGGCTTCGATGCTGTGGCTGCTCATGAAAGGCTCTCGCTTGGGGCCCGGGACGAAGGGGCGAACACCTGACCCTGGTGTTCGATGGAGGCGGGGTGCGCTCCACTTCTTGCACTAAATCATGACTTTGCGTCAGTGACCTTGCGGCTTAAGCATATGGCAAACGCAGCAGGTTGTGCAAAATCCGGTCACGATTGCGTTTTCGCCTCGGCTGCCGAGTTCAGGCAGACTTGACCGGTTTTGCAACAAAAGATGAGCGGAACTGTCGGATCAGACAGTTCCCGGACCGATTTAGGAGGCTTCATGTTCCGTACCCGTGCTTACCTGGCAACCCTGGCGGTGGCTGCTGTCCTGGCTGGTTGCAGCACTGGTGGCAATTCTGCTGGTGGCGCTGCGCCAGCCACGCCGGCAGGCAACGATGGCCGCTGCGAAGCCAGCGGCGCCGATTTCGCCATTGGCAAGCCCGCCAGCGCCGAGCTGCTGGAGCAGGCGCGCAAGGCCAGTGGCTCGCAGATGGCCCGCATTCTCAAGCCGCACGACGTGGTTACCCTGGAGTACCGCTCCGAGCGCTTGAACCTGAACGTGGACGAGCAGGGCAAGGTGGTTCGCGTCAATTGCGGTTGACCTTACTGGCCTCATCGCTGGCAAGCCAGCTCCCACAGGTGCGACGCCGCTGGTGAGGCCTGTGCTGGACCTGTGGGAGCTGGCTTGCCGGCGATGAGGCCGGTAAAGGCAACAGATGCCATAAAAAAACCCGCCACAAGGGCGGGTTTTTTTACAGCTATCCGAATTACTCCGGACGAACCTGTGCAGCCTGCATGCCCTTCTGGCCGCGCTCGGCGACGAAGGAAACAGTCTGGCCTTCTTTCAGGCTCTTGAAGCCGTCAGATTCGATGGCCTTGAAGTGAACGAACAGGTCGTCGCCGCCGCCTGCTGGGGTGATGAAGCCGTAGCCTTTCTCATCATTGAACCATTTGACGGTGCCTTGTTGGCGATTGGACATGGGTGAATCTCCAGAACATTTAGTTTTTTCAGTGGTGCAATGCGGCCGAGGCTACGGAGCACGGGACACATCATAGTCTAATTCTGCGCATCTAGCGCCTTTTACCTTCGCAGGATATTGATCCAGCTCAAAGAATGGCTGGTCTGCTCTGGCTTTAAGGTTTCAGCTCTTCGGTGCGCAGGCCTGTTTCACGACCGTCTGGGCCTTCTGCATCAGCTTGGCGTCCACGCCATCGTTGCTGTCGAGGTCGGCAATCTCCGCGTCGGTGAAATTCTTTTTGATGGTTTGCGCGCCACAGTCGCAGTGTTTTTTCGCGGTCGCAGCGTCAACGCCTTGGCCTTGTGCCACTTGCGTGCACTGGCTCATGTAGGCGGCTTCCTTCCCGGCCGGGAAGTTGCCGGCGTTCGCAGCCATGGGCAGCAGCAGGGCCCCAGCGGCCGCCAGGGCCAGAAGAGACGGAACTCGCATAACCAGTTACTCCTTGGGTTAAGGTCTCATCAAGAGTAGGTTGCTTCCCAAGGTCTGATAGGAATTTTTCCGCGTTAGTTCACCGCTGCGGCGTAATTTCCAAATATTTCTGCCTGGCATGCAACCCGCGTGCTAGCATGCCCGGCTTGCAGCTGACAACTTGCAGCCTGCAGCTATCTTTTTTCTTTCCAGTCACTCTGGTTCGTCCCTGGCAAGCCGAAAGGCTTCTGCCACTGTGAGGCAGGCTTCCCGTTGCGGGAAGGCAGGTCGGATCTTGTACTGGCTCATCCCAACCCACGTGACCTTTGGTAGGGGTCACCACTAGGAGAGGAGGCGCCATGCCCGTTATTACTCTTCCCGATGGCAGTCAACGTTCGTTCGATCATGCCGTATCCGTAGCCGAAGTCGCCGCTTCCATCGGCGCCGGCCTGGCCAAGGCCACCGTGGCCGGCAAGGTCGACGGCAAACTGGTCGATGCCTGCGACCTGATCAGCAACGACGCCACCCTGCAGATCATCACCCCTAAAGATGAAGAGGGACTGGAGATCATCCGTCACTCGTGCGCCCACCTGGTCGGCCACGCGGTGAAGCAGCTGTACCCGACCGCCAAGATGGTGATCGGCCCGGTCATCGACGAAGGCTTCTACTACGACATCGCCTACGAGCGCCCCTTCACCCCTGAAGACATGGCCGCCATCGAAAAGCGCATGATGGAGCTGATCGACAAGGACTACGACGTCATCAAGAAGGTGACCCCGCGCGCCGAAGTCATCGACGTGTTCAAGGCCCGTGGCGAAGACTACAAGCTGCGCCTGGTCGAAGACATGCCGGACGAGCAGGCCATGGGCCTGTACTACCACGAAGAATACGTCGACATGTGCCGCGGCCCGCACGTGCCGAACACCCGCTTCCTCAAGGCATTCAAGCTGACCAAGCTGTCCGGCGCCTACTGGCGCGGCGATGCCAAGAACGAGCAGCTGCAACGCGTGTACGGCACCGCCTGGGCCGACAAGAAGCAGCTGGCTGCGTACATCCAGCGCATCGAAGAAGCCGAAAAACGCGACCACCGCAAGATCGGCAAGCAGCTCGACCTGTTCCACCTGCAGGAAGAAGCCCCGGGCATGGTGTTCTGGCACGCCAACGGCTGGACCGTGTACCAGGTACTCGAGCAGTACATGCGCCAGGTCCAGCGCGTCAACGGCTACCAGGAAATCAAGACCCCGCAGGTTGTCGACCGCATTCTCTGGGAGCGTTCCGGCCACTGGTCCAACTACGCCGAGAACATGTTCACCACTTCGTCGGAAAGCCGTGACTACGCGGTCAAGCCGATGAACTGCCCATGCCACGTGCAGGTGTTCAACCAGGGCCTGAAGAGCTACCGCGACTTACCGCTGCGCCTGGCCGAGTTCGGTGCCTGCCACCGTAACGAGCCGTCCGGCGCCCTGCACGGCATCATGCGCGTGCGTGGCTTCGTGCAGGACGACGCGCACATCTTCTGCACCGAAGAACAGGTGAAGAAAGAAGCCGCCGACTTCATCAAGCTGACCCTGGACGTGTACAAGGACTTCGGCTTCACCGACATCGCCATGAAGCTGTCGACCCGCCCGGCCAAGCGCGTGGGTTCCGAAGAGCTATGGGACCGTGCCGAAGGCGCACTGGCCGACGCCTTGAACGAATCGGGCCTGGAGTGGGAATACCAGCCGGGCGAGGGCGCCTTCTACGGCCCGAAGATCGAGTTCACCCTGCGCGACTGCCTCGGCCGTAACTGGCAGTGCGGTACCCTGCAGTACGACCCGAACCTGCCAGAACGCCTGGATGCCAGCTATATCGCCGAAGATAACAGCCGAGTTCGCCCGGTCATGCTGCACCGCGCCATCCTCGGTTCGTTCGAGCGCTTCATCGGCATGCTGATCGAGCACTACGCTGGTGTGTTCCCGGCCTGGTTGGCACCCACCCAGGCCGTGATCATGAACATCACCGACAAGCAGGCCGATTTCGCCCTCGAGGTGGAAAATACCCTGAACGGTAGCGGTTTCCGTGCCAAGTCGGACTTGAGAAATGAGAAGATCGGCTTTAAAATCCGCGAGCATACTTTGCTCAAGGTCCCGTACCTTTTGGTTATAGGGGATCGCGAAGTCGAAACGCAGACCGTCGCCGTACGCACCCGTGAAGGCAAAGACCTCGGCTCCATGCCGGTGGCTGAATTCACGCAGCTGCTCAACAGCGCTGTTGCCCAGCGCGGTCGCCTAGAATCGGAGTAATGACTATTAAGCGTGAAATGAGAAACGATAAACGAACTGCACCGAAAGCCCCGATCAACGAGAATATCTCGGCACGCGAGGTTCGGTTAATTGGCGCTGACGGCGAGCAGATTGGCATCGTCTCGATTGATGAAGCGCTTCGTATCGCTGATGAAGCGAAGCTGGATCTGGTGGAAATCTCCGCCGACGCGCAACCGCCCGTCTGCAAGGTGATGGACTACGGCAAGCACCTCTTCGAGAAGAAGAAGCAGGCCAACGAAGCCAAGAAAAACCAGAAGCAGATCCAGATCAAAGAAATCAAGTTTCGTCCAGGGACGGAAGAAGGGGATTACCAGGTAAAACTACGCAACCTGGTACGTTTCCTTACCGATGGGGACAAGGCCAAGATCTCTCTGAGATTCCGCGGCCGTGAGATGGCCCACCAGGAGCTGGGCATGGAGCTGTTGAAGCGGGTCGAAGCCGACCTCGCCGAATACGGCTCCGTTGAGCAGCATCCGAAGATGGAAGGACGCCAGCTTATGATGGTCATCGCCCCCAAAAAGAAGAAGTAATCTCCCGGGCACGGCAGGCCTGATGATTATTGTGTAATTTTATCGAATGCGGAGTTCCAACATGCCAAAAATGAAAACCAAGAGCGGTGCTGCGAAGCGCTTCCTGAAGACCGCTTCCGGCTTCAAGCACAAGCACGCTTTCAAGAGCCACATCCTGACCAAAATGTCGACCAAGCGTAAGCGTCAACTGCGCGGTGCCAGCCTGCTGCACCCGTCTGACGTGGCAAAAGTCGAGCGCATGCTGCGCGTACGTTAATTCTGGTTTAGATAGAGGAAGTTACTCATGGCTCGTGTTAAGCGTGGCGTCATCGCTCGTAAGCGTCACAAGAAAATTCTGAAACTGGCTAAAGGCTACTACGGTGCACGCTCGCGCGTATTCCGCGTTGCCAAGCAGGCTGTCATCAAGGCAGGTCAATATGCCTACCGTGACCGTCGTCAGAAGAAGCGTCAGTTCCGCGCACTGTGGATCGCTCGTATCAACGCCGGTGCCCGCACCAACGGTCTGTCCTACAGCCGTCTGATTGCTGGCCTGAAAAAGGCTTCGATCGAAATCGACCGTAAGGTTCTGGCCGATCTGGCAGTGAACGAAAAAGCGGCGTTTGCTGCGATTGTCGAGAAAGCTAAAGCCGTTCTGGCTTAAGTACCCGCGACAATCACCCGGCGGCGCTAGCGCCGTCGGGCATTGAACGTCATCGATAGGGGAAGAGCCTTCAAAGCTCTTCCCCTATTTTCGTATCTGGAGTCTGTACATGGAAAACCTGGATGCGTTGGTCTCCCAAGCCCTAGAGGCCGTGGAGCGCGCTGAAGACATCAATACCCTGGAACAGATCCGGGTGAATTATCTCGGCAAGAAAGGCGAGCTGACCCAGGTGATGAAGACCCTGGGCAACCTGCCAGCCGAAGAGCGGCCGAAAGTCGGCGCGCTGATCAACGACGCCAAAGAGCGCGTCACCGTTGTGCTCAATGCCCGCAAGGCCGCCTTCGAAGAAGCCGAGCTCAGCGCTCGCCTGGCTGCCGAATGCATTGACGTCACCCTGCCAGGCCGCGGCCAGGCCACCGGTGGCCTGCACCCGATCACCCGTACACTCGAGCGCATCGAGCAGTTCTTCACCCACATCGGCTACGGCATTGCCGAAGGCCCAGAGGTGGAAGACGACTACCACAACTTCGAAGCGCTCAACATCCCAGGCCACCACCCGGCCCGGGCGATGCACGACACCTTCTACTTCAATGCCAACATGCTGCTGCGCACCCACACCTCGCCGGTGCAGGTGCGGACCATGGAGTCCACCCAGCCGCCAATCCGCATTGTCTGCCCGGGCCGCGTATACCGCTGCGACTCGGATATCACCCACTCGCCGATGTTCCACCAGGTCGAAGGCCTGCTGATCGATCGCGATATCAACTTCGCCGACCTCAAGGGCACCATCGAAGAATTCCTGCGCGTGTTCTTCGAAAAAGAACTGGCGGTACGTTTCCGCCCATCGTTCTTCCCCTTCACCGAGCCGTCCGCCGAAGTCGACATCCAGTGCGTGATGTGTTCCGGCAAAGGCTGCCGCGTGTGCAAGCAGACCGGCTGGCTGGAAGTGATGGGCTGCGGCATGGTGCACCCGAACGTGCTGCGCATGTCCGGCATCGACCCTGAAGAGTTCCAGGGCTTTGCCTTCGGCATGGGCGCCGAGCGCCTGGCCATGCTGCGCTACGGCGTCAACGATTTGCGTCTGTTCTTCGATAACGACCTGCGGTTCCTTGCCCAATTCCGCTAGGCCCAATCGACGCACATTCTAGGAGAACAGCATGAAATTCAGTGAACAGTGGCTGCGCGGTTGGGTAAACCCGCAAGTCTCCCGTGACGAACTGGTCGCCCGCCTGTCCATGGCCGGCCTCGAAGTCGACAGCGTTATCCCCGCTGCCGGCCAGTTCAGCGGCATCGTCGTGGGCGAAATCCTCGCCACCGAACAACACCCGGACGCCGACAAGCTGCGCGTGTGCCAGGTAAGCAACGGCCAGGAAACCTTCCAGGTCGTGTGCGGCGCCCCTAACGCCCGCCCAGGCATCAAGATCCCGTTCGCCATGATCGGCGCCGAACTGCCAGGCGACTTCAAGATCAAGAAGGCCAAGCTGCGCGGCGTCGAGTCCTTCGGCATGCTGTGCTCGGCTGCCGAGCTGCAGATCAGCGAAGAGAACGACGGCCTGCTGGAACTGGCTGCCGACGCCCCGGTTGGCGAAGACATTCGCCAGTACCTGAGCCTGGACGACGCCAGTATCGAAATCGGCCTCACCCCCAACCGCGGCGACTGCCTGTCCATCGCCGGCCTGGCCCGCGACGTCAGCGCCCTGTACGACACCCCGGTCACCCGCCCGGTAGTGCCAGCCGTACCGGCTGCCCACGACGAAGTGCGCCCGGTCGAAGTCAGCGCCCCGGCTGCCTGCCCACGCTACCTGGGCCGCGTCATCCGCAACGTCGACCTGAGCAAGCCGACCCCGCTGTGGATGGTCGAACGCCTGCGCCGCAGCGACGTGCGCAGCATCGACGCCGCCGTCGACATTACCAACTACGTGATGCTCGAACTCGGCCAGCCGATGCACGCCTTCGACCTGGCAGAAATCAACGGCGGCATCCGCGTACGCATGGCCGAAGAGGGCGAGAAGCTCGTCCTGCTCGACGGCCAGGAAGTTGCCCTGCGCGCCGACACCCTGGTAATCGCCGACCACACCCGCGCCCTGGCCATTGCCGGCGTCATGGGTGGCGAGCACAGCGGTGTGAACACCGAAAAAACCCGCGACCTGTTCCTCGAAAGCGCCTTCTTCGAGCCGATCTCCGTCGCCGGTAAAGCCCGTTCCTACGGCCTGCACACCGACGCCTCGCACCGCTACGAGCGCGGCGTAGACTCGCAGCTGGCCCGCGAAGCCATGGAGCGCGCCACCCAGCTGCTGCTGGACATCGTCGGCGGCGAAGCCGGCCCGGTCGTCGAAGCCGTCAGCGAACAGCA
Source organism: Pseudomonas sp. B14(2017) (assembly GCF_002113255.1). Lineage (NCBI taxonomy): Bacteria > Pseudomonadati > Pseudomonadota > Gammaproteobacteria > Pseudomonadales > Pseudomonadaceae > Pseudomonas > Pseudomonas sp. B14(2017). Next base: position 97,434 of record NZ_NEJY01000021.1, read on the forward strand.
CCTGCCGCAAGTGGCCCCGGTTACCCTGCGCGCCGAACGCATCACCCAGATGCTCGGCATGGAAATGGACCCAGCCCAGGTCGAGCAACTGCTCAATGCCCTGGAACTGACCACCACCAAGAGTGGCGGCTCCGAAGGTGTAGCGCAGTGGACCGTCAATGTCCCAAGCCACCGCTTCGACATCAGCCTGGAAGTGGACCTGATCGAAGAGCTGGCCCGCCTGTACGGCTACAACAACCTGCCGGTTCGCTACCCGCAAGCCCGCCTGGCCCCCCAGGGCAAGCCGGAAACCCGCGGTGACCTGCCGACCCTGCGCCGCCTGCTGGTTGCCCGCGGCTACCAGGAAGCCATCACCTACAGCTTCATCGATCCGAAACTGTTCGAACTGTTCAGCCCGGGCGTAGAGCCGCTGCTGCTGGCCAACCCCATCTCCAGCGACATGGCCGCCATGCGCGCGTCCCTGTGGCCGGGCCTGGTCAAGGCACTGCAGCACAACCTGAACCGCCAGCAAGACCGCGTGCGCCTGTTCGAAAGCGGCCTGCGCTTCGTCGGCCAGCTCGGCGACCTGAAGCAGCAGCCGATGATCGCCGGCGTTGTCACCGGCAGCCGCCTGCCAGAAGGCTGGGCCAACGGCCGCGACGGCGTCGACTTCTTCGATGTGAAGGCCGACGTGGAAGCCCTGCTGGGCTACTCCGGCGCCCTGAGCGACTTCACCTTCAGCGCCGGCAAGCACCCAGCCCTGCACCCAGGCCAGACCGCCGCCATCGAGCGTGACGGCAAGCTGGTCGGCTACCTCGGCGCCATCCACCCAGAGCTGGCAAAAGCCCTGGACCTGGACCGCCCGGTGTTCCTGTTCGAGCTGGTGCTGGGCGACGTGGTCGAAGGCCGCCTGCCGAAATTCAGCGAGCTGTCCAAGTTCCCGGAAACCCGCCGTGACCTGGCTTTGATCGCAGGACGTGATGTAGCTTCTAGCTCGGTGCTTGAAGTAATTCGTGACAATGCAGGCGAATGGCTCACAGACCTCAGGCTGTTTGATGTCTACCAAGGTAAAGGCATTGATCCTGATAGAAAAAGCCTTGCCGTCGGCTTGACCTGGCAGCATCCATCGCGCACTCTTAACGACGATGAGGTGAACACTACCCTGCAAAACATCCTCACCTCGCTCGAACAAAGGTTGAACACCACGTTAAGGAAATAACGGCATGGGTGCTCTGACGAAAGCTGAGATGGCCGAAAGGCTGTACGAGGAGCTGGGGCTTAACAAGCGTGAGGCCAAGGAGCTGGTCGAGCTGTTTTTTGAAGAAATTCGGCACGCACTTGAAGAGAACGAGCAGGTCAAGCTGTCCGGTTTCGGCAACTTCGACCTTCGCGACAAACGCCAGCGGCCGGGCCGCAACCCCAAGACAGGGGAAGAAATCCCGATCACCGCACGGCGCGTCGTCACCTTTCGTCCAGGGCAGAAGTTGAAGGCCCGGGTTGAGGCCTATGCTGGAACCAAGCCATAACGACGAACTGCCCCCCATACCGGGCAAAAGGTACTTCACCATTGGTGAGGTGAGTGAGCTTTGTGCGGTAAAACCGCACGTGCTGCGGTATTGGGAGCAGGAGTTCGATCAGCTCAATCCCGTGAAGCGGCGGGGGAACCGGCGGTATTATCAGCGGCAGGATGTGCTGATGATTCGCCAGATTCGTGCGCTGCTTTATGACCAGGGGTTCACCATTGGCGGGGCTCGGTTGAGGCTCTCCAGTGATGAGGCCAAGGATGAGTCGAGCCAGTACAAGCAGCTGATTCGGCAGATGATTGTCGAGTTGGAGGATGTGTTGGTGGTGTTGAAGAAGTGACCTGGGTTGCTGGTGAATGGAAAATTTTTTGAGAAAAAGCTTTCATTTATCAGGAGGTTAGGGTAAATTCTTCAACGTTCTCGGTAGCATTGAGAGCATGCTTCAAAGCCGAGTCGGGGCGTAGCGCAGCCCGGTAGCGCACTTGCATGGGGTGCAAGGGGTCGAGTGTTCGAATCACTCCGTCCCGACCATTATTTAAACGACTAAGCCACCTTCGGGTGGCTTTGTTGTTTTTGGAGTTTTTGGTCTTTTAGAGGCTTCGCTTGTTTCATTAATCAATCTTGTGATTCGGTAAGGCAAGATAGCTGTGCGCACCGTTTCGCGAACCTCGTAATAGAGCAGGCGTTTCGTAAAGGGGTGGGCTACCCTGGTTCAATCCGCTGTCCAGTTACGATGCTCCCTGCGCTAAGCGATGAGGGCCGGTGTGGGCGAATAGATTTGCGGGCTGAACTTCTTGTGTTGGACCGTAAGCAGCTTTTCACTGGTCGCGCTACGGAGTGCGCGACCCATGCCTCGAGAGCGCCGGGGTGATCTGAAACGGTGTTAAACGTTGCTGATTTATAAGCTGTTTCTGTAATTTTGTATTTTGGTGGAATACCCTTTGGAATGCAGCGTCGGTGAAAAAGCGAACGGCTACGTTATAGGTCGCTGGAAATCCGTTCATGGAAATCGGATTTTCTTTTCACCTTTCGGTTGTAATGCTAGTTCCACATTGGAAACCCATTCCCTCCTGACCCTGCAGCACAGGGGGCGTCTGGACGCGCCTCGCCTTCGCAACTATCAACATGGTGATCGCATTTAGGAAAACGTGAGCGCCAGCGCTTTCCTGGGCGCCCTGTGGCCCTAGAAACTGGTGTCACTTTCAGCGTATCCACGTAAACTCTCGGATTTCTCAAACGCTGGAAGCTTTCGATGCTCAAGCTGGAAGACATCAAAAAAGACGCCCAGATTCGTGGCCTGCATGGCGACGAGATGGTCAAGATTGTCAGTGTCGACAAGGTCGGTGACTCGGCGATCAGCGTCGTCTACCAGAAGAGTGCGGGCGGCTACGGTGATCAGATGCTGTTTCGCAGCGACGAATCCCGTCTTGAACTGGCCCAAGCCGGTAGAGCTTGGGCGTTTGATGCCCCAGGTAGCGATTTCAAGCTGGCCTTGGAGGCCTGGCGAATCCAGCTGGCCCATCTGTTCGATCCGATGATGGCAGTGCACACCTCCAATGTAGATCCGCTGCCGCACCAGATTTCCGCCGTCTATGAGTCCATGCTGCCACGTCAGCCGTTGCGGTTTGTGTTGGCCGATGACCCTGGCGCCGGTAAGACCATCATGGCCGGTCTGCTAATCCGCGAGTTGCTGATGCGAGCCGATGCTCGGCGCATCCTCGTGGTATCGCCAGGTTCGCTTACTGAGCAATGGCAGGACGAACTGTTGGAAAAGTTCGGCATCAAGTTCGAGGTGTTCAGCCGTGAGAAACAGGAGCAGTGCGCCACAGGCAATTACTTCGAGGAGCAAAACCTGCTGATCTGCCGTCTCGATCAGCTGTCGCGCAACGAGGACTACCAGCTCAAGCTCAAAAATACCGACTGGGATCTGATCATCGTCGACGAAGCTCACAAGCTGTCGGCCAACTACTTCGGTAACAAGGTTAACAAGACTAAGCGTTTCGAGTTAGGTGAGCTGCTCGGTTCGATTACTCGTCACTTCCTGCTGATGACGGCTACCCCACATAATGGCAAGGAAGAAGACTTCCAAATCTGGCTGTCGCTGCTCGATGGCGACCGCTTCTACGGCAAATTCCGCGAGGGTGCCCACAAGGTCGACGTATCTGACCTCATGCGACGAATGGTCAAAGAAGAGCTGCTTAAGTTCGATGGCACCAGGCTATTCCCGGAACGGCGCGCCTACACAGCCAACTACTCTCTGTCTAAGCAGGAAGCGACGCTTTATCACGACGTAACAGAGTACGTGCGCAACCAGATGAACTTGGCTGATCGCCTCGATGGTCAGCGCAAGAACAACGTCGGCTTTGCGCTTACTCAACTGCAGCGCCGTCTGGCTTCCAGCCCTGAAGCCATTTATCAGTCGCTGCGCAATCGTCGCAAGCGACTGGAAAATCGTATTGAGGAAGAAAAGCTTCACTTGCGCGGTGGCGGTGTCGCCAGTGTGTTGGGCGCATACCTGGAGAAAAAGCGCATCGAGGTGCCAGACAACCTCGACGAGATGGAAGACGAGCTCAGCGCCGATGAATACGAGCTCTTCGCTGACCAATTAGTAGACCAGGCGAGCGCTGCCGAAACTATCGCTGAGATGGAAACTGAAATCTGCTTGTTGCAAGGCTTGGAGCTACAAGCGCAGCGCCTGGTGGCTTCCGGCAGTGACCGCAAATGGGAAGAGTTGTCCTGCCTACTGCAAGACTCCCCACAGATGTACAACGGAGAGAACCGCCGCAAACTGATTATCTTCACCGAGCATCGCGCCACTCTGGATTATCTGGTCAAGCGCATCGCCGACATGCTGGGTGATTCGCAGGCCATCGTCACCATTCATGGCGGTACCAACCGCGATGAGCGGCGCAAGGTGCAGGAAGAGTTTCGTCACAACCCGCGGGTGTTGGTGCTGATTGCTACCGATGCGGCCGGCGAGGGCGTCAACCTGCAGAACGCCAATCTTATGGTCAATTATGACTTGCCCTGGAACCCCAACCGCCTGGAGCAGCGTTTCGGCCGTATCCACCGTATTGGTCAGGATCAAGTCTGCCATCTGTGGAACATTGTCGCCAACGAAACCCGTGAAGGTGAGGTATTCCAGAAGCTGTTCGAAAAGCTAGAGATTGAGAAGCAGGCGCTGGGCGGCAAAGTATTCGACATCCTTGGCGAGGCCTTCGACAACGTCTCACTCAAGGATCTGCTGATCGAAGCTATTCGCTATGGCGACTCGCCTGAAGTGCGTGAGCGGCAAAACCAGGTCATCCAAGGGGCGCTGGACACAGAACATCTGCGTGCAATCCTCCGTCGCAACGCTCTGGTCGAGCAGCATATGAGCCTCGACCAGCTTTATGCAGTCAAAGAAGAAATGGAGAAGGCCGAAGCCCGTAAGTTGCAGCCCTATTTCATCCGTTCCTTCTTCAATGAGGCTTTTACTAGCGTTGGCGGAGAGCTGCGTAATCGGGAGCCTGCGCGTTATGAAATCCGTCACGTGCCGGCTGCTCTGCGCGAGCGTGACCGAGTAATCGGGGAAACCCGTACGCCTGTGCTCAAACAGTACGAGCGCATCTGCTTCGAGAAACAGCAGGTACGCGTGCCCGGCAAGCCTATGGCCGACCTTATCCACCCAGGCCATCCGCTGATGCAGGCGCTAACCGACATCACTCTCTGCGCTCATCGCGGCAAGCTCAAGCAGGGCTCGGTGCTGGTCGATCCCAATGACGACAGCCTGATCCCCAAAGTGCTGTTCATGCTCGATCACAGTGTGCGTGAGAGTGCCAGCTACATAACTGAACAACCTAAGATCGTCTCGCGCCGCCTGCAGTTTGTGGAAATCGACCCGCAGGGCAAAAGCAGCAATGCCGGTTGGGCTCCGCATCTGGATCTATTGCCGATCAAACAGTATGAGCTTGCCCTAGTGCAGGACGTGCTGAGTGCCTCCTGGCTGCAGCAGAACCTGGAAAGCTTTGCACTACAGCATGCCTCGCAGCAACTGGTGCCCGAGCATTACAGCGAAGTGAGTACTCGCATTCAGCGCCAGGCCGAGCGTGTGCTGGCCGCTGTGCATGAGCGCTTGGTCAAGGAAATCAACTACTGGTCTGATCGTTATCTTAAACTCAGTGACGACGTGGCTACTGGCAAGCAGCCGCGTATGCAGCCGGAGAATGCCCGCCGCCGCTATGAAGAGCTGACTGCCCGACTAGAGCAGCGCACCCGTGAGCTGCAATCCATGCAACAGGTCAGCTCTGCAACGCCAGTAGTGATTGGCGGAGCGCTGGTGATTCCTTCCGGGCTATTGGCTCAGCGCCAAGGCGATACAGCTTTCTGCACGGATGCAGAAGCACGCTCTCGTATCGAATGGGCTGCCATGCATGCCGTCATTGCGGCCGAGCGGGCTCTGGGACACAGCGTCAAGGATGTATCCGCCGAGAAGTGCGGTTGGGATATCACTGCGCGCCCGGCGGTAGCTGCCGATGGCAGTATCAAGAACGATCGTCATATTGAAGTCAAGGGGCGCGTCAAGGGCGCAACCACTGTTACCGTCACCAAGAACGAGATTTTCTCCAGCTACAACCAAGGCGAGAAATACATTCTTGCTATCGTGCTTGTGGATGGTGAGGATGTCGACGGCCCTTACTACATCAAGCACCCATTCAAGAGCGAGCCTGAGTTCGGCATTGCCAGCGTCAATTATGACCTGCAAGAGCTACTGGGGCGTGCGATCAAACCGGATCAAAGCCTGTGAGGCTCCCCAGGCTGCGCCTCAACAGCTATCTGGCAAGACGATCTGTATTTTTGTGCCAGTTGCTTCGACCTCTCTGACCACATTGAACCGTGTCAGTAGCGCAACGAAAATAGCACTGGCGATATGGAACACAGTTACTTAACAGGCTGTAGCCATTGCGATGGCAGGGCAGGCTGGGAGAATGACGATTAAATGAATATCAAAACCCCGAAAAAACTCATCGAAGTTGCTTTGCCGCTGGATGCGATCAACGCAGCCGCTGCTCGTGAAAAGTCCATCCGCCACGGCCACCCTAGCACCTTGCACCTCTGGTGGGCGCGGCGGCCGTTGGCGGCGGCGCGGGCGGTTATTTTTGCACAGATGGTCAATGACCCTGGCTACGAGCGTCATCTGGGGCGTGGGGTGAACAAGGAAAAGGCCGCAGCAGAGCGCGAACGCCTGTTCAAAATCATCGAAGACCTGGTTGTTTGGGAAAATAGTAACAACGAAGAGGTGCTGGCGCGGGCGCGGGCGGAGATATGGAAAAGCTGGCGGGAGACTTGTGAGCTGAACAAGGGCCATCCGCAGGCTGACGAACTGTTCAATCCGGAAAAGCTGCCGGGCTTCCATGATCCATTTGCCGGCGGTGGTGCGCTACCGCTGGAGGCGCAGCGCCTTGGGCTGGAAAGCTACGCATCCGACCTCAACCCTGTACCGGTTACTATCAATAAGGCGATGATCGAGATCCCGCCTAAGTTCGCTGGGAACGCGCCGGTCGGGCCGGAAATCGCTGCAGATAAAGCCAGCAAGAAGCAGGTGACTCGCGATGCTTTCGAGGACTGGTCGGGCGCCAAGGGGCTGGCCGAAGATGTGCGTCGTTACGGCGCTTGGATGCGTGAGGAAGCAGAAAGACGCATTGGCCATTTGTACCCGCAGATTGAAGTAACCGCCGAAATGGTTGCCGAGCGCCCGGATCTGGCGCAATACCAAGGCGAGCAATTGACGGTGATCGCTTGGCTTTGGGCGCGTACTGTCAAAAGCCCCAACCCGGCGTTCAGCCATGCTGAGGTGCCGTTAGCCAGCACTTTTATCCTGTCCAGCAGGGACGGCAAGGAAAGCTATGTTGATCCGGTGATCGATGGCGACAGCTACCGTTTCACGGTCAAAGTGAGTACGCCGCCTTCTTCGGCAAAGAATGGTACCAAGCTGTCACGCGGGGCGAACTTTCAATGTCTGCTGTCTGGGACACCGATTGAACCGAAGTACATCAAGGCTGAAGGGGTTGAGGGGCGTATTGGTCAGCGGCTGATGGCAATTGTCGCTGAAGGTAAGCGGGGCCGTGTCTACCTATCGCCAACACCTGACCAGGAGTTTGCCACTCAACAGGCTGAGCCCACGTGGCGCCCCGATGTGACCATATCTGGCAGTACGCAATACCTTGGTGTCAAGCCATACGGGTTTACACGCTTTGATCAGCTATTCACTGCCCGTCAACTGACTGCACTCAACACTTTTTCTGATCTCGTGCAAGAAGCTATCGCGCGCGTGCGCGAAGATGCGCTGACCATGGGCATGACTGATGACGAGCGTGGCCTGGACCAGGGGGGGGAGGGCGCGACTGCTTATGCGCAGGCTGTGGGGATATTTCTGGCCTTCGCAATCAGCAAGGTCAGCAATATCGGCTCAACTGTAGCTTCATGGATGAATGATCGTGGGGCCTTTAGAGAGACCTTTGCACGGCAAGCAATCCCCATGGTCTGGGATTTCGCTGAAGCAAATCCGTTTGCAAATGCCGGTGGGAGTTTTGCCACAGCGATTGATAAGGGGGTGATGGCCATCAGAGATTTGCCAAAAACTGGAAGAGGCTTCGTTTATCAACAAGATGCCCAGACCCAAGAAATCAGCCATCAAAAGCTAATCTCAACTGATCCGCCGTACTACGACAACATTCCTTACGCCGATTTATCCGATTTCTTTTATGTCTGGCTACGCCGCTCGCTGCGAACTATTTTTCCTGGACTATTTGCCACTATGGCAGTGCCTAAGGCAGAGGAGCTTGTTGCTGCCTCTCACCGTCAAGGTGGGCGAGATATGGCGGAAAAATTCTTTCTCGACGGCATGACAGCCGCCATGCACAACCTCTCCGAGCTCGCGCATCCGGCGTTTCCGGTGACTATCTATTACGCCTTCAAGCAGGCGGAAACCAATGAGAGCGCCGGTACCTCTAGTACTGGTTGGGAAACATTCCTTGCTGCCGTGCTCAAGGCAGGCTTCGCTCTGACCGGCACTTGGCCGATGCGTACAGAAGGTGCAGGTAGAATGCGGGGCCAAGGAGCAAATGCCTTGGCGTCTAGCATCGTGCTGGTCTGCCGCCCGCGTGCTGCCGATGCGCCTAGCATTTCGCGCCGAGAATTTATTCGTGAACTCAACGTAACTCTGCCGGACGCGCTGACCGAGATGACCCGCGGCGGCATCAATTCGCCGGTGGCTCCGGTGGATCTCTCTCAGGCAATCATCGGCCCCGGCATGGAGGTGTTCAGTAAGTACAGCGCTGTGTTGGAGGCTGACGGCTCGCCTATGAGCGTGCGCAGCGCGCTTCAACTGATCAACCGCTTTGTCGGCGAAGACGACTTTGACCACGACACTCAGTTCTGCCTCGCCTGGTTCGAGCAGCACGGTTGGGCTGAGGGCAAGTACGGTGATGCCGATGTATTGGCCCGCGCCAAAGGTACCAGTGTGAATGGTCTGGTGGACGCCGGTGTAGTGGAGAGTGCGAGCGGCAACCTGCGTCTGCTTAAGTGGGCAGAAATGCCCCGCGACTGGTCGCCGGAAAACGACATCCGCCTGCCTGTGTGGGAAGCCCTGCACCAGTTGATCCGCGCCCTCAACCAGGACGGCGAAACCGCCGCCGGCCAACTGCTGGCGCGCATGCCTGACAAAACAGCCGGCCTCACCGCACTGACCTATCGCCTCTACACCCTCTGCGAGCGCCAAGGCTGGACCAACGAAGCTCGTGCCTACAACGAGCTGCAAGGCGCCTGGCTTGGCATCGAACAAGCCAGCCAGGAAGCTGGCCATATCGGCACCCAGGCTGCATTGGACATCTAAGGGGATATCGCCATGCTCCAAAGCGCAACTATCAAAAACTTCGGCCCGCTGCCCAGCGGCGAGTACAAGTTCGCTCCTGGCCTGAATGTGGTGGTTGGCGAAAATGGCAGCGGTAAGAGCCAGTTGCTCAAGCTGCTGTATTCCTTGCTCAAGTTGCAGGCGGACAGCAAAGAGCTGAACAAGACAACTCTGCAGAAGGAATGTGCTGACAAGCTGGTGGGGGTATTCCGCGCGGATGCCCTTGGCCGGTTGGTCACTCGCCGCCAGGGGCATGATCGCTGTGAGGTTGCCCTCTCCATGCAGGAGCAAAAGCAGGATTTGGCAATCAGCTTGTCCACCCGCAGCAGCAGCAGCGTACAGATTGACGTGCTGCCGACGGCGAAACTTGAGCTGTCGCCGGTCTACCTACCGACCCGTGAGCTGCTCACCCTGTGCCCCTGGTTCGTGCCGCTGTACGACAACCACCATGTGCCCTTCGAGGAAAGCTGGCGCGACACCGTTTCGCTGTTGGGCAAGCCGGCGCTGAAAGGCAAGCGCGAGGCGGTGGCCGCCGGCCTGCTGCAACCGTTGGAAGAGGTGATGGGCGGCAAGGTCGTGGTGGATACGCCCAGCGGGCGTTTCTACTTGCAGGTACCCGGCGGGGGCAAGATGGAAATGCCGCTGGTTGCCGAGGGCTTGCGCAAAGTGGCCATGCTGGCTCGCTTGATCGCTACCGGAACCCTGTTGGAGCAGGGTTATCTCTTTTGGGACGAGCCGGAAACCAATCTGAACCCGAAGTTGATTCGAGTGATTGCCCGCTGCATCATGCTGTTGTGTCAGCAAGGCATTCAGGTGTTTGTCGCCACGCATTCGCTGTTTCTTCTGCGTGAGCTGGAAATGCTCAGTGAGAAAGCAGAGCTCCGCAAAGTGAAGCAGCGCTTCTTCGCTTTGGCCGCCAATTCCGAGGGTGTCCAGTTGGAGCAAGGCGACGCAGTCGATGACCTGCAGACTTTAGTATTGCTGGACGAGGAGTTGCGTCAGTCCGACCGCTTTATGGGGTTGGAGGGCTGAGGCATGCCGGTTATCGAGCAGGTAATTACCGAAGATCGATTGACCTTCACCTTCCCGGCTGGCGCCATGGCCACGAAGTACGATGGTTGGACACATTACCGTCGGCAGTTCAACTCTGCCTTTGGTGGCACCAAAGCAATTGACCTGCTGTATGCCGAGGATCGTGTGGGCTGGCTGGTCGAGATCAAGGACTATCGTCTACACGTTCGTACTAAGCCTACGGATATTGCTGACGAGGTGGCGCACAAAGTACGCGATACGCTGGCTGGTCTGGTTTCTGCTCAGCACCATGCTACAGACACTGATGAAAGACGATTTGCCCGAAAAATATTGCGTTGTCAGCGGCTGCGGGTAGTGCTGCATCTTGAGCAGCCACGAAAGACCAGTAGGTTGCGACCAAGAGCAATCGATCCCGCAGCGGTGCAGATTCGGCTGCGGGTACTGTTAAAAGCCATAGACCCACACGTTTGTGTGGTCGACCAGCATGCTCTCAAGGCAGAGATGAACTGGACAGTAATAGGATGACTCAGGAATGACGTTGAAACCCTGGCGTTTGATCGCCGAACCCCATGAAGACGTGCGCAGCGGCACCTTTGTTCAGGCGGAGTTCGCTGCCGATATCACTCGCGTCCACAACGGCACGGCGGCGGCGGAGTATCAGGATCCGAAGCTGTTCTTCCAGCGCACGTTTATCACTGAGGGGATGCGCCTGTTACTGGACTCAGTGGTCAAGCGGCTGTCCGGCAAGGGCGGCGATCCGGTCATTCAGCTGCAGACGGCTTTCGGCGGCGGCAAGACCCACACCATGCTGGCGGTTTATCACCTGGCGCAGGGCAAGGTGCTGGCCAGTGAGATGCCGGGTGTTGGGACCATCCTGAACAAGGCCGGTGTTACCGAGCTGGCGCCAGCGCGGGTAGCGGTGTTGGATGGCATCAAGTCCTCCCCCAATCAGCCGGTACAGCACGGGAACTGTAGGGTACGCACGCTGTGGGGCGAGTTGGCCTGGCAGTTGGGTGGCGACGAAGGCTATGGGCTAGTCGCCGATGCTGACTTGTCGGGCACGTCGCCGGGCAAGGATGTGCTGGTTACGCTGCTGAGCCGCTATGCCCCGTGCGTCATCCTGGTGGACGAATTGGTGGCTTATATCCGTCAGTTCGAGGAAAGCGTTTCACTGGCCGGTGGAACCTTCGACTCCAACCTGACTTTTATCCAAGCGTTAACCGAGGCGCTCAAGGCTGTGCCGACGGCGGTCATGTTGGCCTCGCTGCCTGAGTCCGAAAAAGAAGCTGGAAGCCAGCGTGGCGTGCGCGCTTTGGAGGCACTTTCGCATTACTTCGGTCGTGTGCAGGCGCTATGGAGACCGGTGGCGACGGAGGAGGCATTCGAAATCGTTCGTCGTCGCTTGTTCAGCCGAATCAATGACCAATTGGCTGCTGAAAAGGTGTGCCGTCAGTTCGCGGATTTCTACATTGCCCATAGCGGCAAGTTTCCGTCTGAAACCCAGGAAAGTCATTACTACGAGCGGCTGAAGCAGGCTTATCCCATTCATCCTGAAGTGTTTGACCGACTCTATGACGACTGGTCGAGCCTGGATAATTTCCAACGCACCCGTGGTGTACTGAAGATGATGGCCAAGATCATCTATAGCCTATGGAAAGACGGAAATAACGATCCATTGATTATGGCCGGTAGCCTACCGTTCGCGGATACCGACACCCGCAACGAGTTCACCAATTACCTGCCTGCAGGCTGGGATCCAGTAGTGGATCGGGATATCGACGGGCCGCGCGCCGAGACCGTCTCCATCGAGAACCACGATGCACGACTTGGCGCTGTGCATGCATGCCGTCGGACGGCACGTACCATTTTCCTCGGTAGTGCGCCGACAACCTCCAGCCAGCTGGTTCGCGGTATCGAGCTCGAGCGCGTTTTGCTGGGCAGCGCTCAGCCGGAGCAGCAACTGGGCCTGTATGAGGATGCGCTGCGCCGCTTGGGTGACAAGCTGCATTACTTGAACAGTGCCAACAGCCGTTACTGGTTTGATACTCGCCCGAACCTACGTCGTGAGATGGAGGAGCGCAAGAAGCGCTTCAAGGATCGTGAGGATGTGTTCCCGACCTTGCGCCAGCGCCTCAACAACCTGGGGGGCTGTTTTGGTGGCGTGCACGTTTTTACCGGCGGTGCAGATGTGCCTGATGACTGGACGTTGCGCCTAGTGGTGCTGGCGCCTGATTCCCCTTACAGCAAAACGGGCCCGAACGCGGCGCTGAACAAGGCGTTGGAGATCCTTAAAAGTCGAGGCGAGCAGCCGCGTCAAAAGCAGAACCGGCTGGTTTTCCTGGCTGCAGATGCCGACAACGTTAGTCGGTTGAAGGATCACGCGCGTTCAGTACTGGCTTGGGAGTCCATCGTCAGCGATTACAAGGACAACCGCCTGACGCTAGATAACCTAATGGCCAAAAATGCATCAGCCAGCTTGGAGCAGGCCCGCGAGACGCTGAATCGTACCCTTCGCGAAACGTGGAAATGGCTGCTTGCGCCTGTGCAGCATGCCAGTAATTTGACTGAGATTGTCTGGGAGCCTTATGCCATTAATCCAGGCACTTCAAGTCTGTCTCAGGAGATCGAAAAAGTTCTGCGGGAAAACGAACTGCTGATCACTGAGTGGGCGCCGATCCATCTTTCCAACATGCTCAAAAGATGGTTCTGGAAGGACGGCGTGGCTGAGGCTGGCGCACTGGATGTGTGGCAGAAGACTTGCTGTTACCTGTATTTGCCGCGCCTGCGTGACGATCAGGTGTACGCGCGCACGCTGAACCAAGGTGTGCAGAGCAAGGACTTCTTCGGCGTTGGACAAGGTAAGGAAGGCGAACGCTATCAGGGCTTTGTGTACGGCAAGCCAACCTCAGTCATTCTCGATGGCTCTTGTCTGCTAATCGAACCAAGTGCGGCATCGGAGTATGCTGAGGCGCTCCGAGCCAAAGAGGCAGCGGCCAGCGCGGAGTCCACAGTGAAGCCGCCTGCTGGGGAGCATGGCATACCCTCTGGAAGCTCTGGCGGAACAGCTAGTGGTGTTGTGTCTGGCGGCAGTTCTTCTGATTCGAACGATTTGCCGGTGGTCAAGGCATTGCCAACACAGTTTTATGCCAGCGCCGAGCTGGATCCGGTCAAAGCCAAAATGCAGTTTGCAACGCTGGTTGATGAAGTGATTCAGCAGTTCACCGCCAAGCATGGAGTGAATGTGACCATTTCTATCGATATCCAGGCCAGCAGCACTGGCGGTTTTGACGACTCGGTGCAGCGCTCGGTAAAGGAGAACTGTAGCGTTTTGAAGGTGACTACATACGAGTTTGAGTAGAGTGTGCCAGGGCGGGCGTCCCAGTAGACGCCCGCTACTATTGCCAGTGAATTGGGATTTCGATGCTGTAGTTCTTGGCGACAGTTTTTAGTGTGGCGAGGATCTCAGTATGTCGTGCCTGATCGGTCGGCTGCCAGGTCGTACGGCGATCAAGGAGGTATTTCAGTTCGCCCAGGTTGTACATACCGAGACGATGGAAATTGCCCCAACTCGGTATGCCGAACAGGTTGTAGATCACTACGGTGGCGTCGCGTTCGCTGGCAAGGCGCTTTGCCCCGCTGAGCTTTTCGGCAGCGTCTTCGGCTTCGTCTCGGTCGTCGTAAGTGTTCAATAGTTTCATTAGTGTTCGGCTGCATTTTGAATCGGCAGCGTATTTTGCCTGACAGGGAAAGAAAACACATCCCAGAATTTTTGAAGATAAGCGCACAGGGATTAACCCTTGCACTGGCCAGCCCGGCATCTACTGATGTGGTAAAAGATGCTTTCAGGAACCTATCACACATCTACAATTCTGTGTGAGCGAAACGGTCCTGACCACTCGTTGGCAGAAGATGCCGCTTTGGGCGCGCTGGTTAATATGGGCAGCCACCTGATGATCGACGAGGCTCATCACGTCGCCTTTGCACTATGGATCTGAATAGTCATGCAAGTAAATAATTTTATAAAAATGATTTTTTTACTAATCACACTATCTATTAAAGTATCTCAGTTACTCTTCGGATTTCTTCAGCCGCGTTGCTGACTGGGTAGCCATGTTTGCGGTTGTGGCCGGTATCGGCTAGGGACGGTTGCTCTCGAATGAAAGCTAACGCCCTAGCCAATGGCCAGGAGTCAGGATCTGTAGCGGATCTGGACGCCGCGGTTGCCCAAGGGAGATTGCAATATGTCGTCTACACGCTGATTGCAAAAATCCTCCACAAAATCCTTGATGGCGAAGGCTGTTTCAAGCGCTCGCTTGTCCTCTGGCACATGAGTAGCAAGTGCTCGTGGCATGACGACGATACACTTTGCCATCGCGCGGGAGATTGCGACGTTGGTACGCTCTAACTGCATTAAGAACGTTTCTTCTCCGCTAATGACGTCAACATCTGCGACGCCGAAGGTCACTATGATGGTATGACGCTCCCCCCCTTGGAACCGTTCAACGGTGTCGACCGCGTCCGAAATATGGTCCGCCTCAGTGGGCCATATTTCAGTTAATGCCTGTACTACCAAAGCCCGCTGCGCGCGGTGGGGGGTCACGATGCCCACGCACTCAGACCAGAACTCTAGAGCGCCCGGTGTGAAGTGGGATTGGGGATGGAGGCCCCAATTGTCGAGCGCACCGCTTACTGAGTGTCTCAGGCCACAAACTAAATTAGCTACAATTTGTGCCTCGTACCTGTTTCCTTGCGATGAGATATCATCTTCGTGCAAAACGGTGGCAACTCTTGTATTAGGGTGCAGTACGCGGTCGAATACCTGTGCCCATGGAAAGCTAGGCCAGTAGTTAGGGCGTAATGCGGGCGGCTGTATCATATGAAGGCGGCAGTTGCCGTAGGCGGCTGTAAGACTCTGCGGATAGCCGATGGTGCGCGCGAAATCTACGATGTGGTCGGCAGAACGATAGTTGGTATCCAGCACGCATTTTTGCACGCGAACCGCAAAAGGACGATCTAGCAAATAAGTCTGAATGCTCCCGACCAAGTAAGCAGCATCTTTAGGCGCCTCGATTGAAGAGATTGGGGGCATTTGCAGATGGTCCCCTGCTATTATCACCCGTGCATCGTCTCGCAGCCCGCTGAATGCAGCAATCGCCTTAGGCACTGGAACTTGGGAGCTTTCATCTACAACTACTACATCAAACACTGGATGAAGCGGGCTTGGGCCAAGTGCTTTTGCGAACTGACGGCTCTGCATAACCTGGCAGCCGACGATAGTCACCCCTGAGCCACCTGCAAGAAGCTGAGTGCAATTTTGCCACTCAGCGTTGCCTACCTCAAACACCATGCTGTCATAGGTAATGTGTGAAGCAATACCTTGAGGCGCAGATCCCAGCGCCCTCCCTTTAGAATAACCGACGAACATTGCGCATCTTGCAATAGGGTCCTGAGACAAAAACTTAGCAGCGCGGTGAATCACCTCTTCAACCGCCTTGTAAGTTGGCCCTGTTACTAGAATCCGCAAAGGCGTACTAGATGTAACTGCCTGCACCGTCATGGCGTGGAGCATCGCAGCAAGAGTATTTGTCTTACCGGTGCCAGGTGGTCCCCAGATAACGGTCAGCTGCCTTTCCAATGCATGCACGATTGCGTCGCGTTGTGAGTTGTTCAGAGAGTGAGAGATCTGAACGGCGTTGGCAAGTGCGCCAGCAGTAGCTCCCGTCAAAACAACCTGCTGCTGAAGGACTCCGGGAGCCCAGAGAACCCTCGCTGCAGGGGATTCTATATCGTATGTGCGGCGGGCAGGGGGCGCTACGCCGATCGCTCGTACTGCGTTGGGATCCGGTGTCGCGATACGAGGGTTACCAATGGCCTGAAGAATTGGCTGGCTAAATTCTGCCCAGTTAAACATTTTTGGCTTCTTGGCTTCGACGAGGAATATGTCGTTCAAAAGCGAGAAGCAACTGTGCTGCATTAGGTACGGCACGAGGCTGGCGTCCCTGCGGCAAATAATTTCAACTTGCGCGGTAAGACGCACGCGGTCGAATGCAACTAGGCGAGCCTCTACTGCAGACCAAAGAGGCATTTGTAGCACCTCGGGCGTACCATGAAACGGAGGTGCGCTAGAATCAACAATGCTGCCAACCCGTTGAAGTGGCATCCCCGGCGTGCCTATCTTGCCAATAGTCAGCCGCGAGTCCTCTTTAAACTTTGCCTCAGACGAGCTTGGGGCGACGTTGAACTGGTAGAGATCACCGCTGAGGTGCATACCAGTATGTAGAACGATGGCTTCATATACTGCCTCCCGCCTCTCGCCATCCATCGAAAGCCCGATATGAGCGTCGAGTTGCGAGGTGTTGAAATCCAGATCGTCCCACCACAGCCAAAGCTTGGCGTCAAAGGCTACACTCGAGGCCCCGCGAGGGACCGAGACAGGAATGCGTGCCTCCTTAGCTCGAAACTGGCCGCGGTAGTCCTCACGTAGCTTCTCGCATACGCTTTCTAGAGCAGATGACTGTCGCTCCAACGCGTCTGAGTACTGGGCGATGAGAGTATTGCGGGGAATGGTAGTAGCACCACGCTTCACCTGCGGGGTGTGCGCCCATAGCTCGTAGATTCGCTCACGTGGGATACCGTTGCTCAGATATTCACGGTAGTAGGAATCCGTGATTGCGGGCGAGTATTGGCTGCGTCGGTAGCGTTCGACAGTATCGAACAATGTGATGACATGTCGGCTTGGCGCGAAAACTAGCCGTCTAACAATGTCCTCGACAGTTACAATGGTTGCCGCTTCAACCGAGTCGGCGCGCTCAAGCATTTCATCGCCCGCGAAAACCCATGCAAGCGCCTTTGCCCGTCGGGCAGACAACGCAAGGACTCGAGGTAAATGCCTTCCCATTGCGTTGCAAAGCTCTTGGAACTGCCGCTCTTCCCAGAAATGGATTTGTCCTGTAATAGACGTCCCCCCCTTCATTTGCTCGGCTGTTTCAATCCACGTGGCAATTTGGGTCAGGAATCCTTCCAGTGCGACCCATTCCGCTACCAATGACTTATCGTCAACAATGAAGGGGATTGGTCGGAAGCGGCGTGGTGACTGCCCAGCTGTGAAGGTGGTTGCAACACCGCTGAGCGCGAGACCTGTTAAGAATCCTGAGCTGGAGTCAAAGTTGATGCTCGCGTAGAGCAAGATGTTTGCGGCACGGACCAACGAAGCAATAGCACCTGTGATGTCTCTGGAAACATTGCCGGAGTTGATGGCTGCTGACCGTGCGGGAAAAGCCTTAGCCTCTTTTTTCAAGAGAGTGTGTAACTGCAAAGCAGGATGACCCAATGCGCCGGCAAGCGCTGCGGTGTCAGCCACGGTATTCTGATGGAGGACTTTTTTGGCTCCTCGCGTGATACCGGGAACTAAGCAAAGGTGACCTGTAGACTCTGCTAGAGGCATGCAGTAGTGCCCTGGGTTTACGTCTACGACATTTCGATGGGCCTGGCCCATGTGACGCCTGTCGCCCAGCCAGTCACATGCGCTGCAACTGCCCGAAATGTGCCAGTCTAGAGCCTGCCAGCCTTGCCCAGGTGTTTTGCCCATGCGCACAACCCGAGCTACATCATTGAAGAAGCTACGGATCGTCGGCAGGTAGAATCGAAGCTGAGCATCTTCCGAGTCTGCTATCAACGCATCAAGTAACGCCTGCTGGGTAGTACCAGCTTGTGCCTCAGCTTTGTCGAGATTACTGTCAACTTGGTTGTGCCGTGTCCACAGTCTCGCGTCGAGACTTACAAAAAATAGGCGGGCGAGCTGCGGCCGGGCTTGTAGCCAATTTGCTAGCATCACTGCATACATCGCAATCTCCGAGCAGTAGCTCGGGTTTGACTCGGAGGTGTGCTTGACGTCGAAAACGCAAATGGCTTTCCTTGGCTCAATCAGCTCATTTATTGGGCCACGGGTCCCGTTTGGTAGAACTTCTTGGTCTCCCGCCTTTGCGTCCCGAATGTAAAAGATATCGGGTACGAAGTCGGTTATGGGGGGAATCTGTGAAATATCTGCCGCATCCACCCCTATCGTTGAAAGCACGGTTGACTGCTGTGCTCCAATAGAAAAGTGCCCTTGCAAGATGAGCTGGGGTGCAGACCTCACTGTCGTCAATACCGACTGTAGATCGACGGTCCCGTACTGGTTGGCGTTTTTTGAGTACTGTACTATGCCGCCGAAAAGGCGTACGAGCTGATCGTTTCTGCCAATTTCGAAGTCTTTGCCATGCACAGCCAGGATGCCAATGCCAGGCCGTTTGATTGGCTCAGGAAGGCCTGCAGCCGCCATTGCCTTCTTATCGTGCAACGATAGGAACAGCTCCTTATCGCATTTGGTTCGAAGGAACATCGACAAGGTACTCTTCGATACCTTTAACTGGATGGAGCCTCCTGCAGTAGCCATCTTCTCTCCCTAGCTTCTTCTTACATGGAAGTCATATTCTTTGGCCGCAGCTGAGCCCGCGGCCATGTGGTCGGCCTGGCGTTTTCCAGATGCAGCAGTCTTTGCACTACGCACAGAGACCTCGTCCCAGTGCACACCCGAAGCCTCTAAAGACGAGCGGATTAAAGCTTTCGCATCGACCTTTGAAGATGGGATGATTCCGAAGCGGATGTGCATATCCAAGTCTTCAGCTTTCGTCCTCGCCATGTTTTTCCAAACTTTGCCAAGAGACTCTGCGAACGAATCCGTTCCTGCGTGCTGAAGCTGTTCGCTGTTACCATAGACAACGTGGTCCGGCCCTCCCAGAAACCAGTTCCTCAGCCACTGATCCTCGACATAAGTACGCATGCCGTAGTACGGCGGCGATGTGACGACAACGGAGAAGTCTCGACAAGCTGGCGGCAGCGAGGCCGCTATTCGAGAATCTCCCTTACGCACATCTGTCAATACTCCAGTCTTAGGTAAGTGAGTGCTGTCGAGGCGCGTAAGCTTACGTTGCAATACTTTTAGAACATCTAGCTCCGGCGCCACTAGCCCTTTTTCCTCCCAATAGCGCACAGAGTAATCCGGCTTGGAGGAAAATGTGCGCGGCATTTGATTCGAAAAATAAGAGTGCCGTTCTGGTGTCTTACTCATCGGGCCATGCAGGCAACCAAGCATCGCGGCGCGGAGGATAACTGTCGTATCAGTGTCACGCCCCACTCGAAGTAGTCCCTCGCGTATCGCACATACCCTTCGCAGGACGTAGGGGTGAAATGCAGTTTGAAAGAAGCTGTTATCTGGTACTGCGGATGAGTCGAACTCTTTAATGTAGCGCTTAGCCAACGCCAACGCTTTAGTGGTGTAGACCGCGGCTAGCTTCGCACGAGCGATAGCGATTGCAATCGGAGAACTATCAATACCGCGGGCGGACAGCCCCAGCTTGCGCGCAGCAAACAGCGTTGTTCCGCGACCGCAAAACGGGTCCATCACTACCGGGTTTGCCTTACGGTACTGCTCGAGTACCTCGAGTGGGTACTCGAGCGGAAACATCGTGAAGTATGGGCAGATAGCATTGAGAGCATTGTCACGCTCATAGGCGAGAGTTCGAGGCATGTACGGTCCGCTGCTGATTTGCGCTCGGAAAATATAGAGTTTTTTGTGCCCGCTCCGGTGCCGGCGGCCTTACCCTTTCGCCGGGTGATTAACACAGCTATTCAGATCATCCGCCTGCCTTACTCGTCGCGATCTGTGATTATCCTCATTGGAGACCTAGGTCACAACCCAATTTGAACAAACCGTTGACGTAGGCGGTTTTTTTCGCCTTTAACGGTCGATCTTGGCTACTGAGTTCAGATTTTCCTCAGACGTCGAACACCCATGATTTTTCTAGTCGACGAGCGAGCAGCCGTACTGTCAGCAAGTAGTAGTACCGCGATGCCTCGCTGCTCCGGACTAGGCGATGCTTGATAAACCAAGCCAAGTGCTTTCTTTGCCAAGACCATGGTGTCTCTCGCTGCCACCGCTCTGCAATCTCAGCCTAGATGATTTTCGCCTGACGTACATGGCGTCGCCGGGTTGCGTGTGAGCCGGTCAGCACTCCAGCCAAGAACAGCTCCATGTCGAATGGCTTGCTCATGCCCACCCGCCAATTTAGGCAGCGATCACATCGATCCGACCGTGCCCCAGCTCATAGCTGATTTGCCTCCGGGCCTCACGATGAGAGTCTTATCCACCTGGCAACATTGGCCGCCGTTGATAGGCGTGCGGTGTTGAGGGATTTGCTCATAACGTTCACACGCGAACGCCGCCCGTAGTTCATGAAAGCCTTTCAGGTTGTGGGCATGGAGGGTGTCCCGCGCAGGGCGGATGATTTCTTGCAGTAGAGTCAGGTAGCTTTCGTGTGGCGCAATCAGGTTGCGGCTACCCGCAGGCGACACTTGCCTTGCAAACCCAAGTGCATCTCGAACATGCTCGTCCACCGTAATCCAACGCGGCGCCGAGGCGCCGGCACGGCCGCCTTTAGTGCCATCCTGAATGTTAATCCTGCCTAGATCGTTAGCCTCACGGCTAAGCTGTGGCAGATCAGCCAAGATGGCCTCACGCAATCGCATGCCGGTGGCTCGCGCCAACAGAACGATCGCGGCGGCCCGCAGTTGATGATGGCGGCAAAGCACATCGACGATCTGATTAACCTGTTCGCGGTCCTGGCTGTGCGGCACCGAGTGGCGAACTCCGGTGCGCTGCATACCCAACGCCTTACTCGGGCTGGGCAATTTCACGTACTGATCACCGCGAAGCGCCGCCATGGTCCTGTTAACGCTGGATAGCCGGTTTTGTGTGGTGCTGACGGCAAGATCACCGCGCACAACCACGTCGCGCAGATACGCTGCATAGTCGGTCAACACCTTCCGATCGATCTGCCGCGCATCATTGATACCGGGCCCCTGCTCGGAGCGGCACCATTTGACGAACGCCTGCCACCGATCACAGTGCGCCTTGACCGTGCCGTAATGACCGCCGCCGAACATGTCTTTCAGCGCTTGCTGTCCTGCGTAGCTCAATTGCCTGCCGTAACCGAAATTGCGACCATCGCGTCGACCCACCAATGCCATATCGCCCACCACCTCTTTTGCTCTCCAGTCTTCGCCCCACGTCATCCCGCCAAGAATGTTGAGTGTTATCAGGGATCAAGGCCCCTGCGACCTGCGGGGATGTCCTCTACGCGGGACTGGTGGCTCCTTACGTCCGGGAGCATGGGCATCTCAATGATCTGGCCTCCTGAACACCGTTACCGGTGGGCGGGTGGAGGCAGCACTGGCTGACGAGGCCAGCGCCTGAAGATCCTGAGCCAGGTGCAAGCAGCAATGCGATGACTGGGGCATGCCTGACTGTCAGTCAGGTGCAGTCTAACCCCTGGTCTGCGGCACCATCATCTGCATGGCTGTTGCTAGTGACATCGGCGTTTGTCATGCCGATTGTCACGACGGGGAATGCTGCAAAGCTACGTGCGATCAGGGCTGCAGCAGTGCTAGAAGTTCCCGTCTCTTTCCAGAAGAAGGATACGGGCACAGGTTGGCGCAATATTTGGCCAAGCGGACAGGTTGCTGCAGGGCAGCGAGGTACAGTGTAGCTGGCCCACGAGGGCCATATGTGTCAGAGCATCCATCACCGGGGAGGTGAGCGGGCGAGCTGCCGGATGCTAATTGCCCTTGGGGAGAACCACCGCGAGCGGCGTGACCTTTAAGGTTCGGGTCACCTGGGGTGCTGTCATCGACAGCCTTTGCACGGCCAGTTCTACGCCTGTGGATAAACTAGGTCAAGGATCGAAATTCGGCGATATTGAGCACGTGAAAAGTGGTCATCCACTGGTGGAACTCCGTGGTAAATCCCGGACAACGTCGTGGCTTAGCTCTCCAAAGTGAGGTCCATCCAAACAGGGCGGCTTTGCAGCTCTGTTTGGATGGACCCGCGCTGACAAGCGGATAAACGAGGCTGCTTGCCCTGAATCTTGAGCACTCTGTTGCTGTCGCCGCCGTTATTGCGCCTGTACAGCGCTAGCGGATCGGCACCACGTTCTTGTCTCTGACTTGCTTGTATGCGGAGGCGAGCAGGCTGCCGGTGGCGGCTTTCTGGATGTACTCACTCCACCAGGCCATCATCGGGCG
The DNA here is from genome assembly GCF_002113255.1 of Pseudomonas sp. B14(2017). Taxonomy (NCBI): domain Bacteria; kingdom Pseudomonadati; phylum Pseudomonadota; class Gammaproteobacteria; order Pseudomonadales; family Pseudomonadaceae; genus Pseudomonas; species Pseudomonas sp. B14(2017). The sequence goes on from NZ_NEJY01000021.1 coordinate 119,979, forward strand.
CCGGCGCTCGATGTAGTCGGCTCGGTTGTAGGCGCTGCGCACCTCATCCTTGTCGACGTGCGCCAGTGCGACTTCAATGAGCTCCGGGTCCCACCCATGTTCATTCAAGATGGTGCTGGCCATCGAGCGCATACCGTGGCTGACTAACCGATCCTGAAACCGCATGCGTTTCAACGCCATGTTGGCAGTCTGGCTATTCGCGTGGGTGCGTGGATTTCTGTCTGCCGGGAAGACGTATTCGCGATGGCTGCTGTGAGTCTTCAGTGACTCCAATAGTGCGACAGCGTGATCACTCAACGGGATGCTGTGTGGACGGCGCTTCTTCATCCGCTCCGGTGGGATAGTCCAGACACGCCTTTCGAAGTCGATGTCTGCCCAGCGAGTAGTCGCCGCCTCGGCGGGGCGAGTCATTGTGTGCAACTGCCATTCGATCAGGCAGCGGGTGGTGCGTTTGATGCTGGCATTCGCGATCTCCAGCATGAGCTCGGGGAGCTCTTCGGGTGGAAGCGCAGCCATGTTCTCTTTCCTGGGCTTCTTGAACACTGCCCTGATATCGCTGAGTGGGTTGGCGAAGATCAGGCCGGAATTTACGCCGTAGGTCATGATCTCGTTTAGCCGCTGGCTCAGGCGCTTGACCCTCTCTAGGCTGCCTTTCGCTTCGATTGGACGAAGCAATGCGATCACCATCGGCGCGGTGATTTTTGCGAGTGGTGTCGTCCTCAAGTCGGGGAATACATGCAGCGTGAGCGACCGCCAAATGTCCTCGGCGTATGCCGGGGTGACCGGAACTGAACCTGCGTCCGCCATCCGCTAACGTATCGCTAGTTCATAAGCTACGAGCTCGTGAGGTTGGAATGCTGTAGGTACGACATACCACCTCGGCTCTTGTAGGACATGTCCAGTTCTACAAACGCCGTAAATGTTGCTCACTTCTCATTATGTCGTAGGAAATTTCCTCTTTTTTGATAGGCTTTTGCCATCAGTCGAGAGGAAAGTGATATGCCCGTCGTCATCGTTGAAAACGACACATCGCAGTGGGAAGACGAGACAGGCGCTGTCTATCACTTCCCCAAGCGCTACCAAGCCTGGCTCGCGCAGGGAACCGAGGTGATCTACTACAAAGGGCGCATCAAGGACAAAGCCTTTGCTTCCGTCCGCCTCAGCGCCGATCCGCATTATTTTGGTAAGGCACGCATAGGTCAGGTCTACGCAGACCGGAGGAGCGATAAGGGTGATCTGTTTGCACTGATCGAAAACTTCACGCCGTTTGAAGACGCTGTCCCCTCGAAAATTGACGGCGAGTACCTGGAGACTATCCCTGCCAGCCATAGGAGCAACTACTGGCGTGATGGCGTTCGGCCAATTTCTCAATCCGATTACGATGCCATCTTAAGCCATGCAACGCTCCTGCCTTCGCGTGCTGACGCGGCTGTACCGGATACGGAAGATGACCCACTTACCTTTGAATCGGCCAGTGAAGGCAGCAAAACAAGCTACTTTGGAACCCGTTACGAGCGCCGGAAAGATCTGAGGGTGAAGGCCATCGCCATCCACGGGCTCGACTGCAAGGCATGCGGGTTTGATTTCGAACAGGCATACGGCGAACACGCGAAGGGCTTCATTCACGTTCATCACGTAGTACCGATTTCGGACTTTGGTGGGGAGAAGGCAGTGAATCCTGAGACAGACCTCGTGACGTTGTGCGCCAACTGTCACGCGGTTGTCCATCGCAAGAGAGATAAGACCCTGAGTGTTGACGAGTTGAAAGGAATGTTGCGCGGCCGATGGGTAATCGAGTCCCAATAGACAGCTAAGCGCACGCTAGCTTTACCTGGCTGTGAAAGTCGGGGTAGCTGGAGCGCCTTCAAAACGGGGCTGGATTTAGGTTCTGAAGGCATCCAGTAAGGGAAGGGCAATTCAGCGCATCATGCCCAGCTCGGCATCATCCATCAGCGCCTTCGCCAATGCGCAGAGGTAATGCGATGCCCAGATCAGCTGAGGTTTGTCTTCCATCAAGCCGTCCAGGGTCATATCCCGTGCATAGCCCATCAGCTCCGAGGCCTGTTCGCGGGCGCTCTGGCAGGGGATGCCTGCTTCGATGCGGAACAGCGGATGGGTCTGGTTTTCACCTTGGTAGAAGGTGGTTTTGCCGACGGTGAATTTGGTTTCTTCTGTGGTCATTGTTCAATCTCCCCGAAATTTCTAGTGCCTGGTCTGGCCTCATCGCCGGCAAGCCAGCTCCCACAGATACTGCACAGGCCTCGAGATCTGTGGCGTAGATCAGATCCATGCGGGAGCCCGGCTTGCACGCGATTGGGGCAGCCCAGGCGACACATCAATGAAGCCTTAGTGCAATGTTCTAGGTTCAGTGGGCATCTGTACTTGGACCAGCGCAGATTCAAGCAAAGCTCGCAGCGTCTCTAGCTCATGCATCGAAGCCGTCATCAGAATCGACGCTGGCGACTTGGACTGCAGCAGTATCGCCTGATGCACAACGGTCGCCGCGCATAGCGCGTAATCCGTGGCCTGGATCAGGGTGTCTTCAAGGGATAGAACATTGTGGGGTGGATCAGGGACTATCTTCAGCATAAACCCTCTCAGTGCCTTAAAGGGCTGCCGCAGATCCGCTGTCAAACGGAAGGGTGGCAGCTGTTTGTGGGTTGACAGACCGGGGGCACTGAGAATCCCGGCGCACACAAAGGTGCCCCACGCACAGCTGCCATAACTGGCATTGCACATGCTCTCAGTGAACCACGGCCTGTCAAAACCGTGCCGCCAATTGGTAGCGGCAGGTCGAGACTATGGTTCACGATTTCCATGTGCAACGAAAAACAGGCGCAGGGAGTATCTTTGGGAAATGGCCTACAAGGAAGGGGCTAATTCTGACTTTTTTTGCCCATTCACCCTCACAGCATGCAACGCCGACTGCTCAGTTAACGGCCAGTGGATCTCAAAAAGCTTTCCACTCACGAATCCCTGTATCCAGTTATGTCGCGATGCCAACCAACGGTCCAGCATGGACTTTCGCCACTCAAGCCTTGAAACTGACCCGCTCGCATCTGGACCAAGGCAGGTCACGGGCCAGCCCCTGACAACGGACGCCAAGTAACAGCCCATGGAACGCACCGAAGATGACTATCGAAGCCTTTGCCCCTTTCCAGCGCTTCGCCGCTGACCTGCTGAAGTATCTACCGGCTGACCAGCCAGATGGCTCCCACGACCTGTCCCACATCCATCGCGTATGGGTCAACGCACAACGGATACAGCGCGTAGATGGCGGCGACCTGGAAGTGCTGCTTGCAGCGACTGTGCTGCATGATTGTGTCGCAGTAGAAAAGAACTCGCCCTTGCGTGGGCAGGCGTCAACGCTGTCCGCACAAAGGGCGGCGTCAATCCTGGCTGATATGGGCTGGCCCTTGCAGCGCATCGAGCAGGTGGCGCATGCAGTCAAAACCCACAGCTACTCGGCTGGCTTCGAACCGCTCACCCTTGAGGCCAGGATTCTTCAGGACAGTGATCGCCTGGACGCCATAGGTGCAGTGGGTATCGCCCGGTGTTTTTACGTTTCCGGGCGAATGGGGTCGGCGCTGTACGATTTCGAGAACCCCACTGCGTGGGGGAGGGAGTATCAGGACAAGGCGTATACGGTCGAGCACTTTCATACCAAGCTGCTCAAGCTTGCGTCAGGTTTTAAAACTGCTGAAGGGGCTCGGCTGGCTGCTGAACGTCATGCTCGGCTTGAAGTGTTTCTTGCGGATTTCATGGATGAGATCGGGGCTGGCGGGGCAGGGGTGAAGTGACGGGGCTTGGGACGATTGGCAGGTTTTTTGGGCGTGAGTCAGATGTATTGGAACTGCCCACGACTGGATCGATTTTGTGGGTGGCTTTGGGGAAGTAGCCAGGCCCTGAGGCGGGTAGCTGTGGTGTCATGGGCCTGAGTGTTCTGTTTGGGCGGGGAAGAATTTAGCGTGGGCATGGCACCGGCTGCGCCGGTGTTCGCGGCTGAAGCCGCTCCTACAGGGGGCCTGCTAATTCAGGGAGATATTTGCAGTTTTTGAGGGCGGGTTTGTTCGTGAAGACCGTGTCGGCGATGCCATTCGCTGTGTTGGAGTCTTCGTGGGTATGTTGGACCGCGGCGGCGCCGGTCCCTTGGAGGCTGGGTCCCTGTTTACCGGTTGAGCTATCCGTGCGGCAACGCACCTCTGGGCTGGGCCTTCTTGTAGTAGGTTCTGCTGATCGATGAGTTGTGTGCAGTTTTTTTGAGCGGGTTTACAGTGGATGGCACGGGCTGCGCCCGTGTTCGCGGGCGCGCCCGCTGCCACAGGGATCGCGGCACCTTTTAGTGTTTTGCAACGCAGTTGCTTTCACAGGGGGCGCGCAGGGTTTGAGTGCTGTGTTTGCGGCCTTTAGATGATCCAGCTTTGGCGGCAAGGGCATGCCGAGCGGGGCGGGCTCTGGGATATGAACAGCCGGGCTGACGTGCGAGAAGAGATGCCGTACAGCCCGGATCGTGCTCGTCTCAGAGAGGCGGCGCTACATAGATAACCCGATCACGCCCATTCTGTTTGGCGGTATAGAGCCCCTTGTCGGCGCGTTCCAGTGCGTCATCCAGCGTTTCACCCTTGGCGAACAGGGTGCACCCTATGCTCAGGGTTACCTTCAACTGACCACAGGGCAACTGCATCGGGCTGGCACCCACCTGTTCGCGAATCCGCTCAGCAATCCGCGTGAGTTCTTCGCTGTCTTTAACATGCAAGATAGCGACGAACTCCTCACCCCCATGGCGCACCAGCAGGTCATCGGGGCGAAGTGCTGCGCGCAGGCGGCGGGCAGATTCGCAAAGCACTTTGTCACCGCCGCCATGGCCGTACTTGTCGTTGATGGATTTGAAGTGATCCAGGTCGGCATAAACTGCACCCAGTTGTAAGCCGTTCACCTCTGCCAATCGCCGTTCATGGTCTTCAAACGCCGACAGCGCGCCGCGGTTCCACAGTTGTGTCAAAGGGTCGAGCAGGGCTTTGCGCTGCTCGCGATCCATTTCAAGCCGCAGATCGCGGTTCACCTGCGCCAAGGTACGCAGTTGCAGATATCCCTCGGCAAGCGTGGCCAGGTCCCTGAAATTCGCTTGTTGAGCCTCGCTGAGCACGCGCGGGTGGGGATCGAACATGCACAGCGTGCCGATGGCTTTGCCGTTGCCGGCGCGCAAGGGGTGGCCGGCGTAAAAACGGATATAGGGCTCTTTGAGCACCAGTGGATTGTCGTCGAACCGGCTGTCGCGCTTGGCATCGGGGACCATCAGGGTTTCGTCACCGAGAATGGCGTAGCCGCAAAAGGAAATACTGCGCGTCGTCTCGCTTGCCTCAAGCCCTATGCGGGCCTTGAACCACTGTCGGTCCTGGTCGATCAGGCTGATAAGCACAGTGTCCACATGGGCCAGGTCCTGGGTAAGCCGCACCAGGGTATCGAGGTAATGCTCGGCTGGTGTATCGACCAGGTTCATGTCATCGAGCGTGCGCTGGCGAAGCGCTTCGTCTGCGGGTAAAGGGCAAGCTGGCATCGTTGGTCCTCCATTCCCTGGTTGGTTGCTTTTGCACCTGGCGGGGGCGCGTTCTCTATACCGTCGAAACAAGCACAGCATAGGTTATAGCGTGGAGCCTTGGGCTGCAGGTGCGGCTGGCCATTCTTGCCGAGAGTGTGATTTCTTTCGCTCGATCTTCGTCAAGAATGCTACCCCTTAGCCGTCGTCTGGGGACTGATACAGGGCCTTTCATGCAAACGCTGTTGAACGAGATTCTCGAAGAAGTACGCCCCTTGATCGGCAAGGGCAAAGTGGCTGACTACATTCCCGCGCTGGCCGATGTGCCGGCGAACCAGCTGGGCATAGCGGTCTATGGCAACGATGGCAGCTATTACTGCGCAGGCGACGCCCTGGTGCCGTTCTCGGTGCAGAGTATTTCCAAGGTGTTCAGCCTGGTGCAGGCGATTGGGCACTCGGGGGAGGCCATTTGGGAGCGGCTTGGCCATGAGCCTTCCGGCCAGCCATTCAACTCGCTGGTGCAGCTGGAGTTCGAGCGTGGTCGGCCGCGTAATCCTTTTATCAATGCGGGTGCGTTGGTGATCTGCGATATCAACCAGTCGCGCTTTGCTGCACCCACTTTGTCGATGCGCGATTTCGTGCGGCGGCTATCGGGCAATCCCCATATTTCGATCGATGCCCGCGTTGCTGATTCGGAGTATCAGTTCCGTGCGCGTAACGCGGCCATGGCTTACCTGATGCAGTCGTTCGGCAACTTCCATAACGAGGTGGAGACGGTGCTGCGCAGTTATTTCAGCTATTGCGCGCTGCAGATGAATTGCCTGGACCTGGCTCGGGCGTTCTGTTTCCTGGCTAACGATGGGTTCTGCAAGCACAGTGGTGAGCAGATTCTTACGCGGCGACAGACCCAGCAGGTGAACTCGATCATGGCCACTAGCGGGTTGTATGACGAAGCAGGGAATTTCGCCTATCGGGTGGGGTTGCCGGGCAAGAGTGGCGTGGGGGGCGGGATTGTGGCCATCGTGCCGGGGCAATTCACCGTGTGCGTGTGGTCGCCGGAGTTGAATGCTGCGGGTAACTCCCTGGCCGGGATGGCGGCGCTTGAGTTGCTGAGCTCGCGGATTGGGTGGTCGGTGTTCTGATCGGCGGACTCGCTTGTTGTGCGATGTGGCGGTGTGGCGGTTTGACTTACCTGTGAAGAATCCAACGCGGTGTATGGCACCGGCTGCGCCGGTGTTCGCGGGTGAACCCGCTCCCACAGGTACTGTGGCTGCGTTGAGGGTTGTGGTGATCCTGTGGGAGCGGGCGTGCCCGCGAAGAATGCGACGCGGTGCATGGCACCGGCTGCGCCGGTGTTCGCGGGTGAACCCGCTCCCACAGGTACTGCGGCTGCCTTGAAGGCTGTGGTGATCTTGTGGGAGCGGGCGTGCCCGCGAAGAATCCAGCGCGGTGCATGGCACCGGCTGTGCCGGTGTTCGCGGGCATGCCCGCTCCCACAGGTACTGTGGTTGCGTTGAAGGTTGTGGTGAGCCTGTGGGAGCGGGTTTACCCGCGAAGAATGCAACGCGGTGTATGGCACCGGCTGTGCCGGTGTTCGCGGGCATGCCCGCTCCCACAGGTACTGCGGCTGCGTTGAAGGCTGTGGTGAGCCTGTGGGAGCGGGTTTACCCGCGAAGAATGCGACGCGGTGTATGGCACCGGCTGCGCCGGTGTTCGCGGGTGAACCCGCTCCCACAGGTACTGTGGCTGCGTTGAAGGTTGTGGTGATCCTGTGGGAGCGGGCGTGCCCGCGAAGAATCCAACGCGGTGCATGGCACCGGCTGCGCCGGTGTTCGCGGGTGAACCTGCTCCTACAGGGGAGCTTTCTTGAGTGAACGAACTCAGGCCCCCCCACCAGCTATCTCCCGAGCAACCCAGCTCTTGAACGCCTCCGCCACCGGCGATGGGTGCATGGCGCCTGATTGGGCCAGCACCACTTTTTGCGGTGATACCTCTTCCAGTAATGGCCGGCATAGCAGCGGCGTGCCGTCATAGCAGTGGTCCCCGGCGGGCCGGGTGCATGACAGGGCAACCCCGTAGCCATGCGCGACGAGGCCCCGTTGCATCTCGAAGGTCTGGGTGTATTGCTGAGTGCGCGGTTGCAGGTTGTGCGCCCAAAACAGTGAAAGAAAATACTCACGCGTTTGTGCGATGTCCTCAAGAATCAAACACTCTTGCGCCAGCTCATGCAGCGGTATCGCTGCCAGGTGTGCCAGGCGGTGATCAGTGGCGATGAGTGCGTAGGGCTTCAACTCAGCCAGTACCTGGCGCGGCAGCAAGGGATCAAGGCCAATGTCATAAGTCAGCGCGAGCTCGGCTTTACCGGCGCTCAAGTGGCGGTGTACGCCTGCCAGGTCAGTCTCGAAAAGCGTTACCTCGACATCGGGATACTGCTTGCGAAAACTCGATAGCAGCCGCGGCGCGTAATAGGGGCCCAGGTCTTGAAAGCAGATGAGCGACAGGTTGCCGCGAAGCGAGCCGCGCGTGGTATCCGCGTTCTGATTCATGGCAATGGCCATGCCGATGATATCGCGTGCCTGGGCCAGTAAACGCGTGCCCGCTGACGTCAGCTCCAGCCCGCGGCTCACCTGGCGCCGGAACAGCCGCTCGTTCAGCGCTTCTTCAAGTTGGGCGATCGCTACCGAAACCGATGGCTGTGAGACGTGCCGGGCCCTCGCCGCAGCGCTGATACTGCCGTGTTCGGCCACGGCGACGAAGTACTCGAGCTGCCTGAACGAGAACCCTATCATCTTTTCCTATACTCGGGATTAGGAAATATATTCTTTTCCTATTGCGGCTGAAAAGCAATACTCGCGGTGCACCTTGCTTATTCCGCTTGAAAACTGGCAGTGGTGCTGTTGCCCAATAAAAAGACCAAAGGGTGCTTATGAAACAGTCCGCCGAATTTCAACTGAGTGACGAAACCATCGAGGCTTTTCAGCGTGATGGTGCCGTCTGCGTACGTAATCTGTTCACGCCGGAAGAAGTTGCACTGCTCGAAACCGGCATCGAACAGAACCTGAAAGCCCCAAGCGAGCGCGCTAAAGTGGCAAGCCGCCCTGACGACCCGGGTTGGTTCTTCGAAGACTTCTGTAATTGGGGGGATATTTCGGCCTATCGCCAGTTCATCTTCGAAAGCAGGGTAGGTAGTGTTGCAGCGCAGCTCATGAACAGTGAGACAGCCCGGCTTTATCACGATCACCTGCTGGTCAAGGAGCCGAACACGCGCCAGCGAACGCCCTGGCATCAGGACCAGCCGTATTACAACATCGACGGGCGCCAGAACTGCAGCATGTGGATGCCAGTCGACCCGGTCTCGAGAGAATCCACCCTTGAATTCGTAGGGGGCTCGCACCTTGGGCCATGGCTGATGCCGCGCAGCTTCCTCGACAGCCAGGCGCAATGGTTCCCGGAAGGCAGCCTTGCGGACTTGCCGGATATCGAGGCCGATCGCAGCGCCTGGAACATCCTCGGCTGGGAGCTCTCCCCAGGCGATGCGGTGTTCTTCCACATGCTCACCTTGCACGCCTCGGGCGGTGTCGGGGGCAATCGTCGGCGTCGTGCTTTTTCGGTACGTTTCCTGGGCGATGACATTACTCACGCACCGCGCCAGTGGAAAACTTCGCCACAGTTTCCCGGCCTCGAAACACAACTCGCCAGCGGTGCCCAAATGAACCACGAGCTGTTTCCGGTTCTGTGGCCTAGGGCTTGATGATTGGAATGCTGCGTGCCTGATAAAACCGCACGGCATTAGCATTGTGCGGACCTGATAATAAAACCAAGAAGGTATCTATGAGCGCTCAATCTTCACACCAGTTGAAGCGGGGTCTCTCTACCCGGCATATTCGTTTCATGGCGTTAGGTTCTGCTATCGGTACGGGGCTGTTCTATGGCTCGGCATCGGCAATAAAGTTGGCAGGGCCTTCAGTTTTGCTGGCTTATCTGATTGGTGGCGCCGCCATTTACATGATGATGCGCGCCCTTGGCGAAATGGCGGTTCATAACCCGGTGTCAGGCTCGTTCGGGCACTATGCCAGCCAGTACCTGGGGCGTTACTTTGGCTTTCTGACAGGTTGGAGCTACGCGTTCTCGATGCTGGTAGTTTGCCTGGCAGACGTGACGGCCTTTGGCGTTTACATGGGGCTGTGGTTCCCTGAAACACCTGCCTGGATCTGGGTGCTTGGGATAGTGTTCTTTATCGGGGCGCTGAACCTGTGCAGCGTGAAAGTGTTCGGGGAAATGGAGTTCTGGCTGTCGTTGCTGAAGGTGACCGCGATCGTTGCCATGATTGTGGCAGGCGCGGCTGTGCTGCTGCTGGGTATCCAGTTGAATGACGAGGCAGGCACGGTTGCCGGAGTTTCGAATCTGTGGAGCCACGGCGGGTTCTTCCCTAATGGCGTCAGTGGGATGATCGCTTCGTTCACTGTCGTGATGTTCGCCTTTGGCGGGGTCGAAATGATCGGCATCACCGCAGGCGAGGCAAGGGACCCGAAGCGCGTGCTGCCGAAGGCTATCAACTCGGTGCCCCTGCGCATCCTGCTGTTCTACATTCTTACCCTGTTCGTACTCATGGCCATTTACCCTTGGACCAGCATTGGCAGCCACGGTAGCCCGTTCGTGCAGATCTTCAGTGGTCTTGGCATCAGTTCAGCGGCCACCGTGTTGAACATCGTGGTGATTTCAGCTGCTGTTTCGGCGATCAATAGCGATATCTTCAGTGCTGGACGGATGATGTACGGAATGGCTCAGGACGGCCAGGCGCCAGCCGGTTTTGCATCGTTGTCGCGTTTCGGTGTGCCGTGGATGACGGTTGCGGTGATGGGCGTCGCGCTGCTTCTGGGCGTGGTATTGAACTACCTGGTGCCGGAAGACTTGTTCCTGGTTCTTGCGGCGGTGGTCACATTCTCCATTGTCTGGGTCTGGTTGATGATCCTGCTTTCTCAAGTGGCCATGCGGCGCGGCATGAGCAAGGAGGAGGCGGCTGCACTGGATTATCGTGTGCCGCTGTGGCCGGTAGGGCCAGCTTGCGCGATTGCTTTCATGGTGTTCATTTTTGGTGTGCTCGGTTGGTTCCCGGCCAGCCGTACAGCCATGTATGTCGGGGTTGGCTGGTTGGTGCTGCTATCCCTGGGTTACTGGTTGTGGGGTGTGCGTGCGCCACGTCATGTGTCGGCCAGCGCTTGAGGCGTTGAACCAAACTGTGGGAGCGGGCTTGCCCGCGAAGAATCCAACGCGGTGGCTGGCACCGGCTACGCCGGTGTTCGCGGGCGTGCCCGCTCCCACCTGTACTGCAGCTGTCTTGAAGGCTGTGGTGATCCTGTGGGGGCGGGTTTAACCGCGAACAATCCAACGCCGTGTCTGGTTTGCAGTCAGGGTGCTTGCAGGGCCCTCAGCATTTCGCGCTAAGGTTTTAGACGACTTCATCCGTTGTCGGTGCGCTGCGCGACTCAAGGTCGATTTCCTCTGGCCATCGGACCTTGGGGGCGAGGTATTGCATGGGGTTCAGACCATTGCCAACCTTCTGACCCTGAAAAGGGCGTAGAGAGTCAGGAAGAGCGTCATAGCCACTTTGCATGTACAAACGTGCCAGTGCCCAATACTGCTTGCCTTGCTCTATGTCGTCACACAGGAACAGGCGGTCGATGACTTCCTCGGTGCCTGTTTTACGAACCGATATCATTACATTTTCAATGAGGCCGCCGTAGCCCATTGGGGCGTATACCCTGTAAACCTCGGCAGTTAGGTCGGCCCAGTCATAGGCCACAGGTTTTACCCCCCAACCCTTGCTGCCGAAGGGGTATAGACGATCAAATCTGTACTCGTAAAAATAGACTTTTTGACGTGCTCTATTGAAGCGTATGGGTTCATCGCGAGGAAGTCGTAGGTCCATACGAAACAATGGAAAAAAGGCCCAGGTTGAAAGAATTATAATCATGATGCCTATGGTCGTGATTTCAATTCCCGATTGCCATTCGTCAAGGAGGGAAGTGATGATGTCTGGCACGATAAACACCATGGTGTAAATTAAAATAATCAAGCCTCCGAAAAAAGATATCCCCCGCACACTGACCGACGACCGTGGGAACTCGATAAATATATGTCCAGCCCGATCGATCTTTAAATTAGATGCCAAACACACCTCGCGCTGCGCGGGTGCAATATCATGCGGAGGAAGATCATACTTCCAGCCCATCCCTCGGGTAGGTAGCATCTTTCTCTTTCCTTTCATGCATTCAGTTCCGTGGAAACAGTGATGGGTAGGACGATGATGGCCTGGCTGATGATGGCAAGCAGAGCGGGGAGCAGCCTGCCGCAGGGCCTGACTGGGCAGTGGCCACGCGGGAAGAGTGAGGCTGCCGCAACCCAGGGCAGCCTATACCTTCTAGACTTGGGGTTCATCGGCCCTCTCAGTCAGATGGGGCAGTACGGGACTCACGGTCAATGTCCTCCGGCCAATGAACCTTTGGTGCCAGGCAATGCATGTGGCTCAGGCCATCGTCATCGTTCCAGTCACGGGGTGGATGTACGAACTTCGGCAGGGCTTCGGGGCCTTGCTGCATGAATAGTCGGGCGATGGCCCAGTAGGCTTCGCCTTTGTAGAGGTCATAGGTGAAGAACACACGGTCGATGACTTCGTTGGTTTCCGGGTTGCGGACCGACAGCATGACGTTTTCGATCAGGCCACCGTGGCCGGGGGCGTAGACTCGGTAGACTTCGGCGGTTACGTCATCCCAGTTGTAGGCGACCGGTTTGACGCCCCAGCGTTTGCGGCTGAAGATGAAGATGCGGTCATATCGAAACTCATAAAGATATATTTTCTGGCGAAGTCGGTTGAAGCGAATTGGCTCGTCTCTAGGGGCAACCAGATCAAGCTTGATGTAAGGAATCAAGGCCCACAGTATTGCTGAGGCGGTAATTATCAATGATAGATTCATCAGCCAGTCGTGCCGCCAGTCGTCGTATAATAAATCCCAGTACAAGTAAAACGCCATTCCAAAAAGAAAAAGCAGACCCGCAACACCGATTAGGAATATAACGCCTCGAAGGATGGTGCTGCTCCGCGGCAACTCGAGATAAACATCATCGAAATAGTTGGGCGACGGTTTGACACTCGCCCACACTTCCCGCCACTTTGGCACTTCATCCACCTTGGGAAGGTCATGGCTCCAGCCTAAAGCACGCTCCCACAGAACTTTACCATCACGCTTCACTCGTTAGTCTCCCTGACACAAATCTCAATGTACCCACTTGGCAAGCTCCGATCCGGCCAGTACATCACCAACAGCGTAGCTGCCAGAATCGTGTGTTTTCCTATAGTCGCCATGAGCGATATCGAGCCAGAAATCTCTAACTGACAGAGTCCAGTAGAATAAGGTTTCTGCTTCTCGCTAATTGAAATACTGCGGTCGTGATCGGGGATCAGTGGCGATGCAAAGCTGGAAAATGAAGAGGACGGTGAGAGAGGTTCTTCAGCGTTTGCAAAGAAATTGACCGAAGCAATAGTTTCCCCGCCAACGTAATCAGGGTGATTGCCGTCACCGTGACGATGTACAATCAATTTCCAGCGATATCCCGAGGACCGCTCATCGTACAGAGGCAATGCGATCAAGAATTTTAGCTTCCTAATTATTTTGGCACTAATCAAGCCGCCGACTTTCGGAAGTCCTGGTTCAGTGGCCAAGCGCGACTCAAAATTCAACTTCGCCTGAACGCCTAGCGTGGCAGCATTGAGTTCGGCAAAAGCGATATCCGCATGTTCTGGAGCATTCCAATGAATACTCGGCTTTTCGTTTGCTTTTCCAAAGCAGCATCGCCTTACCCACCGCTCCAGATCCGTTGATTCATTTTCCTGAGCCAGTTTGCTTAGTTGATAAGCAGCAAGCGTGAGGGCTATCGCCAGTCCCAACGGGCCGAAAAACAAGGGCTTGAGTACTGCAACACTAAATACAATAGTGCCCGAGCCATATAAGAGGAATGAAAAGAAGTGTTGGCTCCTCGCTGCATCATCACCCGCTGCGGCGGTGCGCCTCATGGCATTGATTGCTTGAGCCGCATCAAAAACCCCTGCAACCGCACTCACCAAAGCACCAAGCCTTATCAAGGCCCCCCCACTGGCTGCAACACCCTTTGCCCACCCCAAATTCAGTGGACCAGCACTTGATCTCAAAATGAGCCCAACCAGCTCGATTTGCCCTCCCAACAGGCCCAACTGCGATCCTTGCAACGCCAACTTGGCTTCATACGCCTTGGGCCCAATCTCCGTTTCCGCCTTTTCCTGATTCCTGCCCAGGCTGTCCTGCTGCAAATACAACCCGCCTATCGACAGCAGAACCTCCCAGCTGCCAGCAATCCCGCGCAACCCGGAAAAACCGGTTTTTACCAATCGGGTCGCCTGCTGCGTCATGATCTTCATCCCGTGCAACAACCTGCGCGCATCGGTTTCCAGCGTCCCCGCTGCCACCGAGATATCCACCAGGGCAAGCTGTGCCGCGCTGCTCGCCTGGGTTACCCCCATGCTGGCCTCCTTGAACAACCGGCCATGCACTTCCTCGGCCTTGCCCTCGACCCACACCGTCACGCTGATCATCGAATTGGTGAACCGCGGGTCGAGTACGGCCAGGCTCATCAGCCCGTGCTGGATGATCGGCCGCACCTTGCGCATGGCCTTCATCGAGCCAAACTCGAAGTCATCGATATTGCGGCGCATCCGGTCCCGCGCCTCGGCGATCGACGCATTGGCCTTGTGCTGCAACTCCCGGAGGTGGGCGCTCTGCAAGGCGTAGTACTCGCCCAGCTTCATCTTCACTTCCAGCTCGATCAGGTGCACGCCGTTGTAGAGAAACTGCGTGGCGCTGTTCAGATGCCGCACGGCCTTCTGAATGCCAGGCGACAGACATGGCGCCAGCCGCTGACTGGCCGCATTGAGTGCGCCCTGTGTTTCAGCAATGGCTTGCTTGAGGGTATTGCGCATGCGCAGGCCGGCGTCATCGCTGGCGATGATCTTGCTCAGCATGCCGTAGAGCTTGTCGCTGTCGTTCCAGTTGATCGCTTCTGTGGCGGAGAAACTGGGCAGCAGCCCGGCCAGCAGAGAGCGATCCCGCATCAACAACGCGCGGTAGGGTGGGCTGTCAGGTTCCTGCAGCCATTTCAACCAGAGCAGTTCGCTGGTGCCGGAAGCGGGAACATGCGGTTCAAGGCGGGGGACGACAGCTTCCGTAACGCCACCGCCCAGGCACAGGGCCATGGTCTTGGCGTAGGCCACCCCGGACTCGCGATCGTTACCGTCGTAGTCGTACGCCTCGGCCACCTTGAACATGGGCGTATCGAACAAGGCAACGTACGCCCTTGTGTCCTTGTCGATGTAACGCTGAAACTCGCGTTCCTGCTGCTCATATTCAGCCTGGAATGCGGCCCGCTGCGGTTCGTGGTAGCGCTCTTCAAGCCGCTCGTCACTCTCCTGCTGTGCACGCTCGACCAACAGCTGCCGCTCGACTGCCGGTTCGGTGAACACCGGCGGCCCATCGCCCGTCATCGGTTCCAGCGACGGCACCTTCTGCGCCGCCCACTCCCTGTGCGTGGCACGAATGATCTGCAGGATCTGCGAGGTCTGCAGCTGATAGGCCCGCATCGGTTCTTCACGCCACACCTGGCGTTTCACCACCCAGTTCAGCCGCTGATGGTTGTACTCCTGAATCAGCCCGACAGTGTCGTCGAGCACCACTGCCAGCACGCCGTTTTCCAGCTTGTGCCGGTTGATCGCATTGACCAGATACCCACGCAGGGCGAACCGGCGCAACCAGCGGCTATGGAAGCCATGTGCACTGTCGAAGGGGGCGCAGCCATGCTGGGCATACTCGAACACCTGCTGGTCGACCCCAAGCTTATCGGGCGTCATGGCGATGCCCAGCAGTTCGGGATTGTTGCGGGCCTGGATCAGGTCCAGGCCCTCGAAGCGATGGGCAGGCGACGCGCCGCTCTTGTAGGCGTTCAGCACGCTCACCGGCCAAGGATCGCTGGAGAAAGCCAGCCAGGCGCTGGCGTACCTGCTGGTATCGATGTTGAGAAAGGCCGAAGGAATATCGTGATCTGCGTTCACGCATTTTTCGGGCAGCGGAGAAGGCGGGCCATCTGGCGGCTCGTAAGGGTTGAAGCGGCGCAGATGGCCTTGCTCGCTGACGGCATAGGCATGCCAGACCTGCTGGTCGAGCAGCACATAGAGGAAGCCCATGCGCAAAGTGCGCAAGCCGATCTTTGTCGAGATATGCCGGTTATCCGCCACGGTGGAAACACACTCGGGGCGGGTATCGGGCACCAGGGCGCGGCGCAGCGGCAGGATAGGCAGGCCCTGGCGCTCGCAGAACATGCACTGGTCGTGCGGCAGCCCGGCTTCGGCGATCGCGAGGGCAATACGTTGGCTGATGGTCATGAGCGATCCTCGTGTTGGACAGGTCCTTGTCGACCTCTGAACACTAACGGGGAATCGCTTTCCAGAGAGGCATTGGGCTTCCTAAAAGCTTGTAGGAAACGTCTCTGAATAATGGTTTAGCTCTATATGGGGCCATGATCGGTACCCCGGCCTTTTGCGCCACCTGTCGAACCCAAGGCACTGCTGCTGGCCGTTTTCCGTCCGATCTGTATGCGCGATCAATGCGCAAACCCAGGAGAGCTTCCATGGCAAACGATCAGAAAGACCCCGGCCTCGAGCAAACCGAATCCCAGCCCGGCAGCGGTGACGGAGAGGTCCCGCTACCTTCGGATGACGAAGGCCCGATAGAAGAGGAGATGGAGGACGTGCAGGCAAACAATTCGGTTTCTGCCGAGCACCCGCCGCCTCGCTGACGGATTTGCCCGGAACGAATGCGGTTCACACCTTTCTTGCGAGGTATGCAGCGATGAGCCCCGATCCGAATGCACAAGGCGGCACGAACCCGGACATGCCCACTTCACCTGACCCGGCCGTTGACCCCGACCGCCCGACCATACCTGACCCTGACGACGACCCGCTCATGAACGAAGAAGAGGGTGGTGATTGGCAGGAGGAAGACAGCTTGGCTGATGACGGCAGGCAGAGCGTGGAGCAGCCTGCGGTCGACCTGGATCAGCGCAGGGAATGACCATTGATAGGGCAGAGCCATGTGTGCGGGTTTACCCGCGAAGAATCCGACACGGTGTATGGCACCGGCTGCGCCGGTGTTCGCGGGCATGCCCGCGAAGAATCCAGCGCGGTGGCTGGCACCGGCTGCGCCGGTGTTCGCGGGTGAACCCGCTCCCACAGGTACTGTGGCTGTCTTGAAGGCTGTTGTGATTCTGTGGGAGCGGGCATGCCCGCGAAGAATCCGACACGGTGTATGGCACCGGCTGCGCCGGTGTTCGCGGGCATGCCCGCTCCCACAGGTACTGTGGCTGCCTTGAAGGCTGTGGTGATCCTGTGGGAGCGGGCGTGCCCGCGAAGAATCCAGCGCGGTGGCTGGCACCGGCTGCGCCGGTGTTCGCGGGTGAACCCGCTCCCACAGGTACTGTGGCTGTCTTGAAGGCTGTGGTGATCCTGTGGGAGCGGGCATGCCCGCGAAGAATCCAACACGGTGCATGGCACCGGCTACGCCGGTGTTCGCGGGCACGCCCGCTCCCACAGGTACTGCATCTGCCTTGAAGGCTGTAGTGATCCTGTAGGAGCTGGCTTGCCTGCGATGGGCTGCGCAGCAGCCCCAATGGACGCAGCCCTGGCATGCGCGCCGGCATATCACCCCCGTCGCAACGCAGCCGCCAGCCCCACGGTCAGGATCACGGCACAAAGCATGGCCAGGCTGATGGCAATTGCGACACCCCAGCCATCGAGCAGCCCTGCCAATACCAGATAAAACGCAATCACCCCCACCGCCCCAATCGCATTGCCCCGCACCATCGCCGCCATTCCGGCACGGCCATTCTGCACATGGGCGAACACCACCAGCGGCCAGGCAATCACCGGAATCGGCGCCAGCATGCCGCTGGCCGCCGGGCCCAGCCAGTTGGCCAGGCTTGTGATGACCATCAGCAACGAAGTGGCAGACACCATGCGCAGAGGGATCTCCCAAAACCGCTGTCGGGGCCGGGCCAGGGCATCCGGCCTGGGCCCGCGGCCGCTGGCGCGTATCAGCACGCCAATCAGCACCAGCGCCACGGCAATCGACAGGTACAGGTTGCCCCCGTGGGTAAACGCATAGGCGGCTACACCATAGAACAGTATCGCCAGCAATACGGCGGGGCCGATGCCGAGCCTGCGTGTGGCGAACAGGTAGAAGGTGTACGTGGCCTGCACCGCCGCCAGGCCGCCAAGCGCGCCGGGCACCGCACCCAAGGCAAAGGCCATGCCCTGTTCCAGGCACAGGAAGGTCATTACCAGTGCCGAGGTGATCGGCAGGCCGGACAGCAACCCGCCGAGCAGGCCGCCCCAGCGACGCGAGGCGAGGGAGATGGCCCACATCAGGAGAGGAGTGACGATCAGCTTGAGGTAGAACAGGGTCATCGCAGGGCTATCCATATGTGCGAAAGGTGCGCCCGCCGTAGGCATTGGGTAGGGCGCAGATGAGTCAACCGCGGCTGGCCTCCAGCGCCTGGGCCAGGTCGGCGATGATGTCGTCGCTGTGCTCGATGCCGATCGACAGGCGCACCATGTCCCGTGGCACGCCGGCCTTCTCCAGCTCCTCGTCGTTGAGCTGGCGGTGGGTGGTGGAGGCGGGGTGGCAGGCCAGCGACTTGGCGTCGCCGATGTTTACCAGGCGCACCACCAGCTGCAACGCATCGATGAAGCGCGCACCGGCCGCCTGGCCGCCCTTGATGCCGAACGACAGGATCGACGCCGGTTTGCCGCCGGTGTAGCGCTGGGCCAGCTCATGCTCGGGGTGGTCGGGCAGCCCTGCATATTTCACCCACGCCACCTGCTCGTGGGCTTGCAGGTAGCGGGCGACCTTCAGCGCGTTCTCGGTGTGGCGTTCCATGCGCAAGGCCAAGGTTTCCAGGCCTTGCAGGATCAGAAAGGCGTTGAACGGCGATAGCGCTGCGCCTGTGTTGCGCAACGGCACCACGCGGCAGCGGCCGATGAAGGCGGCGGGGCCGAAGGCTTCGGTGTAGGTGACGCCGTGATAGGACGGGTCGGGGGTGTTGAGCAGGGCGAAGCGTTCCTTGTTGTCGGCCCAGGGGAACTTGCCGGAGTCGATGACGATGCCGCCGATGCTGGTGCCGTGGCCGCCGATGTACTTGGTCAGCGAGTGCACGACGATATCGGCACCGTGCTCGAACGGCCGGCACAGCACCGGGGTGGCCACGGTGTTGTCGACGATCAGCGGCACACCATGGCGGTGGGCGGCCTCGGCCAGCGCGGCGATGTCGACGATATTGCCGGCAGGGTTGCCGATGGACTCGCAGAACACCGCCTTGGTGCGCGAATCGATCAATGCTTCGAGGGCGGCGATGTCGTCATGGGCGGCGAAGCGGGTGTGGATGGCCATGCGCGGCAGGGTGTGGGCCAGCAGGTTGTAGGTGCCGCCGTACAGCTTGGCCACCGAGACAATGTTGTCGCCGGCCTCGGCGACGGTCTGGATGGCGTAGGTGATGGCCGCCATGCCCGAGGCCACCGCCAGCGCGCCAACCCCGCCCTCCAGGGCGGCCATGCGCTGCTCGAGCACGTCGTTGGTGGGGTTCATGATGCGCGAGTAGATGTTGCCGGCCACCTTCAGGTCGAACAGGTCGGCGCCGTGCTGGGTGTCGTCGAAGGCGAAGGAAGTGGTCTGGTAGATCGGTACGGCCACTGCCCGGGTGGTCGGGTCGGGGCTGAAGCCTGCGTGGATGGCGAGGGTTTCCAGCTTCATGCAATCGTTCCTTGAGCGTGGGTGGAGCGATCGAGCATGTGGCGGGGGGAGGGTATGGGTCAAGCGTGAACGCGCGATGGGCTGCCCGGCAGCAGCCCATCGCATTCAAGGGCGCGTAAGAACGTTGTAAATGGCACGCAAGCAGCATGGCCGAGCCACGCCAACCGCTACAGCATCCGCACCATCTCCCAGAACGATGCCGCCACCCCGGTAATGCTTTCCCCGGCAATCAGCCCCGCTGCGGCCGTGATCGCAAACCGCTCTGTAACGCTCGGCCAACGGCAACCGACCAGCCAGGTAACCACCGCGCCGAGCCCCATCATCATGCTGATCGATGCCGGCAGTATGAACGCCAGCCCCAGCGCGCCGGTACTCGGCAGCCAGCGCGCCACCCATTGCGGCAGCAGGCTGTCCAGCGCGCCCAGCAGTACGCCTGCCGCGCTGCCGGCCACGATCGCCCAGCGCAGCTCCGGCGACAGAGCCCCCAGCCCCTGCATCAGGGTCTGGGCCACGGCTTTCCAGGTCGCCACGGCCGGTGCGGGCCATTGCTCGCTAAGCAGCAGGGTCTGCGGATCGGGAATCAGCACCAGGTACACCAGCACGCCCGCCACGCTGCCGATGAGAATGCCCAGGCACTGTGCAATCAGTTGCTTGTGTGGTGTGGCGCCGATCGCCTGGCCAACCTTGAAGTCGTTCATCAGGTCGGTGGCTTGCCCGGCCGCGCCGCCGGCAGTGTTGGCGCTCATCAGGTTGATGGCCACCTGGCCCGGGGCGACCAGGCCAAAGCTGAGCTGCGACAGCTTGCCGATGGCGCCGATCGGCGCAATACCGGTGGCGCCAACCACGCGCGCGGCGACCACCGCAAGGCATATCGCCAAGGGAATGCTCAGCAGCGCCATCCACCAGTCGATGCCGAACAGCAACGCCTGTAAAGCCACCACCAGCGCAATGGACAATAACAGCCCGCACGCAGGTGCCAGGGAAAATCGCCCACGGGCGTGCGCTGCCCGACTTGCCAGCGGGGCGGTGGGCCTTTGCCGGGGCATTTGCAACAGGCGGACCGACAATGAAGTCAGGGTCGCGCATACCATCAGGCTGACGCCCGGCCACAACAGCCATTCCACCAGGGCAGCGAACTGTGGGCCGCTGGCGTTCGGGGCCAGCACCACCAGGGCATGGTCGATCAGCCACGGTGCCAGCCTGCCCCAGGCCAGCGCGGCGCCGAACAGCAGCGTCAGGCCCACGCGGATACCGATGATGCCGCCGAAGCCGACCAGCATCAGCGAAGGATCGAGCGTGAAGGTCAGGCGCTCGAGCACAGGCGAGGGTGCCCAGCGCGGTATCGCCCAGACGAACCCGTCAATCCACTTCACCAGCCCCGACAGCAACGCGGCGCTGCACAGCACCTTTATCCGCATCATGGCTTCGTGGCCGTGGCGGTAGATCTGCTGCAATGTCTCCAGGGTCGCCATGCCCTCAGGGAACTTCAGGCCATGGTCATCGAGCAGGGCGGGGCGCAAATACCAGGCGATCCAGATGCCCAGGAAGCTCACGGAGAACACCCAGGCCATCATCGGCAGCGGGTCCAGCTGGTGACCGGTGAGCAGGGTATAGGCGGGGATCGGCGCGACCAGCCCGCCAGAAACGATGGACGCGGCGGCCGAGGCCACGGTCTGGTTGATGTTGCTTTCGTGCAACGTCCATGCGGGCCGGCCCTTGCTGCGCCCCGCCAGGCCCTGCCACAGGGCGAAGCCGACCAGCAAGGCGATGATCGACATGTTGAACGACCAGCCGATCCGAAGGCCCGCGTACACATTCGAGGGTGTCAGCAGAATGCCCAGCACTACGCCGGTGAGCACCGCCCGCAGGCTCAGTTCACGTTCGATGCGAGCCTGGGGAAGGGCGGTGGACGGGGCATCTCTCATGGCAATCCCTTGTCGGAGTGGTAAGCGCGCTTTGCACAACTGAGCCACTGCTGCCACAAAGGTTCACTGTCGCTGCTGGTTGTGAAAGGTGCCCAGCAACAGCCCGGAAGTGCTAGCGGCAACACCGTCGGGTTTCAAGAAAAGTGCTGTGCACAGGGGCTCGCTTTTGCTGACATTGCCGAATCAAGTGAAATTAGTTAAGTTATCTAAACTCGATAACTTTCCTAAACTCGGTATAAGTCATGGACCCGATCGCTAATCCCTATTCCCCGGGAGCAGGCGCGCCGCCGCCGGCATTGGCTGGTCGCGACGCATTGCTCAAGCAGGTAAGCATCGCAATCGCCCGCATTCGCCGGGGCCGAGCGGCGAAGAGCGTGCTGATGGTCGGCTTGCGCGGCGTGGGCAAGACTGTACTGCTCGAAAAAATGCGCATTGAAGCCGAGGCCGAGGGTGTTCATGCCATGCGCATGGAGGCGCCGGAAAACCGTTCGCTACCCGCACTGTTGGCGCCTCAATTGCGCCTGGCGCTGCTTCGCCTGAGCCGGGTGGAAGCGGCTCGGGACCTGGCTCAACGGGGGTTGCGAGCCCTTGCCGGTTTTGCAAAGTCGTTGAAGGTTGCCTACGCGGACATAGAAGTAGGCCTGGACCTGGAGCCAGAACCTGGCTTGGCTGATAACGGTGACCTGGAAGGCGACCTGGCGACCTTGCTGGAGGAGGCCGGCAAGGCCGCACAGCGCGCCGACACGGCGCTGGTGATGTTCATCGACGAGTTGCAGTACGTTGCCGAAGATCAGTTGGCCGCGTTGATTACAGCCTTGCATCGCTGTGCCCAGGGCCAGTTACCTGTCACGCTGGTTGGGGCTGGCCTGCCTCAATTGCGGGGGCGTTGTGGTAACGCGAAATCCTATGCGGAGCGACTGTTCGATTTCCCTGAGATCGGCCCGCTTGCTCCTGAGGCCGCAAGGTTTGCGGTAGTACGGCCTGCAGAAGATGAAGGCGTGGAATTCGAAGAGGCGGCGCTGGGAAGTGTGCTGGCACATTCACAGGGCTATCCCTATTTCCTGCAGGAGTGGGGCAAGCATTCATGGGATGTAGCCTCGCAGAGCCCCATCACCAACGCTGATGTCGAAACTGCTTCAGAGCAGGCGATTGCCACACTGGATGAGAGCTTCTTCCGGGTGCGCTTTGACCGCCTGACGCTTGCGGAAAAGAAGTACCTGCGTGGCATGGCGGATCTGGGGGCCGGCCCTCATCGTTCTGGTGATATCGCGGCCAGCCTGGCGCGTAAGGTTTCCACGCTTGCACCGCTGCGCAGTGCATTGATCGAGAAAGGGATGATCTACAGCCCGAACCACGGTGATACGGCGTTCACGGTGCCGCTCTTCGATGAGTTCATGCGGCGTATCATGCCGGGCGATGATTGGCGGATGGGCTAGCCTGCTCTACAGGCATGCAAGCCGCAATCACAGGCAACGGTCCTCCCTGATTGCCAGTACGACTGTAAAGATATGCAAAGTTTCCCCGGGCCATCACGCTGCCGCTCTAGAATCCGCCCGCTGCCGAACCTGGTAATGGCAGGCAGCAGATCTAGCCTTGTGGAGCGTTCCAATGAAGTCGAAACACCTTTTCCGCGCAGCTCTGGTTGCGGCGCTGGTATCGGCCTTGTCAGGCTGCTGGATGTTCATGCCGCCGGGTGGTGGCGGTGGTCATGGTGGTGGCCACGGTGGCGGCGGTGGCTTTGGCGGCCATCAGGGCGGTGGCCCTCGCTAAGCTGACCTAGCGATGGAGCGCACAGCCTCGGCCGGGTCGCTAAAGCGTACCCGGCGCGAGCGCACATACCACGGTTCACCTCACCCCGACCGCCCAAACCGCTTGCGATACTCCGCCGGCGTCACCCCCACATGCTTCACGAACGCCCGCCGCAACGTATCCGCATTGGCAAACCCGCACAGCGCCGCCACCTGCTTCGGTGCCTCCCGCCCAGCTTCCAGCCGCGCCCGCGCAGCATTCACCCGCGCCAGCTCCACCCACGCGGCCGGGGTCATGCCCACATCACCCTGAAACACCCGTGCAAAATGCCTCGGGCTCAGCCCAACCCGCGCAGCCAGGCTGGCGACCCCGTGGTCCAGTGCAGGGTTGGCGGCCACGTAACGCTGCAACCCCTGCAATGCCGAACGCCCGACCGGTGATGTCCCGCCCTGCCGGCTGAACTGCAGCTGCCCGCCAGGCCGCTTGAAGTACATCACCAGGTGCCCGGCAACCTGCTTGGCAATATCCCGCCCCAGGTCTTCTTCCACCAGGGCCAGTGCCAGGTCCAGCCCGGCCGTTACCCCCGCAGCGGTACGCAGGTTGCCGTCATGCACCTGAATGGCGTCGGCATCCACCTGCACCCGCGGATAACGCTCGGCCAGCGGCTGCGCCACGGCCCAGTGGGTGGTCACACGCCGGTCATCCAGCAACCCGGCAGCCGCCAGGGCAAACGCCCCCGTGCACACCGAGCCGTAACGCCGGCAAGCGCCCGCGCGTTGCCGCAGCCAGTCGAGAATGCCGGGGCGCAGGTATTGCTCGGCAGCCTGCGGCGTGCCGGCGACCAGCAAGGTGTCGATGGCTTCCAGGTCTTCGCCGATCCAGCCGTCGGCGACCAGGCGCGTACCGGAAGAGCTCACCAGCGGCCCCGGTTCGCAAGCCAGCAACAGTAGGCGATAGGCGTCACGGCCGGCCTGGCGGTTGGCTTCGGCGAACACGTCGAGCGGGCCGCAGGCATCCAGCAGTTGTACGCCGGGCATGGCCAGGATGGCGACCGTGATGGGGGCAGAGGGCATGGTGGCTCCGGGCGTTGCGCCGCAAGTCCGTAATCCGCCGACAATGGCAGTATCTGGCGCTACAAGTCAATTGAGGACATTGGCTCACGACCGCAGACTGGGCTCGTCATCAACCCACCCAGGAGCGACCATGTCCTCATCCATCGCCGGTATCCAGGTGCCCGACAGCGCCATGGCTCGGGAAATCACCGAGCTCGTCCGTGACACGGCTTCCCCTTTGCTGTTCCACCACTCCAGCCGGGTGTTCTACTTCGCGGCCCTTGCCGGGCAGCGGCTGGGGCTGCGCTACGACAGTGAACTGTTGTACGCAGGCTGCATGTTCCATGACATGGGCCTGACCCATCAGCACAGCAGCGATTGCTGCCGCTTCGAAGTGGACGGTGCCAATGCGGCGCGCGATTTCCTCCAGCGCCACGGCGTGGGCGAGCGCGATGTCGAGCGTGTGTGGACGGCGATAGCGCTGCATACCACGCCGGGCATTCCAGAGCACATGCACCCGCTGATCGCCCTGGTCACGGCGGGGGTGGAGACTGATGTGCTGGGGCTGCACCACGAAGGGCTGGGGATTGCCGCGCGGGATGCCGTGGTCCAGGCGCACCCGCGTGGGGAGCGGTTCAAGGAGGCGATCATCCAGGCGTTTTACGACGGGATCCGGCACAAGCCGCAGACCACGTTTGGCAACGTGAAGGCGGATGTGATCGCGGACAAGGAGCCTGCATTCCGGCCTGGGAATTTCTGCAGCGTCATTCGGCAGTCCTGTTGGGCCAGCTGAGTAAAGCGGGCGGGGGCTGCAGAGCGGCCCCAGCAATTTCAACTGTTGCGCATCAATCCTGGGGCCGCTTTGCGGCCCTTTCGCGACACAAGGCCGCTCCCACAGGTTCAGCGACAACCTCGGGAGCAACGCTGTACCTGTGGGGCACGTCGAGCGCAGAGTCCGCTACCGAGCGCTCGCGATTCGCCACCCCGAACGGCACATGCACCATCGGCAAATCCCCCGCCGGCGATTGCAAATGGCTGCGCTGGTCATCAAAGAACACATGCGGTTTCAGTATCGACAGCACCCTGGGTTTTTCCATCCCGCCCAGAAAGAAGCACTCGTCCGGCGATACGCCCCAGTCCTTCAACGTCGTCACCACCCGCTCATGCGAAGGGGCATTGCGCGCCGTCACAATGGCAATCCGCAAGATGCGCTTGTACGCCGGGTCCTCGGCCAACTTGCGGTCTTCGAGCATGCGAATCAGCGAAAGCTTGCGGTACAGGTCCGCCAGCGGCCCCGGCGAATGCGGGATGCCCTTGCGCACGCGTTCATGCTCCTGAAACTCGTCCAGGTTGTCGTCGCGCTTGTAGACGCGCTCGGCCTCGTCATCGGCAATCACCCCGTCAAAGTCGAAGGCCACCCGCAGTTCGGTGTCGATCTCGTCATCGTAGATGCGTGTCGGCAGCACCCGCCCGGCCGGGTAGTTGGCATCGATGGCTTTCTGCACATCTTCCTCGTTGGCGCTGAGAAACAGCGAGGCATTGAACGCCGGGATGTACTCGTAGGGCGAGCGGCCCGACATGAACGCCGCGCGGGTGATGTCCAGCTGGTAGTGGCTGATCGAGCGAAACACCCGCAGGCCGGTTTCCGGCGAGTTGCGCGACAGCAGTACCACCTCCACCGGCAACTGCTCGGGGAAGGCCTGGTTGATGCTCAGGAAGCGGCGAATGAACGGGAACGCCACACCCTTGGGGAAGGGTTCGTCCAGGTTCTGCTGCTGGTGCTGGCGGTAAGCCTCGACGCCCTGGGTCTGGTAGATGTCGTCCGAGACGGTGAGGTCGAACAGCGCACTCGAAGCAACGCCGATGACCAGTTTCTGTTCGATGGGGTAGGGCATGAAGTAACTCCTGAACATGAGCCGAGGGCAAGGGATCCTGTACAGCGCGATTCTGTAGGAGCGGCCTTGTGTCGCGAAAGGGCCGCAAAGCGGCCCCTGGATTTCAGCAACTGTGCATAGTCTGTTGGGGCTGCTCTGCAGCCCTTTCGCGACACAAGGCCGCTCCTACAAGGCGCTGGGCAGGCCTGACAGTTGTTCCACCAGAAAATCCACGAACACCCGCACCCGCGCCGGCATCGCCGGGCCGCCGACGAACACCGCATGGATCGGCTCGCGATCACCCGGGTTGTACGCCTCCAGCAACGGCACCAGCTGCCCGTTGGCGAGGTCGTCGGCCACGGTAAAGGTACCGATGCGCGCCACGCCGGCACCGAGCCTGGCCAACTGCGCCAGGGCCTCGCCGCTGCTGCATTCGATATTGCCCGTCACCTTCAATGAAAAAACCTGCCCGTCGCGGCGGAACGGCCAGTCGGGCGCGGCGCGGCGGAAGTTGAAGCGCAGGCAGTTGTGCCGGGCCAGGTCCTCTGGCACAAGCGGCGTACCGCAGCGCGCCAGGTACTCGGGCGAGGCGACGATCACCTGGCCGGTTTCGCCAATGGCGCGGGCGCTCAACGAACTGTCCGGCAGGTGGCCGAAGCGCAGCGCCACGTCGGCCTGGCCGCCGAGAATGTCGGCCACTTCGTCGCTGAGGGTAAGGTCGACCAGCACCTGCGGGTAGCGCGCGCTGAATGCCGCCAGCAACGGCACCACGGTCAAGCGGCCATGGCCCAGCGCTGCGCTGACCCGCAAGCGCCCGCGTGGCACGCCCTGGTCGGTGATGGCCTCTTCCACTTCGAGCATGTCGGCCAGCACCCGCCGTGCACCGCGCAGGTACGCTTCGCCTTCGGGCGTGAGGGTGATCGCCCGGGTGGTGCGCAGCAGCAGGCGGGTGCCCAGGCGCTGTTCGGTGCGCGCGAGGATGCGGCTCACCGCCGAAGGCGTCAGGCCCAGCGCCCGGGCGGCTGCGGACAGGCTGCCCTCCTGGGCCACCTTGGCAAATATTTCCATCTCTCCGGATCTTCCACTGAAGTCCATTTGTGCCTCTTCAGCAAAGGTGGTTCGCAAAAATGCAGTCTAGTGCGGCTCAGCTTCGGATCGTAGCATTTGCAGCACAGATAAGGAGCTTGCCATGCGTATCAATCCACCTCTTGTCGCACTCGCCATCGGTGCCTTTGGCATCGGGGTCACCGAGTTCGCCCCCATGGGCATGTTGCCCAGCATCGCCACCGACCTTGGCGTCTCCATCCCCGCTGCCGGGCTGTTGGTCAGTGCCTATGCGATCGGTGTGCTGATCGGCGCACCGTTGATGACCCTGGCCACGGTGAAGATCCCGCGGCGTTACCTGCTGATCGGGCTGATGGCCATCTTCACCCTCGGCAACCTGATGTCGGCCCTGGCCAGCGACTACGCCAGCCTGCTGGTCGCCCGCGTGGTCACCTCGCTGAACCACGGTGCGTTCTTCGGCATCGGCTCGATCGTCGCGGCCAGCGTGGTGCCGCCCGAGAAGCGCGCCGGGGCCGTGGCCGCCATGTTCATGGGGTTGACCCTGGCCACCATCGGCGGAGTGCCGCTGGCGACCTGGTTCGGTGAAATGCTGGGCTGGCGCACGGCATTCTGGGGCATCGCCGGGCTCGGCCTGGTGGCAATGACCACCCTCTGGTACGCACTGCCCAATGTGCCGTCGCCCAAGGGTGGCGGGGCCATGGCCGAAATCCGCGTGCTGGGCCGCGGGCCGGTGCTGGCGGCACTGCTGCTGACCGTGGTGGGCTCCAGTGCGATGTTCACGGTATTCACCTACATCGCGCCGATCCTGCAGAGCGAGGCGGCAGCGTCCACCACCTTCGTCACGGCCATGCTGGTGTTGTTCGGTGTCGGCCTGACCTTGGGCAACGTGTGGGGTGGCAAGGCGGCGGACCGCTCGATCGACCGTACCCTGATGCTGTCGCTGGCCGTGCTGATTGCGGTGTTGCTGGTGTTCCCGCTGGTGATGGACTGGCCGCTGCCGACTGCGCTGGCGATCCTGGTGTGGGGCGCTGCCAGCTTTGCCCTGGTGCCGCCGCTGCAGATGCGGGTGATGGAGGCGGCCAAGGATGCGCCCAACCTGGCGTCGGCGGTGAACATCGGGGCGTTCAACCTGGGTAACGCGATTGGTGCGGCGCTGGGTGGGGCGGTGATCAATGCCGGGCTGGGGTATTCGGCGGTTTCCCTGGCGGGGGCGGCGATGGCGGTTTTGGGCCTGGTGTTGGTGCTGCTGTTC
>NZ_NEJY01000022.1:0-144402 GCF_002113255.1 Pseudomonas sp. B14(2017)
AGCGATAATCCACAGGCCAAGCTGTCGGCCGTGATCAACTAAACGGCAAGCTCAATGGCCAAAGCCATGATGAGTTACACCACTTCCCGGGACACGATCTTGGGCCGCTTTATTCGGTGTTGGAGCAACTGTCTTGCACTGCCTGTACTGGCGTCATCGCTGGCAAGCCAGGCTCCCACAGGTACTGCACTAGGCTTTGGGCCGATGTATTCGGTGTGGGAGAAACTGTCTTGTACTGCCTGTACTGGCCTCATCGCTGGCAAGCCAGGCTCCCACAGGTACTGCACTAGGCTTTGGGCCGATGTATTCGGTGTGGGAGAAACTGTCTGGTACTGCCTGTACTGGCCTCATCGCTGGCAAGCCAGGCTCCCACAGGTACTGCACTAGGCTTTGGGCCGATGTACTCGGTGTGGGAGAAACTGTCTGGTACTGCCTGTACTGGCCTCATCGCTGGAAGCCAGGCTCCCACAGATACTGCGCTAGGCTTTGGGCCGATGTATTCGGTGTGGGAGAAACAGTCTTGCACTGCCTGTACTGGCCTCATCGCTGGCAAGCCAGGCTCCTACAGGGACTGCGCATGGCTTGAGGCCGATGCGGTCGGGGTGGGAGCTGGCTTGCCGGCGATGGGCTGCAAGGCAGCCCCGGCAATCTAACTGCTCCCCGGCCGGTACTGCAGGGCCTCGGCCAGATGCGCCCGACCAATTGCCTGGCTACCTTCCAGATCCGCCAGGGTCCGCGCCACCTTCAGCAACCGGTGTGCCGCGCGCAACGACAGGGTCAGCCGTTCACAGGCGCCCTCCAGCCAGGCCTGGTCCGCCGCTGCCAAGCCACAATGGCGGCGCAACCCCTCAAGGTCGAGAAATGCATTCGCACACCCTTGCCGCCGCTGTTGCAGTTCACGTGCCTCGGCTACCTTGGCCGCCACATCGGCACTGGTCTCGCCGCAGGGCTGGTTGTTCAGCGTGGTGCTCTCCCGGGCCACGGTCAGGTGCAGGTCGATACGGTCCAGCAATGGCCCGGACAGCTTGTTGCGATACCGCGCGATCTGCTCGGTGCTACAGCGGCAGCGGCCAGTGGGGTCGCCCAGGTAGCCGCAAGGGCAGGGGTTCATTGCCGCCACCAGCTGGAAACGTGCGGGGAAGCGCACCTTGTCGCGGGCCCGGGCAATCACGATCTCGCCCGACTCCAGCGGTTCGCGCAACACTTCCAGCACGCGACGCTCGAATTCAGGGAGTTCATCCAGAAACAGCACGCCATGGTGGGCGAGGGTGATTTCACCCGGTTGCGGCCGGCTGCTGCCGCCGACCAGTGCCGGGCCGGAGGCGGAGTGGTGCGGATGGCGGAAGGGCCGCTGCGGCCAGCTGCTCAGTGGCGTATGGCCGCTGACCGACTGTATCGCCGCCACTTCCAGTGCTTCGTGCTCGTCCAGTGGTGGCAGCAGCCCCGGCAAGCGGCTGGCAAGCAAGGTTTTGCCGGTACCGGGAGGCCCGGTGAACAAAAGGTTGTGCGCCCCGGCCGCCGCTAGCAGCAGCGCACGCTTGGCCGCCAGTTGGCCCTGCACCTCGCTCAGGTCCGGGTACGGACGTTGCTGCAGGATCAGGCCGTTGGCGGCATACGGTGGCAACGGCACCTGGCCGTTCAGGTGGGCGACCAGTTCCAACAGGTGCCCCACTGCATACACCACCAGCCCGCCTGCCAGGCTGGCTTCCTCGGCATTCTCCCGCGGCACCACCAGCGCCCGGCCTGCTTCGCGTGCCGCCAGTGCTGCGGGCAGCACGCCCTGCACCGGGCGCAACTTGCCAGACAGCGCCAGTTCGCCCAGGCATTCGACCTCGGCAAGGGTGGCCGTTGGTACCTGGCCATCGGCGGCGAGGATGCCCAGGGCAATGGCCAGGTCATAGCGCCCGCCATCCTTGGGCAGGTCGGCGGGGGCGAGGTTCTGGGTGATGCGCCGTTGCGGATAGTTCAACCCGGAGTTGACGATGGCGCTGCGTACCCGGTCCTTGCTCTCTTTGACCGTGGTTTCCGGTAGACCGACCAGAGTGAGATGGGGCAAGCCGTTGGCCAGGTGGGTTTCGACGCTGACCGCCGGTGCCTGCACGCCCACCTGGGCGCGGCTGTGGACGAGGGCTAGGGACATGGACGCTCCGTTGTCGCTGAAGAGGGCCGCTTCCTGCGGCTTTGCAAGAATAGCGAGCACGGCCCGGGCCGGCGAAAGAAGTGTGCGTCCTGGTTTTTCAGGCAGGGGGGTTCCCCTGCATTGTCACCCCGTCGGGTTCGTGCCTGCTGTGCGCCGGAAGGGCTCAGGCGCGTACATAAACCCAGGCGGTCAGGCCCGATGCGAGCGTTACGGCCACGCGCTTGTAGTCTGCGACTTCATAGCGATCCGCCGCTGCCAGCTCTTCTTCGCTGATCTGGAAGACCATGCCGGCCACGCTGTCGTCTGCCTGGCTGCTGGGAGCGACGATAGGGTGATGGGACTTGCCGCTGGCTGCCAGCACGGCCGGGTCGGTGATCTCGACCCAGTCCTGGCGGTAGCCCAGCATACAGTCGGCTTGGCCGCTCAGTTCGCGGCCGAAGTTGGCGAGCTGCACGGCCTTGTCCTGCAAGGTGCCGTAGGAAAACAACAGTACCGGGTATGCGCTGGAGGGTTGCATTCACTCATCCTGTGGGGTCGGGTTCAGCCGGGCTTCCAGCTCGGCCACTTGTTTTTCCAAAGCCTCCAGGCGTGCGCGGGTGCGCGCCAGTACGACCATCTGGCTGTCGAATTCTTCGCGGCTGACCAGGTCCAGCTTGCTGAAGGCACCTTGCATCAGCACCTTGAACTGGCTTTCCAGTTCGACGCGGGGCTGGGCGGTATCGCTGCTGAACAGGCGCGATGCCTGGTCGCTCAGGGCATCGAGAAGGGCTTTGGGCGCGAGCATGGGGCTGTCCACTGATACTGGGAAATGGCCGGCAGTGTAGCACGGGCGAACCTGGCCCTTGATTGCACATTGGTCCTTGTGGGAGCGGCCTTGTGTCGCGAAAGGGCTGCGCAGCAGCCCCGGGATATCGGTTGCGCAGCATGCATTGCCGGGGCCGCTGTGCGGCCCTTTCGCGACACAAGGCCGCTCCCACAAAAATCATTCGCCCTCGCCACGCGGTTGCACATTTTTCGAGCAACGCGCCAGGTCGGGATGCACCGAAATTGTGCATGTTACGCATGCTGGCGACTGGCCAATCCCGACTGATTCACATAACTCACTGTTTTCCCGTGCTTTGACGGAACTGGCAAGGTTTCTGCAAAGACCTCTGCGAGCCATGCACTGATGCAGTTCCTTGTGACCAGGCAGTGCGCACGCGGAGCCGGATGCCGACGACGCGTTACAAAGCCAAGCGCTGCGCTTAGACTTGAGACGGGTTTGTTTTCCTGGGGCAAGTCCACCAAATCGGGAGAGAGTTTCATGAAGCTAGTCACAGCCATCATCAAGCCGTTCAAGCTGGACGACGTGCGCGAGTCGCTGTCGGAAATCGGCGTGCAGGGCATCACCGTCACCGAAGTCAAAGGCTTCGGTCGGCAGAAGGGCCATACCGAGCTGTATCGCGGTGCTGAATACGTGGTCGATTTCCTGCCCAAGGTGAAGATCGATGTCGCCATCGATGACAAGGACCTTGATCGGGTAATCGAAGCCATCACCAAGGCAGCCAACACCGGCAAGATCGGTGACGGCAAGATTTTCGTGGTGAATCTGGAGCAGGCGATCCGTATCCGTACCGGCGAAACCGATACCGACGCGATCTAAGCAGCAACAAAGCCTCACCAAACCCAACGCCCCAGGAGAAAACAACATGACTCTGCGTAAGATCGCAGGGCTAGGAGCCCTATTGTCCCTCGTAATGCCCGGGCTTGCCCTGGCCGAGGAAGCTGCCCCAGCGCTGAACTCCGGCGACACCGCCTGGATGCTGACCGCAACGGCGCTGGTGCTGTTCATGACCATTCCGGGCCTGGCCCTGTTCTATGGCGGCATGGTGCGTTCCAAGAACGTGCTGTCGGTGATGATGCAGTGCTTTGCAATCACTGGCCTGATGAGCATTCTCTGGGTCGTCTACGGCTACAGCATGGCCTTCGATACCACTGGTATGGAAAAGGGCGTGCTCAACTTCAATTCCTTCGTCGGCGGCTTCTCCAAGGCGTTCCTCAGCGGCGTCACGCCCTCGAACCTGACCTCGGCTGCCGCGCTGTTCCCTGAGGCGGTATTCATCACCTTCCAGATGACCTTCGCCATCATCACCCCGGCGCTGATCGTCGGTGCCTTCGCCGAGCGCATGAAGTTCTCCGCGATGCTGGTGTTCATGGGCATCTGGTTCACCCTGGTCTACGCGCCGATCGCGCACATGGTCTGGAGCGGTGACGGTGCTCTGATGTGGGACTGGGGCGTGCTGGACTTCGCCGGCGGCACCGTGGTGCACATCAACGCCGGTATCGCGGGCCTGGTCTGCTGCCTGGTGCTGGGCAAGCGCAAGGGCTACCCGACCACCCCGATGGCCCCGCACAACCTGGGCTACACCCTGATGGGCGCGGCCATGCTGTGGATCGGCTGGTTCGGCTTCAACGCAGGCTCTGCCGCTGCCGCCAACGGCACCGCCGGCATGGCCATGCTGGTGACCCAGATTGCCACCGCCGCCGCGGCCCTGGGCTGGATGTTCGCCGAGTGGATCGGCCACGGTAAGCCGAGCGCCCTGGGCATCGCATCGGGCGTGGTCGCCGGCCTGGTCGCCATCACCCCGGCTGCCGGTACCGTAGGCCCGATGGGTGCCCTGGTGATCGGCCTGGTCTCGGGTGTGGTCTGCTACTTCTGCGCCACCAGCCTCAAGCGCAAGCTGGGCTATGACGACTCGCTGGATGCCTTCGGCGTGCACGGCATCGGCGGTATCATCGGCGCCATCCTCACCGGCGTGTTCGCAGCCCCGGCGCTGGGCGGCTTCGGTGCCGTCACCGACATCGGCATGCAGGTCTGGATCCAGGCCAAGGGCGTGATTTTCACCGTGGTCTACACCGCCATCGTCACCTACGTGATCCTCAAGGTGCTGGATGTGGTGATGGGCCTGCGGGTCAGCGAAGAAGAAGAGTCGGTCGGCCTCGACCTGGCTCAGCACAACGAGCGCGGCTACAACCTGTAACTGCGACGCGGTAAAAACTTGCCCGGCTTGCCGGGCATTTTTTTGCCAGATTTTTAGCATTTCCCGCACGGCAAACGGTTTATCCGACACGTTCGCGACGTAGGCGGAAATCTTACAAAACGCAGAGCATTCATGGTGCTTTGCTTTTTCTGCTGGCGCGCTAGAATGCGCGCCGAAGGGTGTTTGACGAGTAGTCCACACGCTTCGCCAGCCTTTGCTAGGCTTGCCAATAGCGTGTGGCCAGCAGGGGCTAAAGGATTTGTCAGGTCCTGCCAGGAGCAGGGCCTGCTGGGTGCCGCCTCCCATCAGGAGCGCCGACCCTAGGGCAGTGGCCTAACCCACGGCCAGTTGAATTTTCACTGGTGGCTGCCGGTCTACGGCTGCACTGGTCTATAACTAACCTGCTTTTCGCAAGTCATGAGGTAGAACATGAGCGACGACGATCTGGAAAATGATGACCTCGAAGTAGGCGACGAAGACGAGGGCGATGAAGGCCTCGAAGCGGCAGCTGATGACGGCGCCGAAGACGCTGGCGATGACGACAGCAGCCCGGCACCCGCTGCCAAGGGCAAATCCAAGGCCGCGGTCTCGGTAGACGAGATGCCGAGCATGGAAGCCAAGCAGAAGGAGCGTGACGCCCTGGCCAAGGCCATGGAAGAGTTCCTCGCTCGCGGCGGCAAGGTTCAGGAAGTCGAGGCCAATGTGGTCGCCGACCCGCCCAAGAAGCCGGACAACAAGTACGGCAGCCGCCCTATCTGAGTGGCTGATCGAAAAAAGCCCGCCGTCGCTGCGGGCTTTTTTGTGCCTGCGGGTTATGGGTTGCCTGTGCCGGCCTCTTCGCGGGCACGCCCGTTCCCACAGGGACCTGAGGGCGGTGGTGAAGCTGTGGGAGCGGGCGTGCCCGCGAATGGGCCGCGAAGCGGCCCCTGTCAGCGCCAGCGCGCGAGGATGTCGGGTAACTGCGACAGGCGCTGGATCTCGGCGTCCGGCGCCTGTTCGCCTACCCACGCCTTGCCCTGCGGGTTGAACCACACCGCACGCAGCCCGGCGCGCTGGGCGCCGGCGATATCATCGCCCGGGTGGTCACCGATGTGCACCGCCGCGCTGGCCTCCACGTCGCCGCGGCGCAGGGCTTCGAGGAACGGCGCCGGGTCCGGCTTGCCGATGCCGAGGTCCTCGGCACACAGGGCAAAGCGGAAATAGTCCGCCAGCCCCAGCCGGCTCACGTCGGCATTGCCGTTGGTGACCACGCCCAAGGTGTAGTGATGGCGCAGGATCTCCAGCACCGGCTGCACCTCCGGGAAAATCTCCACCTGGTGGCGGGCATGCAGAAATACTTCGAAACCTTCGTTGGCCAGCTCCTGCGCATGCTTTTCGCTGTAGCCGACTTCTTCCAGGGCATGGAACAGCACCCGTCGGCGCAGGGCGCTGATGCGGTGCTTCAGGCCGGGTTCGGCCTGCACCAGGCGCTCGCGAATGGCGAACAGGTGCTCCACCGGCACGCCGCCAAGGATTGGGGCGTTGGCTTCGAGCCAGTCGCGCAGCACGACTTCCGCGCTGGCAATCACCGGCGCGGTATCCCACAGGGTGTCGTCGAGGTCGAAGGTGATCAGCTTGATGCTCATGAGTCTGTGCCTTTGCTGCGTTTGGCCCGAGGGTGGGCGCTGTCGTACACCGCGGCCAGGTGCTGGAAGTCCAGGTGGGTATAGATCTGCGTGGTGCCGATGTCGGCATGGCCGAGCATCTCTTGCACTGCGCGCAGGTCCTGGGACGATTCCAGCACGTGGCTGGCGAAGGAATGGCGAAGCATGTGTGGGTGCAGGTGCTGGCCCAGCTCGCGCTCACCGGCCGCCTTCACCCGTTGCTGAACGGCCCGTGGGCTGATGCGGTTGCCCTGGCGGGTGATGAACACCGCGCGGTCGCGCGGGTTGCCGATGCCGCGCAGGCGGTACCAGGCCTGCAAGGCTTCGCGGGCCTTGCGGCCGACCGGCAGCACGCGAGCCTTGCCGCCCTTGCCCAGCACCTGCACCAGGCCGGCGGCGAGGTCCAGGTGATCGAGGTCGAGGTTGGTCAACTCGGACAGGCGCAGGCCCGACGAATAGAACAGTTCGAGGATGGCCTGGTCGCGACGGGCGATGAAGTCATCGTCGACACCGCCATCGAGCAGTTGCAGGGCGCGGTCGGTGTCCAGCACCTTGGGCAGCCGGCGTTCGCCCTTGGGCGCGCTCAGGCCGCTGGCCGGGTCGTGCTGGCACAGGCCTTCGCGGTTGAGATAGCGGTACAGGCCACGCACCGCCGACAGTAGCCGGGCCAGGCTGCGCGAGGACTGGCCGTGGTGGTGCTGGCGGGCGATCAGCTGGCGCAGCTGCTGGATCTGCAGCGCCTGCCAATCGGCAATGCCGTGCTCCTTGCAGTAGGCGACCACCTTGTCCAGGTCGCGACGGTAGCCCAGCAGGGTGTGCTCGGACACCTGGCGCTCGTTGCGCAGGTGTGCGCAATAAGCCTCCAGCTGGCGTTCCATCAGCGTACCGGGCGCAGGGTCTGGGTAACGCGTGGCACAACGCGGCCAAGCACCTCGGCAATGTAGCCAAGGAACAAGGTGCCGACGCTGCTCTTGTAGTGTTGCGGGTCGCGGCTGCCGATCGCCAGCACCCCGTGCAGGCCCTGGTATTCCAGGGCAGCCACGGCGCTGGAGCCCACTTCCCGGCGCTGTTCTTCACCGAACAGGAAGGCCAGCTCGTGTTCGCGCAGGTTGCCGCTGACCGTCTTGCCGCCGCCCAGCAGGGCACCGATGGCCTGCTGTGCTTCGGCGTTGCTGACCCAGCGCCCGACCGGCGCGACGTTTTCGCCGAACAGGATCAGGCTGACGAAGGGCACCTGGAATTCCTGGCGCAGGCTGTCTTCGACCGCCATCACCACTTCTTCCAGGCTGCCGGCGTCGAGCAGGTCAAGGATCAACCGGCGGGTCTTGTCGAACAGCCGGTCGTTGTCGCGGGCCACATCCATCAGTTGCGACAGGCGGTGGCGCATCTCGATGTTGCGGTCGCGCAGCAGCTTGAGCTGGCGCTCCACCAGCGACACGCTGTCGCCACGCTGGTGCGGGATGCGCTGTTCGATCAGCAGCTCGTCGTGCTCGGCGAAGAAGGTGGGGTGGGCGCGCAGGTACGCGACCACCGCTTCGGCATCGAGCTCGGCGGACTGCTGGGGTACAACCTGGGGCTGATCGGTCATGGCGGTTACTCGCTTAGAGACGAACCTGTCCTTCGTAGACGCGTACGGCCGGGCCGGTCATCAGCACGGGCTTGCCGGGGCCGGCCCATTCGATGTGCAGGCGGCCACCAGGCAGGTCGAGGGATACCGGGGAGTCCATCCAGCCCTGGCTGATCGCCGCCACGGCGGCGGCGCAGGCGCCGGTGCCGCAGGCCTGGGTTTCGCCCGCACCACGTTCCCACACGCGCAGGTTGGCGCGGTGGCGGTCGATGACCTGGAGGAAGCCGGCATTCACCCGCTGCGGGAAGCGTGGGTGGTTTTCGATCTTCGGGCCCAGCTGGTGCACAGGGGCGGTACGCACATCGTCGACACGCAGCACGGCATGCGGGTTACCCATGGACACGGCGGCAATCGAATGCACCTGGCCGTCGACTTCCAGTGGGTAGTTCAGCGCCTGCTCGTCGGCGACGAAGGGGATTTCGGCAGGGATGAAGCGCGGTGGGCCCATGTCGACACTGATCTGGCCGTCGTTCTGCACGTCCAGCTCGATGATGCCGCTCTTGGTTTCCACGCGGATGCGCTTTTTCGCGGTCAGGCGCTTGTCCAGCACGAAGCGGGCGAAGCAGCGCGCACCGTTGCCGCACTGCTCGACCTCGGAGCCGTCGGCATTAAAGATGCGGTAGCGGAAGTCCACTTCCGGGTTGTTCGGCGCCTCGACGATCAGCAACTGGTCGAAGCCGATGCCGGTGTGGCGGTCACCCCATTGCTTGGCGTGCTTGGGCTGGATGTGCGCGTGCTGGCTGACCAGGTCGAGGACCATGAAGTCGTTGCCCAGCCCATGCATCTTGGTAAAACGCAGCAGCATGGGCTTACTCCGGCAGCAGGCTTTCGCCAGCGTACAATTCGGCGATGGTCTCGCGGCGGCGTACTTCGAAGGCCTGGTCGCCGTCGACCAGGATTTCAGCGCAACGGCCACGGGTGTTGTAGTTGGAGCTCATGACAAAACCATAGGCGCCCGCGGACTGTACGGCCAGCAGGTCACCTTCGGCCAGGTTCAGCACGCGGTCCTTGCCGAGGAAGTCGCCAGTCTCGCAGATCGGGCCGACCAGGTCGTAGGCACGGCCTTCGCCTGCGCGTGGCTTGACCGCGCTGACACCCATCCAGGCCTGGTACAGGGCCGGGCGGATCAGGTCGTTCATCGCCGCATCGATGATGGCGAAGTCCTTGTGCTCGGTGTGCTTGAGGTATTCCACGCGGGTCAGCAGGACGCCGGCGTTGGCCACGATGTAGCGGCCCGGCTCGAACACCAGGGCCAGGTCGCGGTCGCCGACGCGCTCGCGGATCGCCTTGATGTAGTCGGCCACCAGCGGCGGCTCCTCATCGCGGTAACGCACGCCGACACCGCCACCCAGGTCCAGGTGGCGCAGGTGGATGCCGCACTCGGCCAGGCGGTCGACCAGCACCAGCAGGCGGTCGAGGGCATCGAGGAAAGGCTCGACGGTGGTCAGTTGCGAACCGATGTGGCAGTCGACACCGACCACTTCCAGGTTCGGCAGCTGCGCGGCGCGCACGTAGATGGCCTCGGCGTCGGCGATGGCGATGCCGAACTTGTTCTCTTTCAGGCCGGTGGAGATGTACGGGTGGGTGCCGGCGTCGACGTCCGGGTTGACCCGCAGCGAGACCGGGGCAACCTTGCCCATCTCGGCGGCCACCACTTGCAGGCGCTCCAGTTCGTCGGTGGATTCGACGTTGAAGCAGTGCACGCCGACTTCCAGGGCACGGCGCATGTCGTCGCGGGTCTTGCCGACACCGGAGAACACCACGCGGTCGGCACGGCCGCCAGCGGCCAGCACGCGCTCCAGCTCACCGCCGGAGACGATGTCGAAGCCTGCGCCCAGGCGCGCCAGCACGTTCAGCACGCCGAGGTTGGAGTTGGCCTTGACCGCGAAGCACACCAGGTGCTCGGTGCCTTGCAGGGCGTCGGCGTAGCTACGGTACTGGGCCTCGATGTGGGCGCGCGAGTACACGTAGGTCGGGGTGCCGTAGCGTTCGGCGATGGCCGACAGGCCCACGCCTTCCGCGAACAGCTCGCCGTCGCGGTAGTTGAAAGCGTTCATCTGGTTTCCTTACTGCGCTGGCGACTGCTCGGGCTCGAGCTCCGGCTCTGGCTGCTGCTCTTGTACCGGGGCCGGCTTGGCTTTTGGCTGGTGCTGGTGCGACTTGTGCGCTTTGCCGTTATCGCCGTCTTCTGGCAGATACAGCGGGCCTTTCTGGCCGCAGGCCGAAACGAGGCAGGCAACAGCGACCAGCGCCGCGAGGGAGGAAATCAGGCGCTTCATGGGTGAAATCCTTAGAAATATGCAGTATTGCGCCCGAGTATACCGAGCGACCGACGGCTTGCCTATGCAAGGGCCGGCCCGCCTGGCGGGCTATTCTTACCGCCTGCAAGGGCCCCTGTGGGAGCGGGCTTGCCCGCGAACACCGGCAAAGCCGGTGCCACACACCGCGGCGTCTGCTTCGCGGGCATGCCCGCTCCCACAGGCTTTGAGTTTATGCCAGTGAAGGTAGCGGCTAAACCTTTGCATTCGGCGGCAAGCGCCCGTATCTTGCCGGGCTTGCCTGTAACGCAGCCAATTTCGAGGTTCCTGCAATGAGTTTGAGTGAAGCGCGTTTCCATGATCTGGTCGACGCGACCCAACAGGCCCTGGAAGACCTGTTCGACGAGAGCGGCCTGGACCTGGACATGGAGAACTCCGCTGGCGTCCTCACCGTCAAGTTCGAAGGCGGCGCCCAGCTGATCTTCAGCCGCCAGGAGCCGCTGCGCCAGCTGTGGCTGGCCGACCGTTCCGGCGGTTTCCACTTCGACTACGACGAAGACAGCGGCAAGTGGGTGTGCGAGAAGAGCGAGGAGCTGCTGGGCGAAATGCTCGAGCGCATCGTCTGGGAGCGGGCCGGCGAGAAGCTGGACTTCGACGAGATCTGACATGAGCAGCACCCAGGCCCGGCCGCCCAAGCCGCTCTACAGCAACGTCAGCCCCGCAGTACCGTCGCCCTGCATCAGCGTTTGCCGGCTGGACGAACAGCGGGTCTGCACGGGTTGCCACCGGCATGTCGAGCACATCCGCGAATGGCGTTCGGCTGATGACGAACGGCGCCGGCAGATCTGCCGCGAGGCCCAGGCCCTGCGCGACCAGGCTAAGGCACACTGATCGCAGGGGCTTGAGTATTTACCCGGCTGTGGTAACGTCGGGTTCTGCGTCGGTGACGCCAAAGCCTTCACAAACCCCGCCCTTGGGCGGGGTTTTGCTTTATCTGCACGATGAAAACCGCCTGTTCAAAGGAGTCTGACTGGATCATGAGCACCAAGCCTTCCCTCATCCTCACCCGATTGGACGTACAACGTCTGGAGCGTCTGATCGACAGCCTCGACGAGAGTACGCCGGGTGTGCTCGCCCTGCAGGACGAGCTGGACCGCGCCGAGCAGGTGGTCGGTCACGAGGAAGTCCCGGCTGGCGTGGTGACCATGAACTCGCGCGTGCACTGCCGTGAGGAAGCCAGCGGCAAGGACTACCACCTGACCCTGGTGTACCCGAAGGATGCCGGGCCGGAAGGCAAGGTCTCGATCCTGGCGCCGATCGGTTGCGCCTTGCTGGGGTTGTCGGTGGGCGCGCAGATCGACTGGCCGGCCCCGGGGGGCAAGACCCTCAAGCTGAAGCTGCTGGAAGTGGAATACCAGCCGGAAGCGGCGGGCGATTTCGACCTGTAAGGGCCAGGGGGCCGCTTCGCGGCCCATCGCGACACAAGGCCGCTCCTACAGGATTACGCATTCCCCTGTAGGAGCGGCCTTGTGTCGCGAAAGGGGCGCAACGCGCCCCCGGCAATTCAAGCCTCTTGCGCCAAAACCTGCTCCAACCCCTCATTCAAAGCCTGCTCCAGCTCCCGCTTGTAGCGCAGGTACAGCTGCGTCGACCCCAGCTGGTCATCCAGCAACTCGGACAAATCCAGGTCAGTGATGTAGCAGCGGTACTGCCCTGCACCATGTCGCTGCCCGATGATCTGCCGGGCCGCTACCGCATACAGCTGTTCACCATGCTCCAGTTCGGAAAACTCCTGCTGATCGCAATACAGCGTCACGTGCGCCGCACCCGCCACCCCGGCCTGGATGATCGCCTGCACCTCATAGTAAGGCTGGTCGCTACCCTCGAGCGGGGCCTGGCGCGGCTCGACGCTGCGCGCCTTGCCTGGCCCGGAAGGCAACAGTTGCGCGTAGTGGATGTCCAGTGAGGCCGCGCGCTGGGTGTCCAGCGGCAGCCGGGCATCACGGCGCATCACCACCGAGCGCAGAAAGCGCTGCAGC
Organism: Pseudomonas sp. B14(2017); assembly: GCF_002113255.1. Taxonomy (NCBI): domain Bacteria; kingdom Pseudomonadati; phylum Pseudomonadota; class Gammaproteobacteria; order Pseudomonadales; family Pseudomonadaceae; genus Pseudomonas; species Pseudomonas sp. B14(2017). The sequence goes on from NZ_NEJY01000022.1 coordinate 12,728, forward strand.
GGCAACAGCAGGTGGGCTTCGTCGTGCAGGGGCAGGCGTTGCTGCCACAGGGCATTGTATTCATCCAGCACGTACAGCTCGGCCCAGCCACCCTGCAGGCGGTAGAACACCTGGGTGCAGGCCGGCCGGCCCTGCTCCAGCACCAGGTGCAGGTCATGGTCCTGCAGGGCGTTGGCGTCCAGGTACAGCGGGCTGTAGGCGCTACGCTCTTCGCCCAGGTGGTCCAGCAGTGCCTCGTGCTCGGCCAGGGTGGTGAGGTTGACATGCCCGGCCAGCAGCTCCAGCACATGGGTGTGCTGGGCCACCTGCAGCAGGTAGCGGTGGCTCAGGCCCTGGTCCAGCAGCAGCTGCACGGTGTCGAAGATTTCCTCCACGCGTTGGCCGATGGCCTGGGCGCGGCTCTGGCAGAAGCAGCGCACCCGCACCCTCGGCCGGTGGCCGCGCAGCACGGGGCTGTTGAGGAAGTCGCGCAGGCAGCGCACCAGCGCGTGCTCGCCGTCATAGCGCTGGACCAATACCTCGTTCCAGCTGTTGAGGGTGACCTGGTCCAGGGTCAGGACCAGGTTTTCGCGCACGCCTGCATAGCTCAGCGAGTCGGTACGCTCGGTGGTCATCAGGATGTTCAGGTCGCGGTGGTGGCGCAGCGGGTCGATGGCGACGTTGACCAGCAGCAGCACCTCGTCGGCAACGCTGGGTTGCAGCAGGCGCACTTCGCTGACGGTCGGCAAGGGCAGGGGGATGCTCTGCTGCAGGCAGCCGACCAGGTTGAACAGCTCGAATTCGCTGAGGTCGCTGACACCCGGGTGCAGCGCCAGACGCGTGCTGCTGTCGATCACCCCGTTGCGATGGGCCCAGGTCAGCAGCTCGAGCAGTTCACGGCAACGCTTGAGCGGGCTGAAGTGGTCCACCTCATGGGGGCTCAGGTTGCCGGTATACAGCTCCCAGTGGTGGCTGCCGGGCTCTTTGCGGTTAGGCGCCTGGACCAGGGTCAGGGTGCCTTCGGCCAGGTCCGGGGCGATACCGGGGTTGATCACTTCGACCTTGCCGGCGCGGCGCTCGAAGGCCGCGTAAAGGCGCCGGCCCAGCACATTGAGATCGCGCTGGTCGGCGCGGCTGCTGGCGTTCTGGGTGCGGGCGAACTGGCTGAGAAAGCGGTAGCTGTGGTTCAGTTCGGCCACCAGCTCGCGGCGCTCGACGGCAACCTGCTGCACTTTCCATTGGTTGCGACTGTCCAGCAGGGCCAGCTGGCGCTCGTCCCAGCCCCACTCGTCGGCCAGGCGCTGCAACAGCCGGCGTTGCCAGCCATTGGCCCGGGCCGGGTCGCTGAGCTTCTTGTTCACCTTCAGGTACAGGCTGCGCCGCACCAACTCCAGGCGCGCGTGTTCGCCACGCTGCAGCAGGTAGCGCTCGATGCGCCGGTACACCATCACGTAGGGGTCCAGCTCGTCGAGGTCGAGCTGGTTGGCGAACACTGCCTGCTTGTAGTCCAGGCTCAGGCAGCGTACTGCGGGGTGTTCGCTGGCATAGGCCTCGGTCAGCAGCAGCTTGAGCAGCGACTTGTAGGGCGAGTCGATGCCTTTGAACAGTTGCCACAAGCCGGCGCCGACGAACTCGCCGGGCGGAATGTGCGCCAGGTGGCCGAGGTCGAGGGCGTCCTGGCTGCGGATGAAACGCTTGGACAGCAGGGTCTGGGTATAGGTGTGGTAATCGTGTTCCTGGTAGACCGGCACCAGCCACCACAGTGGCGTGCGCCCGGCCAGCCAGATAGTAGTGCGGTAGAACTCGTCCAGCAGCAGGTAGTGCTGGGTGGTGCCGCAATCGTCGGAACCGAGCTGGCCCTCGCGTTGGCCCTGGGCGAAACCTTGCGTGTCGATCAGGAAGAAGTGTGCCTCGGCACCCAGGCTTTCCGCCCATGCCTCCAGCAGTTGGCATTTGCGGCGCAACTCGCCCAGCAGCTCGTCGGCCAGACCGGGTGCATGGCACACCCACATGTCCATGTCGCTGTGCTCGGCCTGGGCCAGCGAGCCCAGGCTGCCCATCAGGAACAGGCCGTGGATCGGCCGCGGCGGGTTGCCATGGCGGGCCTTGTAGGTGAACGAGCGGGCCAGGCGCTGGGCCTCGACTACCAGGTCGGCGCTTGGCTCGTAGCCCGATACGCCGGCGGGGGTGCTGCCGGAGACATAGCCCGGCAGCAACGGGTGGTTCACATGAAACAGCAGCGGCAGCAGCGTCAGCACCTGTTGCTGGCGCGTCGACAGGCCTTCCAGGGCCCGCTGCAGCCGGCCCTGGTTGAGCCGCAGGAAGCGCGCACGCAATGTCGCCAGGACCTTGCGGTCGATGCCTTCGTCCAGGTCGGGGCGGATTTCGTGGGGGTGGTTCATTGCGCACTCGGGCAGGCCAGCGGAGCTGTGGCGAGTGTAGCCTGAGTGGCGGGGTCGGATAAGCGGCAATTGAAATATTGGCGCCATTTTCCCAGCGCGCGTGGGCGGCGGCTGCAGCTTTCGTTGCGCTTGAGGCATGATGGGGGCCTCAAGCTGATTGCGAGGTTTTCCGATGCGTGTGTGGATCGATGCCGACGCCTGCCCCAAGGCGGCCAAGGATCTGATCGTCAAGTTCGCCCTCAAGCGCAAGTTCGAGGTAGTGATGGTGGCGGGCCAGGCTGTGGCCAAGCCGGCGTTCGCGATCGTGCGCCTGATCGTGGTGCCCAGCGGCATGGACGCGGCCGATGATTACCTGGTGGAGCACGCCGTGCCTGGCGAGCTGGTGATCTGCAGTGACGTGCCGTTGGCCGACCGCCTGGTGAAAAAGGGCGTGGCGGCACTGGACCCGCGCGGGCGCGAGTTCGACGAGCGCAACATGGGTGATCGGCTGGCGGCGCGCAACCTGTTCACCGAGCTGCGCGAGCAGGGCCAGGTGGGGGGAGGGCAGGCGCCTTATGGCGAGCGCGAGAAGCAGGCGTTTGCCAATGCGCTGGACCGGATCATTGCCCGACTGAGTAAAACCTGATGCGGGGGCTGCTTTGCAGCCCATCGCCGGCAAGCCAGCTCCCACCTCGATCGCGTTGGCCTCAAGCCATGCGCTATTCCTGTGGGAGCTGGCTTGCCGGCGATGGCCTGCGCAGCGGGCCCAAGGATTTACTGGTTACCCTCGTGCGTCAGCTCCAGCACCCGGTCCACCAGCTTGTAGATCCCGCCAGCCGCTTCACTGATCGACTTGGCCTCCATGTACGCCGGGGTGGTCACCAGCTTGCGCTGGGTGTCCTCGACAATATCATGTACATCGCACTCTTCATGGGTGCCACCCATCTTCGTCACGGCCGCCGCAGTGCCGGCGTCGGTACCGATGGTGCAGACCACGCCTGGTCCGTAGATCTTCGCCGCCAGCGCCGGCGAGATGCAGATCAGGCCGACCGGCTTGCAGGCGTCGGCAAAGGCTTCGGCCAGGGCCAGCACATCCGGGTGGACGCTGCAGTTGGCGCCTTCCACGGCAAAGTTGGACAGGTTCTTCGCCGCCCCGAAACCGCCCGGTACGATCAGCGCATCGAAGTCTTCGGCCTTGGCCTCGCGGATGTCCTTGACCTCGCCGCGGGCAATGCGCGCCGATTCCACCAGCACATTGCGCGATTCGGGCATTTCCTCGCCGGTCAGGTGGTTGATCACATGCATCTGCGCGATGTTCGGCGCGAAGCACTGCACCTGCGCACCACGCTGGTCGAGGCGCAGCAGGGTGATCACGCTTTCGTGGATTTCGGCGCCGTCATAAACGCCACAGCCGGAAAGAATCACCGCTACTTTTTTTGTCATGCTTTTTACTCCAGTGTCGAGGCGCTAAATGTCCTCTAGTTTGGCAGATGTAGCCATAGGGATTCCTGCAAGCGCGGCCTAATCTTGGCGGATAACGTCTGAGGTCGTACCCATGGACCTGATCCTGCTGGCCGTGCCGTTCTTCTTCGTGCTGATCGCCGTCGAACTGCTGGCCGACCGTGTGCGCGGCCAGCGCAACTTCACCCTGGCCGACTCGATCAACAGCCTCAGCACCGGCGCGCTGTCGACCAGTACCGGATTGCTGACCAAAGGGGTGGGGCTGGTGACCTATGCCCTGGCGTTCGAGCACATGGCGTTGCTGCGCCTGCCGCCGCAGGCCTGGTGGGTGTGGCTGCTGGCCTTTGTCCTGTACGACTTCTGCTACTACTGGCTGCATCGTCTTGGCCACGAGCGCAACGTGCTGTGGGCTGCGCACTCGGTGCATCACCAGAGCGAGGAATACAACCTCACCACGGCGCTGCGCCAGACCAGCAGCGGGTTCATCTTCTCGTGGCTGTTCTACCTGCCGCTGGCGTTGCTCGGTGTGCCGCCGCTGGTGTTCATCACGGTGGCGTCGCTCAACCTGCTGTACCAGTTCTGGGTGCATACCCGGCACATTCCCAAGCTGGGCTGGCTCGAGTGGGTGTTGATCACGCCATCCAACCATCGCGTCCACCATGCGCAAAATCCTGCTTACTTGGATCGCAATTACGGCGGCGTGTTCATTCTCTGGGATCGTCTGTTCGGCACCTTCAAAGAGGAAGACCCGGCCGAGCCGGTGGTGTTCGGGGTGACCACGCCGCTGGCCAGCTGGAACCCGCTGTGGGCCAATCTGCAGTTCTATGCCCAGCTCTGGCACGACGCCCGTCGCGCCGGCAGCCTGTGGGACAAACTGCGCATCTGGTTCATGCCCACCGGCTGGCGCCCGGCCGATGTGGCCGCACGCTATCCGCAGGCCAAGCAGGACCTGGCGTTGTTTCGCAAGTTCGAGGTTGCCCTGGGCCGTGCGCAGCAGGCCTATGTGGCGGCGCAATTCGTGGGTTACGTGGCGCTGGGCAGCTATCTGATGGAGGTGGCCGAACGCGTGCCAACCGCCGCCCTGGTACTCGGCTGGGCGCTGATGGCGTTTGGCTTGTTCGTGCTGGGCGCGTTGCTGGAGAACCGGCCATGGGCCGTGCGCCTGGAGCTGTTACGGCTGCTGGCGAATGCGCCGGCGCTGTACCTGGCCGGCGCGCTGGGCCTAGCGGTGGTCGTGCCGCTGGCCTGGTTGCTGCTCGTGGCTTACAGCCTGCTCAGCCTCTGGGGCCTGGGCCTTGCCCGCCGCCTTGCGCTCCGCGCGCAACGTGCGGAAGCGCCGGCGCAGCCACAGCAGGCCGCCCAGCGCCAACAGGCCACCGAGCACCCATAGCTCGTAGCGCTTCACGTTGCCCAGCAGGCCTTCGAGGATGGCGCCGAAGTGATACGCGGCCGCGCCCAGGGCCACTGCCCAGATGGCAGCGCCAAGACCATTCAGCAGCAGATAGCGGCGTGGCGGGTAGCCGGACAGGCCAATGGCCACCGGCATGACCGTGCGCAGGCCATAGACGAAGCGGAAACTCAGTACCCAGATGTCGGGGTGGCGACGGATGTGGTCCAGCGCCCGGTCCCCCATCGCCTGCCAGCGCGGTTTGCGTGCCAGGATCCTGCGCCCGTGGCGACGGCCCATGAAGTACCACAGCTGGTCGCCGGCATAGCTGCCGAAAAACGCCACCAGGCACACCAGGTTGATGTCCATGTAACCGCGGAACGCAAGGAATCCCGCAAGCACCAGAATGGTCTCGCCTTCGAAGAAGGTGCCTAGAAAAAGGGCGAAGTAGCCGAAATCCTGCAGGAATTGTTGAAGCATTTTCTGAGGTGCTGGCGAAATGAACGCGAAGCCTACCCCTTCGCGCGCGTTCGTGAAAGTGTCCAAATGTGTCTCGACATGAACAATTCCTGCTCGGAGAATGCCAGAAGCCACGCGCCATGGCTTGCCCTGGCATGTAACACAGGCGTCATAATGGGCGCTTATCTTGCCGCTCAATAGATGATAGGGCGTTAACGTCCTCAGGAACGCCAGATGAATAATGAAGTGCTAACCCCTGTCGCGATCAAGGATGCCCAGGAGCTCCCCGAAGAGATGGTGCAGACCCCGCCAGACCTGCCGCCGGCGCCTCTGCCAGCCGCGGAACCGGTGGCAGAGCCTGCGGCTCCGGCACCCGCGCCGGCCCCTGCAATCATCATCCCAGGCCTGGACGACAGCAGCCTGTACATTCATCGCGAACTCTCGCAGCTGCAGTTCAATATCCGTGTGCTGGAACAGGCGCTGGACGAGAGCTACCCACTGCTCGAACGCCTCAAGTTCCTGTTGATCTTCTCCAGCAACCTCGACGAGTTCTTCGAGATCCGTGTCGCCGGCCTGAAGAAGCAGATCAACTTCGCCCGTGAACAGGCCGGTGCCGACGGCCTGCAGCCGCACCAGGCGCTGGCTCGCATCAGCGACCTGGTGCACAGCGAAGTGGAGCGCCAGTACGCGATCCTCAACGACGTGCTGCTGCCAGAGCTGGAAAAGCACCATATCCGCTTCATCCGCCGGCGTTACTGGACACCCAAGCTCAAGACCTGGGTGCGCCGCTACTTCCGCGACGAAATCGCCCCGATCATCACCCCGATCGGCCTCGACCCGACCCACCCGTTCCCGCTGCTGGTGAACAAGAGCCTCAACTTCATCGTCGAACTCGAGGGTGTCGACGCCTTCGGCCGCGATTCGGGCCTGGCGATCATCCCGGCCCCGCGCCTGCTGCCGCGGGTCATCCGGGTGCCGGAAGAGGTGGGTGGCCCGGGCGCCAACTATGTGTTCCTGTCGTCGATGATTCATGCGCACGCCGACGACCTGTTCCAGGGCATGAAGGTGAAGGGCTGCTATCAGTTCCGCCTGACCCGTAACGCCGACCTGGCGCTGGACTCCGAAGAGGTCGACGACCTGGCCCGCGCCCTGCGCGGCGAGCTGTTCTCGCGCCGCTACGGTGACGCTGTGCGCCTGGAGGTGGCCGACACCTGCCCGAAACACCTGTCGGACTACCTGCTCAAGCAGTTCAGCCTCAGCGAAAGCGAGCTGTACCAGGTCAACGGCCCGGTCAACCTTACCCGCCTGTTCAGCATCACCGGCCTGGACAGCCACCCCGAGCTGCAGTACACGCCGTTCACCCCGGCGATCCCCAAGCTGCTGCAGAACGCCGACAACATCTTCAGCGTGATCGGCAAGCAGGACATCCTGCTGATGCACCCGTTCGAGTCCTTCACCCCGGTGATCGACCTGCTGCGCCAGGCCGCCAAGGACCCGCACGTGCTTGCCGTGCGCCAGACCCTGTACCGCTCCGGGGCCAACTCGGAAATCGTCGACGCGCTGGTGGACGCAGCACGTAACGGCAAGGAGGTCACTGCGGTGATCGAGTTGCGGGCGCGCTTCGACGAAGAGTCCAACCTGCAGATGGCCAGCCGCCTGCAAGCGGCCGGTGCGGTGGTGATCTACGGCGTGGTCGGCTTCAAGACCCACGCCAAGATGATGCTGATCCTGCGCCGCGAGCAGGGCGAGATCGTGCGTTATGCGCACCTGGGCACTGGTAACTACCACGCCGGCAACGCCCGCCTGTACACCGACTACAGCCTGCTGACCTCCGACGACGCCCTCACCGAGGACGTCGGCAAGCTGTTCAGCCAGCTGATCGGCATGGGCAAGACCCTGCGCATGAAGAAACTGCTGCACGCGCCGTTCACCCTGAAGAAGGGCATGCTCGACATGATCGCGCGGGAAACCCAGTTCGCCCTCGAAGGCAAGCCGGCGCATATCATCGCCAAGTTCAACTCGCTGACCGACGCCAAGGTCATCAAGGCGCTGTACAAGGCCAGCCAGTCGGGCGTGAAGATCGACCTGGTGGTGCGTGGCATGTGCTGCCTGCGCCCAGGCATTCCGGGGGTTTCGCACAACATTCAGGTGCGCTCGATCATCGGCCGCTTCCTCGAGCACACGCGGGTGTTCTACTTCCTCAATGGCGGCGAAGAGCAGATCTACCTGTCCAGTGCCGACTGGATGGAGCGCAACCTCGACAAGCGTGTCGAGACCTGCTTCCCGGTGGAAGGCAAGAAGCTGTTGCTGCGGGTGAAGAAGGAGCTGGAAGGCTACCTGACCGACAACACCCACGCCTGGACCCTGCAGCCGGACGGGCGCTACGTGCGCAGCACGCCGACCGGCAACCAGAACCCGCGCAGTGCCCAGGCGACCCTGCTGGAGCGCCTGAGCAACCCGGTCCTCAACGTACGCTGAGGACGAAGCCGACCCGGGCCAGCCACTCCGCCTCGTTGGCGAAGTCGGCCTGGGTCAGCTGGTTCTGTTCCAGCCAGCCCTCGGGGAAGGCCACATCGAGGCTGCTGTCGGCAGCCTTGAGTTCGACCTTCGGCATCTGCTGGTTGCCACGGATGTGGTGGAACAGGATGGCGAAGCGCAGCAGCACGCACAGGCGCAGCAGCTTGACCCCTTCCTCACCCAGCTCGGCGATCTTGTCCTTGGGGATGTTGCGGCGGTGGCCGCGCACCAGCAAGGCCATCATCTGCTGGTCCTCGCGGGAAAAACCCGACAGGTCGGAGTGTTCGATCAGGTAGGCGCCGTGCTTGTGGTAGTGGTAGTGGGCGATATCCAGGCCGATTTCGTGCACTTTCGCCGCCCAGCCCAGCAGATCGCGCCAATTCCCGTCTTTGAGGTCCCACGCTTCGGCCACTTGGTCGAAGGCGTGCAATGCCTTGCGCTCGACGCGCGCAGCCTGGCCCTGGTCCACGTGGTAGCGTTCCATCAGCGAGTTCAGAGTGCGTTCGCGCACGTCTTCGTGGTGGTGGCGGCCCAGCAGGTCGAACAGCACGCCTTCGCGCAGGGCGCCGTCGCAGTGGTCCATGCGCTGCAGTTCCAGGGCATCGAAGATCGCTTCGAGAATCGCCAGGCCCGCCGGGAAGATAGTGCGGCGGTCCGGCTTGACGCCTTCGAAGTCGATCTTGTCGACCTCACCCAGCTTGAACAGCTTGCGCTTGACCCAGGCCAGCCCCTCGGCGTTGACCTCGCCATTGCCCAGGCCACCTGCCTTGATGGCGGCGCCGATGGCACGAATGGTACCGGACGAGCCGATGGCCTCGTCCCAGGTCAGGCGGTGCAGGGCATTCTCGATGCTCATCAGCTCGAGGCGCGCGGCGGTGTAGGCCTGGGCGTAGCGGGCCGGGGTGATCTTGCCGTCGCGGAAGTAGCGCTGGGTGAAGCTGACGCAGCCCATCTGCAGGCTTTCGCGCAGCAGCGGCTCGAAGCGCTGGCCGATGATGAACTCGGTACTGCCGCCGCCGATATCGGCCACCAGGCGCTTGCCGGGTGTATCGGCCAGGGTGTGCGACACACCCAGGTAGATCAGGCGCGCTTCTTCACGGCCGGAGATCACTTCGACCGGGTGGCCAAGGATGGCTTCGGCGCGCTGGATGAATTCGTTGCGGTTGCGCGCTTCGCGCAAGGCGTTGGTACCCACGATGCGCACCGAGCCTGCCGGCATGCCGTTGATCAGTTGGGAAAAGCGCTTGAGGCAATCCAGGCCTCGTTCCATTGCCTCTTCACTGAGCTTGCGTTCTTCGTCGATGCCAGCGGCCAGCTGAACCTTCTCGCCGAGCCGCTCGAGAATGCGGATTTCGGTATGGTGGGCCTTGGCCACGACCATGTGAAAGCTGTTGGAGCCAAGGTCGATGGCGGCGATCAGGGACAGGTTCTTCGCGATGGTTTGCGGCATGATCTGGTTGTTCTCGGTCGTTAACCCGGCAATCGTGCCACGATAGCAGGCTGTCGCCAACGCGTGGTACATAGCCGTTGAGCTGGCCTTGATGCAAGGCAATGTGCCATTCGATGCTATGACGTTTGTATGACAGTTTCGATTCGTGGCGTCTTGCACAACTATAGTTACACTCAATCGTCCGCGGCTTCCTGTAGGAGACGGGTGCGGCTATGATGGGCAACGTTTTTTATTGCTTACGACCTTGGAGATTTCCATGAGCGACAAAATCAAACACGTCACCGACGCCAGCTTCGAAGCCGACGTACTGCAGGCTCAAGGCCCGGTGCTGGTCGACTACTGGGCTGAATGGTGCGGCCCATGCAAGATGATCGCTCCGGTTCTGGACGACATCGCTGCTACCTACGAGGGCAAACTGACCGTCGCCAAGCTGAACATCGACGAGAACCAGGAAACCCCGGCCAAGCACGGCGTGCGTGGTATCCCGACGCTGATGCTGTTCAAGAACGGCAACGTCGAAGCCACCAAGGTCGGCGCCCTGTCCAAATCGCAGCTGGCCGCGTTCCTCGACGCCCACCTGTGATATGAAAAAGCCCCGCAGATGCGGGGTTTTTTTTGCCTCTGCAAAGGCAGTCTTGCCCATGTAGGAGCAGCCTTGTGCTGCGAAAGGGCCGGTAAGGCTGACGTTGTCGCTGCGGCTGATGGCCTCTTCGCAGCACAAGGCTGCTCCTACTGACAGGTGTGTTGCAGCAGAAAATGGCAGGGCAAAACCACTAGACGTCGAAAAAAGCAAGTGTTACATTCGGCCTCGCACTGCTTCTCCAGTGCCCTCTACACGCCGTCGCCGAAGCATCCCTAATTCGAATCAGTACGCGATCCTGTCGCCATCTAGCGGCGCGGCCTCATTAAGCCAGAAGCTTAATTCTCCCTTCTTACATGATTACGTCACTCCCCTTATGAACCTGACTGAACTCAAGCAAAAGCCGATTACCGATCTTTTGGAAATGGCCGAACAGATGGGCATCGAAAACATGGCCCGTTCGCGCAAACAGGACGTGATTTTCGCCCTGCTGAAGAAGCACGCGAAAAGCGGCGAAGAGATCTCGGGTGACGGCGTGCTGGAGATTCTCCAGGATGGTTTCGGTTTCCTGCGTTCGGCTGATGCGTCCTACCTGGCCGGCCCTGACGATATCTACGTCTCGCCCAGCCAGATCCGCCGCTTCAACCTGCGTACCGGTGACACCATCGTCGGCAAGATCCGCCCGCCGAAGGAAGGGGAGCGTTACTTCGCCCTGCTGAAGGTCGACACCATCAACTTCGACCGCCCGGAAAACGCGAAGAACAAGATCCTGTTCGAAAACCTGACGCCGCTGTTCCCGAACAAGCGCCTGAAGATGGAAGCCGGTAACGGCTCCACCGAAGACCTGACCGGCCGCGTCATTGACCTGTGCGCCCCGATCGGCAAAGGCCAGCGTGGCCTGATCGTTGCTCCGCCGAAAGCGGGCAAGACGATCATGCTGCAGAACATCGCGGCCAACATCACCCGTAACAACCCCGAGTGCCACCTGATCGTCCTGCTGATCGACGAGCGCCCGGAAGAAGTGACCGAAATGCAGCGCACCGTGCGCGGCGAAGTGGTTGCCTCCACCTTCGACGAGCCGCCAACCCGCCACGTGCAGGTTGCCGAAATGGTGATCGAGAAGGCCAAGCGCCTGGTCGAGCACAAGAAGGATGTGGTCATCCTGCTGGACTCCATCACCCGTCTGGCGCGTGCCTACAACACCGTGATCCCGAGCTCCGGCAAGGTACTGACCGGTGGTGTCGACGCCCACGCCCTGGAGAAGCCAAAGCGCTTCTTCGGTGCCGCGCGTAACATCGAGGAAGGCGGTTCGCTGACCATCATCGCCACCGCGCTGGTCGAAACCGGCTCGAAGATGGACGAAGTGATCTACGAAGAGTTCAAGGGCACCGGCAACATGGAGCTGCCGCTGGACCGCCGCATCGCCGAGAAGCGCGTGTTCCCGGCCATCAACATCAACCGTTCCGGTACCCGCCGCGAAGAGCTGCTGACCGCCGACGACGAACTGCAGCGCATGTGGATCCTGCGCAAGCTGCTGCACCCGATGGACGAAATCGCCGCCATCGAGTTCCTGGTCGACAAGCTCAAGCAGACCAAGACCAACGACGAGTTCTTCCTGTCGATGAAGCGCAAGTAAGCGTTTCAGGCCAGGCAGTAATTGGGGCCGCTTTGCGGCCCTTCGCGGGCACGCCCGCTCCCACAGGCTCAGTGTGATCCTTGTGGGAGCGGGCGTGCCCGCGAAGGGGCGCGAAGCGGCCCCAATGCATTTTTGCCCCCAAACAAAGCCCGAACGGCGCTACACTCTGCACCCCCGACCGATACGGCCAACACGAGGCTCCTGCATGCAGTATCGCGACTTGCGCGACTTCATCCGTGGCCTGGAACAGCGCGGCGAGCTCAAGCGCATCCAGGTTCCGATCTCCCCCGTCCTGGAAATGACCGAGGTCTGCGACCGCACCCTGCGTGCCAAGGGCCCTGCATTGCTGTTCGAAAAGCCCACCGGCTTCGACATCCCGGTGCTGGGCAACCTGTTCGGCACCCCGGAGCGCGTTGCCATGGGCATGGGCGCCGAGTCGGTCGATGAACTGCGGGAAATCGGCAAGCTGCTGGCCTTCCTCAAGGAGCCTGAGCCGCCGAAGGGCCTGAAGGATGCCTGGTCCAAGCTGCCGATCTTCAAGAAAGTCGTGTCGATGGCGCCGAAAGTGGTCAAGGACGCGGTGTGTCAGGAAGTGGTGGTCGAGGGGGACGATGTCGACCTCGGCGCTCTGCCGATACAGCACTGCTGGCCGGGCGACGTGGCGCCGCTGATCACCTGGGGCCTCACCGTCACCCGCGGCCCGAACAAGGACCGCCAGAACCTGGGCATCTACCGCCAGCAGGTGATCGGCCGCAACAAGGTCATCATGCGCTGGCTCAGCCACCGTGGCGGGGCCCTGGACTACCGCGAATGGTGCGAGAAGAACCCTGGCCAGCCGTTCCCGGTCGCCGTGGCCCTGGGCGCTGACCCGGCCACCATCCTCGGCGCCGTGACCCCGGTGCCGGACACCCTCTCCGAGTACGCCTTCGCCGGCCTGCTGCGCGGCAACCGCACCGAACTGGTCAAGTGCCGGGGTAGCAACCTGCAGGTACCAGCCACCGCCGAAATCATCCTGGAAGGTGTGATCCACCCGGGCGAAATGGCCCCGGAAGGCCCGTACGGCGACCACACCGGCTACTACAACGAAGTGGACAGCTTCCCGGTGTTCACCGTCGAGCGCATCACCCACCGGCAGAAACCGATCTACCACAGCACCTACACCGGCCGCCCGCCAGATGAGCCGGCGATCCTCGGCGTGGCGCTGAACGAAGTGTTCGTGCCGATCCTGCAGAAGCAGTTCCCGGAAATCGTCGATTTCTACCTGCCGCCGGAAGGCTGCTCGTACCGCATGGCGGTGGTGACCATGAAGAAGCAGTACCCGGGCCACGCCAAGCGCGTGATGCTGGGTGTGTGGTCGTTCCTGCGACAGTTCATGTACACCAAGTTCGTTATTGTCACCGATGACGATATCAATGCCCGCGACTGGAACGATGTGATCTGGGCCATCACCACACGCATGGACCCCAAGCGTGATACGGTGATGATCGACAACACCCCGATCGACTACCTGGACTTCGCGTCGCCGGTATCCGGGTTGGGGTCGAAGATGGGCCTGGACGCCACGCACAAGTGGCCGGGCGAGACTACACGCGAATGGGGACGGGTCATCGTCAAGGACGAAGCCGTCACCCGCCGTATCGATGAGCTGTGGGATCAGTTGGGAATAGATTGATGCAGGTAACGTTGCAGCCGTCCGGGGCGGTGCTGGCGCTCGAACCCGGGGAACGGATCCTGGATGGAGCGCGGCGGCTGGGCTATGACTGCCCGAACAGCTGCCGCAATGGCAATTGCCATGTCTGCGCCGCGTTGTTGGTCGAAGGCCGGGTACGCCAGGACGGTGAAGTCCGCGACCATGGCGAGCTGTTCACCTGCATTGCCGAACCGCTGGAGGACTGCGTGTTGCTCTGGGATGGTGTGCTCGCCCTGGGCGAGTTGCCGGTGCGCAAACTGGCGTGCAGTGTCAGTGAGTGCGTCGAGGTCGGTGGCGACGTCTGGCGCGTGCGATTGCGCGCGCCGGCTGGCAGGCCGCCGCGCTACCACGCGGGGCAGTACCTGATGATCGAGCGCGAAGGCGGCAAGCAGGCGGCGTTTTCGCTGGCTTCCGCACCCCATGCCGGGCGCGAGCTGGAGCTGCATGTGCTGGCGCGCGAGCCCAGTGCGGTGCAACTTATCGAGCAGCTCAAGCGCGACGGCCTGGCGCGCATCGAAATGCCGTTCGGCGACACCCACCTGGCCGAGTTGCCCGACGGGCCGCTGGTGCTGATAGCTGCTGGCACCGGCATGGGCCAGATGCACAGCCTGGTCGAGCATTGCCGGGCTCAGGGTTTCAAGCACCCGGTGCACCTGTACTGGGGCGTGCGCCGGCCCGAGGACTTCTACCAGATCGAGCACTGGGACGAATGGCAGCGCCTGCCCAACCTGTTCCTGCATCAGGTGGTCAGCGACCTGTGCGGCTGGGAAGGCCGTTGCGGCATGCTGCATGAGGCGGTCTGCGAGGACATCGCCGACCTCAACAGCGTGCATGTATATGCCAGCGGCTCGCCGAACATGATCTATGCCACTCTCGACGCCCTGGTCGAAGCCGGCATGGATGCGCACCGCATGCGCGCCGATGTGTTTGCCTACGCACCACGCGGCTAATAACCGAAGTTTGAAAGTATGGGTATAAGGCGGTAATTGTTACCGCCTTGGCTAATAACTTTCACAGTTGCCGAAACAGTACTTTCCAGTCGTCGGGAGCGCGGATGAAACTCTGGCGCAAGGGCTTGAGTATTCCTGCATTTCTGTCCTATGGTTACTGCAAGCGCCCTTGGTACAGAGGCTGGGGGCGCATCGTAATCGAATCTCGCTACATCCGTAGTTCACAGGGATAATGGCGGCAGCTTATGTCGGCACTTGAAAGTATGTCCTGGGAAGTTTCATATCCACCGACACTCGACTTCGGTCAGCAACATACTCGCGAACAGTTGTTCAATTCCATGAAGACAACCATGTCTCGCCATCAGGGTGGGCCGGTGTGGCTGTTCGCCTATGGTTCGTTGATCTGGCGACCGGAGTGCAACTCGGTGGAGCGCCAACGCGCGCGGGTACATGGTTACCACCGTGGTTTGTACCTGTGGTCGCACGAACACCGCGGCACCCCGGAAACCCCTGGGCTGGTGTTCGGCCTGGACCGTGGGGGCTCCTGCAGTGGTTTTGCCTACCGGCTGGATGAAAGCAGCCTGGACGAGTCGCTGATGGCCCTGTGGCAGCGCGAGATGCCGTACCCGGCGTACCGGCCGCACTGGCTCAGTTGCCGGTTGGGTGATGGCAGCAAGGTGCAGGCCCTGGGCTTCGTGCTGGAGCGGCATCTGCCGTGCTATGCCGGGAACCTGCCGGACACCCTGCTCAGCCAGATCCTGGCCAGTGCCAAGGGGCGCTATGGCACCACGCGTGATTATGTCGAACAGACCTTGAATGCCCTGCGCAGCCACCAGATGCCCGATCGCAACCTGGAGGCGCGGTTCAGGCGCTGCCATAACCTGCGCGAAGTTTGATTAGTCTGTCAGGGCCCTATCGCCGGCAAGCCGGCTCCCACAGGTACTCCACTGGCCTTGGAAACTGTGGAGATCCTGTGGGAGCTGGCTTGCCGGCGATAGGGCCCTGACAGGCAACAGATTTCTCAATCCTTACCTGACCAGCACCACCAACTTACCCACAGCCTGACGCTGCCCCAACTTTTCAATGGCAGCCCCTGCCTCAGCCAGTGGATAAGTCTGCGACACCAGCGGCTTCAACTTGCCTTCGGCATGCCATGCAAACAGCTGCCGGAAGTTGGCCGCATTGTCCTCCGGCTGACGCTGGGCAAACGCCCCCCAGAATACCCCGAGCACCGCCGCGCCCTTGAGGAGCACCAGGTTGGCCGCCAGCTGCGGGATGGTCCCGCTGGCAAAACCCACCACCAGCAACCGGCCATTCCAGGCCAGCCCGCGCACTGCCTGCTCGAACAACTCGCCACCCACCGGGTCGTAGATCACATCCACGCCCTGGCCGCCGGTCAGGCGCTTGATCTCGTCACGCAGGCTGGCCTGGCTGTAGTCGATCAGTTCATCCGCGCCGGCTGCCTTGGCCACGGCCAGTTTTTCCGCACTGCTGGCGGCCGCGATCACCCGCGCGCCCATGGCCTTGCCGATCTCCACCGCCGCCAGGCCGACGCCGCCGGACGCGCCCAGCACCAGCAGGGTCTCGCCCGCCTGCAACTGGCCGCGCTGGCGCAGGGCGTGCATGGAGGTGCCGTAGGTCATGCCGAATGCCGCTGCGGTGGTGAAGTCCATGCTCGGCGGGATCGGCAGCACATTGTAGAACGGCACCGCCACCTGCTCGGCGAATGCACCCCAGCCGGTCAGCGCCATGACCCGGTCGCCGACCTTGAACGCGCCGGCCTTTTCCCCGACGGCGGCCACCACGCCCGCTGCCTCGCCGCCGGGGGAGAACGGCAACGGTGGCTGGAACTGGTACTTGCCTTCGATGATCAGGGTGTCGGGGAAGTTGACCCCGGCGGCCTGCACATCCAGCAGGATCTCGTTTTTCTTCGGCACCGGGCTGGCCACCTCTTCCAGCACCAGGTCGCGCGCCGGGCCCAGGGTTTTGCACAACACAGCTTTCATCGGGGCTATTCCTTTGCGGGTCGTGGCCGATAAGTGTAGGAGTGCCGCCTGCCCGGTCAACGAGCATGGGGCGCCCTGATGTGCAGGCATAAGTGGCGGCACAAGCCCGGGCTTGGGTTTGAGCGGCATGCTGGGTAAGCTGGCGCCAACTGTATTGAGGAGCAAATTCGTGAAAGCGTGGATCTTGATGGTGCTGGCGCTGCTGCTGCCGGCTGCGGCCATGGCCGAGGAAGCCAAGGAAGGGGCGCCGAAAGTCGCCTACATCAGCCTGAGCCCGCCCTTTGTCGGCAACTACGCCCTCGACGGCAGCCCGCGGCTGCGCGTGTACAAGGCCGACGTGGCACTGCGCGTGACCGGCGACGAAGCCGCCAAGGCGGTGAAGCACCACGAGCCGCTGATCCGCAACCAGCTGGTGGCGCTGTTCACCCAACAGTCGGTGGACAGCATGAGCAACGTCGAAGCCAAGGAGCACCTTCGCCAGGAAGCGCTGAAACAGGTGCAGCAGGTGATGGAAGCCGAAGAGGGCAAGCCGATCGTTGAAGACCTGCTGTTCAACAACCTGATCGTGCAGTGACCTGAAGCACTGTGAGGTCGATTGCTGGTGAGCTGGATTGAAGTCAGGCTTACCACGGTTGTAGGACCTTTCCGTCTTTCCTGTAAGCCCGCCAGTTTTCGGTTTCTGAAGCCAAGGCGAAGCTAAAATGAGCCTGTTCCCGTAAGGGGCTTGCAAGACTCTGCGGATCCTGGTTCAACCAGCAATTACAGAGCCGGGCAGGTGTATGGCGATGACAAGCCGACCTGTCTGTGAGTAGGGCGCCGAAAGGCGCCCTTTGTCTTTGTGCTAGATCCCAATTGGATCAGGACGCCAGGCTTCGGCGAAACCGCGCCAGCGCCACGCCGAAGAACACCAGCCCGATCACGGCCAGCGCCAGGATGTCCGGCCACACCACCGTCCAGCCGGCATCACGGAACAGGATTGCGGCGCCAAGGCTGACAAAGTGCGTCGACGGCGACCCTTGCATCACCCACTGCAGCCACTGCGGCATGCTGTCCAGCGGTGTGCTGCCGCCGGACAGCAACAGCATCGGGATGATCACCGGGATTGCCAGCAGGCCGAATTGTGGCGTCGAGCGCGCCAGGGTGGCGAGGAAGATGCCCAGTGCGGTGCTGGCGAACAGGTACAGCGCGGTCACGGCCAGGAACAGGCCCATCGAACCGGAGAGCGGCACGCCAAGCGCGCCCTTGACCACCACCACCAGCGAAATCCAGGTGCAGATCACCACCACCAGCGCGTTGCTGGCGATTTTCGCCAGCATGATTTCCAGCGCGGTCAGCGGCAGCACCAGCAGGTGGTCGAGGGTGCCGTGCTCGCGCTCGCGCAGCAACGCGGTGCCGGTGAGGATGATCGCCAGGATGGTGATGTTGTTGACGATCTGGATTACCGCCAGGAACCAGCCACCCTCCAGGTTGGGGTTGAACAGGGCCTTGGCGTTGATTAGCACCGGGCTCTGCGTGTTGTTGCGCTGGCTGTAGTCGAGCAACTCGCGTTCGAAGATGCGGCCGATATAGCCGGCCCCCATGAACGCCTGGCTCATGGCCGTGGCGTCGACATTGATCTGCAGTTCCGGCGAGCGCCCGGCCAGCAGGTCGCTTTGGAAATTCACCGGCACGTTGATCACGAAGGTGTACTGGCCGCTGTCCATGGCCTGGTCCAGGCGCCCCGGGGCCAGCGGCACGGCGGGCTGGAATTCGGGTGGTTGCAGGGCTTCGCCGAGCTTGCGTGACAGCAGGCTGTGGTCTTCGTCCACCACCGCGACGCTGGCGTTGTGCACGCCGATCACCGAGCCGGCTGCGGGCATGTAGATGGCCACGCTGAAGGCATACAGCAGGAACAACAGCAGCACGCTGTCATGGCGCAGGCTGGTCAGCTCTTTCAGGCCCAGGCGCAGGGTGTGGTTCAGGCGCGACATCTCAGGCCTCCTGCTTCTTCAGCATGGCCAGGCTCAGGCCGGTGAACACAACAAAGAAACTGAGCAGGATCAGGCACTGCGGCCACAGTTCGCGCAGGCCCAGCGCCTTGGTGAAGGTGCCGACCGCGATATCGAGGAAGTAGCCCGCCGGGAACAGCTGGCCCATCACCGCCGCCGCGCCGTCCAGCGAGGAGCGTGGCACGATCAGCCCGGAAAACTGGATGGTCGGCAGGCTGGTGATGATCATGGTGCCCAGGATGGCGGCGATTTGTGTGCGGGTGAAGGCCGAGATCAGCAGGCCCAGGCTGGTGGTCGCCAGCAGGTAAGCGACGCCACCACAGGCCAGGGCCAGCACGCTGCCCTTGAGCGGCACGGCGAACAGCCAGCGGTTCATCGCCACCAGCAGCGCCAGGTTGACCAGGCTCACGGCCAGATAGGGCATCTGCTTGCCGAGCAGAAACTCCAGGCGGGTGAGGGGTGTGGCGTAGAAGTTGGTGATGGAGCCGAGCTCTTTCTCGCGGACGATACCCAGCGCGGTGAGCATGGCCGGGATGAAGGCCAGGATCAGCGCCATTACTCCCGGGCCGATGGCGTTCACGCTGACCACATCCTGGTTGTAGCGAAAACGGGTTTCCAGACGCACCAGGTCCTGGCGCGGCTGCGGCTGTGGGTTGGCCTTGGCCAGTTGCTCAAGGTTGGCCTGATGCACGGCTTCCACGTAGTTGCGGCTGGTTTCCGCGCGGAACGGCATGCCGCCATCGAGCCAGGCAGCCACCACCGGTTGACGCCCGGCGTACAGGTCGCGGCCAAAGCCGGGGGGGATTTCCAGCGCCAGTTTGATTTCCGAGCGCTGCAGGCGCTGGTGCATTTCGCGGGTATCGCGGATGGGCGCCTGTTCGGCGAAATAGCGTGAACCACGGAAAGCTTCCAGATAGGCCCGGCTTTGTGGGCTCTGGTCCTGGTCGTGTACGGCGAAGGCGAGGTTTTCCACATCCAGCGAAATGCCATAGCCGAAGATCACCATCATGAACACTGCCCCCAGCAGGGCGAAGGCCAGGCGTACCTTGTCGCGCAGCAGCTCCTTGCCCTCACGGCTGGCCACCGCCAGCAGGCGACGCAGGCTGAAACCCTGGCGCAGCGCCGGCGCAGGCGTGGCGGCCTGTTCCAGCACGGCGTTGTCGGTGGCTTGCGGCGCCAGTTCCTGGGCCTGTTCCAGGCACCGTACGAACGCGTCTTCCAGGGTGTTGCCTTGGTACTGGCGTTGCAGGGTACCCGGCGTGTCGCAGGCCAGTACCCGGCCTGCATGCATCAGCGAGATGCGGTCGCAGCGTTGGGCTTCGTTCATGAAGTGGGTGGAAAGGAAAATGGTCACGCCCTGCTCGCGTGACAGCTCCACCAGCAGGCGCCAGAAGTCGTCACGGGCAGCCGGGTCGACGCCGGAGGTGGGTTCGTCGAGGATCAGCACTTCCGGGCGGTGCAGCACCGCCACCGCCAGTGACAGGCGCTGGCGCAGGCCGAGGGGCAGGGCGCCGGATGGCTGGTCGGCGATGGCACCCAGGTCGAAGCGCTCGATCAGTTCGTCGATACGCTGGGCGCTCTCGGCCTTGGGCAGGTCGAACAGGCGGGCATGCAGGGTCAGGTTCTGCCGGGTGCTGAGCTCCCCATACAGCGAAAAACTCTGCGACATGAAACCGACCCGCTTGCGCGTGGCCAGGTCGCTGGCATCCACCGGGCGGCCGAGCAAGCTGGCGCTGCCTTCGCTGGCCGGCATCAGGCCGGTGAGCACTTTCATGGTGGTGGTCTTGCCGCAGCCGTTGGAGCCCAGGAAGCCAAAGATCTCCCCGCGGCCAATGGCGAAGCTGACCTTGTTCACTGCCGTGAAATCGCCAAAGCGCAGGGTCAGGTCGTGGGCCTCGATGGCGACCGAGGTGTCAGTGGCCGAGCACGGTGGAATGATGAGCGGAGGGTGTTGTGCCTTGCCCGCACCTTGGTAATGGGTGAAGGCGTCGTCCAGCTTGCCACTGGGGGTGACTGCGGCAAGCTCATGGCTGGGGCCGGCGGCCAGCAGGCGGCCGCCATCGAGCATCAGGCAATGCTCGAATTGTTCGGCCTCCTCCATGTAGGCGGTGGCCACCAGCAAGGTCAGTTGCGGGCGTTGCGCGCGCACCTGTTCGACCAGCTCCCAGAAACGCCGCCGTGACAGTGGGTCGACGCCGGTGGTCGGTTCGTCGAGGATCAGCAGGTCCGGCTCGTGGATCAGCGCGCAGCACAGGCCCAGCTTCTGTTTCATGCCGCCCGACAGCTTGCCCGCCGGGCGCTGGGCAAAGCGCTGCAGGTCGGTGGCCTGCAGCAGGTTGGCCATGCGCTGTTCGCATTCGCGGCGGCCGAGACCGAACAGGGTGGCGAAAAAGCGGATGTTCTCGCTGATCGACAGCTCCGGATACAGGTTGTTGCCCAGCCCCTGCGGCATGAACGCCACTTTCGGGTACAGCGCCGCGCGATGGCGCCGCTGGCGGATCGAGCCACCCAGCACCTGCAGTTCGCCCTGTTGCAGGCGCTTGACGCCGGCGATCAGCCCCAGCAGGGTCGATTTGCCAGCCCCGTCAGGGCCGATCAGCGCGCAACGGGTGCCCGCCGGCAGGCTGAACCCGAGGGGATTCAGGGCCACCAGATCGCCGTAGCGATGGCTGATACCTTCGGCCAGCAGTGCCGGGGCGTTCATTGCAGGTTGGCCGGCCAGTCCACCTCAGCCGTGCGGACATAGCCGGCGCCTGGCATGCCCGGCTTGGCCTGCGGTACGGCGCCCGGGTCGGTCAGGCGCAACTTGACCCGGAACACCAGCTTCTGCCGCTCGTCGCGGGTTTCCACCTGCTTGGGGGTGAACTGGGCCTTGGCCGCGACAAAGGCCACCTTCGCTGGCAGCGCCCGCTCGGGCAGGGCGTCGAGCACGATCCGCGCCTGGTCGCCGACGGTCAGCCGGCCGCTGGTGGAGGCGGGCAGGTAGAGGTTCATGTACTGGTCGCTGGGGTCGATCAGCATCAGTACGCGGCCGCCGGCACCCAGCACTTCACCGGGCTCGGCCAGGCGCAGCTGGATGATGCCGTCGATCGGTGCGCGCAGGCTGCTGTCGTCGATCTCGCTGGTGAGCTGCGCCACCTGGGCCTCGGCGGCGGCGATGGCAGCCTTGATCGCCGCCAGTTGGGCGCGGGCGGCGACCACGGCGGCGTTGGCCGTGTCGAAGCGAGCCTGCTGTTGGTCGAGCAACTGCTGGCTGGCGTATTTGCGCTGGAAGATCTCGCGCACGCGCTTGAGCTCCTGGCTGGCCAGCAGCAGTTCGCTCTGGCGCAGCTGCACGCTGGCCTGGGCGGCGGCGTAGTTTTCCCGAGCGCGCAGCACTTCGGCTTCGGCCTGGCTGCGCTGGGCTTCCATGGTACGGGTGTCGATGCGCGCCAGCAGCTGGCCGCGAGTTACCTTGTCACCTTCGTCGACCAGCACTTCGGCCAGGCGGCCGGGGATTTTGCTGGCGATCTGCACTTCGGTGGCTTCCAGGCGGCCGTTGCCCATGCTCAGGCCTTCGGGCAGCTGGTCGTGGAGCGACTTCCAGTACCCCAGCCCACCGGCTGTTGCGAGTAGGGCGATCAGCGCGGTGGCGAAGATCCTTGGGGCGTATCGGTTCATCGGTCTGCATCCTTGCGGTCATGCACACTGCATCATGGCTTGCGGCCACGCGCGGCGTGTTGATATCAGTCAAATCCATGACTGGGTCTGCTACGCAGCCCATCGCCGGCAAGCCAGCTCCCACAGGGGCAGCGCATGGCTTGAGGTCAATGCGGTCGGGGTGGGAGCTGGCTTGCCGGCGATGGGCCGCAGGGCGGCCCCATTGGTTTATGACCTTAGCCGCAGTTTCAACGCAAAGCGACAATCACCGCCCATTGCTCTGGCGTCACCGGCATCACCGACAGGCGGCTGCCCTTCTGCACCAGCGGCAGTTCGGCCAGGCCTGCCTGCTGTTTCAGCCAGCCCAGCTCCAGCACCCGTGGCAGGGTTTGCACATGGGCCACATCCACCGCGCTCCACGGGTTCTTGTCGGCCGTGGCCTTGGCATCGTAGTAGTGGCTTTGCGGGTCCAGCGCGGTCGGGTCGGGGTAGGCGGCGCGGGTGATCCTGGCAATGCCGGCGATGCCCGGCTGCGGGCAGCTGGAGTGATAGAAGAAGAACTCGTCGCCAACGCTCATGGCCCGCAGGAAATTGCGCGCCTGGTAGTTGCGCACGCCGTCCCAGCGCGCTTCGCCGAGGCGGCCGAGGGCTTCGATGGAGAGCTCGTCGGGCTCGGATTTCATCAGCCAGTAGGCCATGGGTGCTGCTCCTGAAAAGGTTTGAAATAACCTGTTGCATGAAACCGACAGTCGGTTGGCGTCAAGGTTTGCGTGCAGACGCAGGTTGTCGGAAAATGCGCCCCGTTTAAAGCGCGATGCTCCGGCGATACCCAGAAAATTGCCGAGCCTGAACAGTTTGCCTGGGGGGCAATCTTCGATGAATCAACGTAAAAAGCCGGATCTGCTGTGGATCCTGGTGTTCATTTTCGGCCTGGGTGTGGTCACTACCGGTTATGCGCAAGGGATCTGGGAGCGCAAGCTGGACAACGCCTATCAGATGCCGGTCGACGCCAGCCAGCCGCAACGTTGATGCCCCCGCCGGCGCCGCTCAACGCGGCGCCAGGTACCAGCCACGGTCCGAGACCGTCCCCTGCAGCGGTACATCCCAACTGGCCTGAGCCAGCCGCTCGACCTTCTGGCATTCATGTGCCAGCCCCAACAGCAACGGCTTTTTCCAGGTCTGGCGACGCGCCTGGTAGGCCAGGCTGCGATCATAGAAACCACCGCCCATTCCCAGGCGACCGCCCACTTCGTCGAAACCGACCAACGGTAGCAGGATCAGGTCCAGCGACCAGATCGGGCGCTGGCGCTTGCGCTCGGTGACCGGCTCGGGAATGCGAAAGCGGTTGGGCTTGAGCTTCTCGCCCTGCTCGAAGCGCTGGAACACCATGCGCGTACGCGGCCAGGCGTGCAGCACCGGCAGGTAGGTGCGCTTGCCGCGGCGCTGGGCTTCGCGCAGCAGCAGGTAAGGGTCGATTTCGCCGTCGTTGGGCAGGTACAGGGCAATGTGCCGGGCGCGTCGGAACAGCGGGTGCTGCGCCAGCTGGCGGTACAGGCCAAGGGCGGCCTGGCGTTGCTGGGCAGGGGTAAGGGCGCGGCGGGCATTGCGGAGCAGGCGACGGAGCTGGGGGCGGGTGAGCTGCGCGGTGTCGGTCATGGCACGGGCGATCCCAGGTGCTGGCCGACATGGTCGGCCAAAACGAATTGCCCGCCGGAAGGGGCGGGCAAGAGAATTCAGGCTCCCCGATAAGACCGCTATCGGTGTAGCCCTTGAACCCGAAAGTTCAAGGTGGAGATTGCAGGGGGCGTTAAGGCTTTCCGTCGGGCGGACATGCACACCGGCCCCAGCGTGCAACCCCCGTGGTTGTGCGTATCGGCTCAGGGACATAACCGACTGGCGCATCCCCCAGGGAGTGGCGCCAGTATACCAATCTCAGCCGATTTTGGTATCCGCGTCGTCGGACAGTGCCTGGTCGACCCGTTCCAGCAGGTCGCGCACCTGTTCGCGGGTGGTGCCGCCTGCCGGGGCATCGTTGCGGTCCTCTTGGCGGTGCAGCATTTCGTGGGTGATGTTCAACGCTGCCATGACCGCGATGCGGTCGGCGCCGATCACCTTGCCGCTGCTGCGGATCTCGCGCATCTTGCCGTCCAGGTAGCGCGCGGCGCTGACCAGGTTGTTGCGCTCTTCCGGCGGGCAGATGATCGAATATTCCTTGTCGAGGATCTGCACGGTGACGCTATTGCTTGAACTCATGAGTCTTGCTCCAGAGCCTTGAGGCGTAAAATCATCGACTCGACCTTGCGCTTGGCGATCTCGTTCTTTTCGATGAGGTGGGCGCGCTCTTCGCGCCAGGATTTTTCCTGAGCTACTAGGAGTGCATTTTGCCGTTTTAGTTGCTCGACACGTTCGATCAGCAACTCGAATCGGCTCATCAGTGCCTGCAGGTCGTTCTCTTGCGTGGGTTGCACTCGATTCGCTCCGTCGTTGAGTCACCTGGCGATGATGCCTCTCCCTGGGCGGCGACGGCCAGTGCCGATGGTCTTGGCGCGCCTGCCGGTGCTAGGATACAAGGTCTCCATTCTAGTCATTGCGCCGTCTGGCGCCTAGCTGCCCATGCCCAATACCCAATCGCCCTACATCGCCTTCGCCATGCTGCTGTCCAGCAATGGTCATCCTGTCACCCCGGCCGAACTGCACGGCCTGCTGATCGGCCGCAGCTGCGCCGGTGCCGGCTTCGACGCCGACGGCTGGCTGGCCGATGCCGCCCAGCTGCTGGAAACCGAGCCCGGTGACACCGTGCGCAACGCCCTGGTCGGCCTGCAGGAAATGGTCAAGGGCGAGCTGACCAGCGACGACATGGCCATCGTCCTGCTGCTGCCTTCCGACGACGCCGCCCTGAGCGACCGCGCCACCGCGCTGGGCCAGTGGTGCCAAGGCTTCATCACCGGTTTCGGCCTGAATGCCGGTGGCAAGGACCTGTCCGACGAGGCCAAGGAAGTGCTGCAGGACCTGGTGGCGATTTCCCAGGTCCAGGAAGCCCTCGAGGAGTCCGAGGACGGCGAGAGCGACTACATGGAAGTCATGGAATACCTGCGCGTGGCGCCGTTGCTGCTGTTCTCCGAGCTGGCCAAGCCGGCCGCCCCCGCACCCAAGCCATCGCTGCACTGATCAACCGGGGGTAGTCTGCCCATGAGCCACATTCCCAAGGCCGAGTATGCCCGTCGGCGCAAGGCGCTGATGGCGCAGATGGTCCCCAACAGCATCGCCATCCTGCCCGCCGCCGCGGTTGCCATCCGCAACCGCGACGTCGAGCACGTTTACCGCCAGGACAGCGACTTCCAGTACCTCAGCGGTTTCCCCGAGCCGGAAGCGGTGATTGCGCTGATCCCGGGGCGCGAGCATGGCGAATACGTGCTGTTCTGCCGTGAACGCAACCCCGAGCGCGAGCTGTGGGATGGTCTGCGGGCCGGCCAGGAAGGTGCAGTGCGCGATTTTGGCGCAGACGATGCCTTCCCCATCACCGACATCGACGAGATCCTGCCGGGCCTGATCGAAGGCCGTGAGCGGGTGTACAGCGCCATGGGCAGCAACCCCGAGTTCGACCGCCGGCTGATGGACTGGATCAACGTGATCCGCTCCAAGGCCCGCCTGGGCGCCCAGCCGCCGAACGAGTTCGTTGCGCTGGATCATCTGCTGCACGACATGCGCCTGTATAAATCGGCAGCGGAAGTGAAGGTGATGCGCGCTGCCGCAGACATCTCGGCGCGGGCCCACGTGCGGGCCATGCAGGCCTGCCGGGCCGGGTTGCACGAATTCAGCCTGGAAGCCGAGCTGGACTATGAGTTCCGCAAGGGCGGGGCGAAGATGCCGGCCTACGGCTCGATCGTCGCGGCCGGGCGCAATGGCTGCATCTTGCACTATCAGCAGAACGACGCCCCGCTCAAGGATGGCGACCTGGTGCTGATCGACGCCGGCTGCGAGATCGACTGCTACGCCAGCGACATCACCCGTACCTTCCCGGTCAGCGGGCGCTTTTCGCCCGAGCAGAAGGCCATCTACGAGCTGGTGCTCAAGGCCCAGGCAGCGGCGTTTGCCGAAATCGCCCCCGGCAAGCACTGGAACCACGCCCATGAGGCGACCGTGCGGGTCATCACCGAGGGCCTGGTGCAACTGGGCCTGCTGACGGGCGAGGTGCAGGCGCTGATCGACAGCGAGGCCTATCGTGCCTTCTACATGCACCGCGCCGGGCATTGGCTGGGCATGGATGTGCACGATGTGGGCGAGTACAAGGTGGGCGGCGAGTGGCGGGTGCTTGAACCCGGCATGGCGCTGACCGTCGAGCCGGGCATCTACATAGGCGCCGACAATCAGGCCGTGGCCAAGAAATGGCGCGGCATTGGTGTAAGGATCGAGGACGACGTGGTAGTGACCAGGCAAGGCTGTGAAATCCTGACTTCGGGCGTGCCACGCACGGTCGCCGAGATCGAGGCGCTGATGCAGGCCGCCCGCAAGGACGCGGCATGAATCGGGTAAACCTGGCGATCATCGGTGGCGGCCTGGTGGGCGCGAGCCTGGCCCTGGCCCTGCAGGCGGGGGCCAAGGCGCGAGGCTGGAAGATCCTGCTGATCGAGCCGTTCGCCCCCGGTGACAGCTTCCAGCCCAGCTACGACGCGCGTTCGTCGGCACTGTCGTTCGGTACCCAGCAGATCTACCAGCAGCTGGGCCTGTGGCAGGCCATCGGCCATCGCGCCGAGCCGATCCGGCAGATTCACGTATCCGACCGCGGCCGCTTCGGCGCCACCCGCCTGGATGCCCTGGAAGAGGGCGTGCCGGCGCTTGGCTACGTGGTGGAAAACGCCTGGCTGGGCCAGTGCCTGTGGCAAGGGCTGGACAGCGAGGTGGTGAGCTGGCGCTGCCCGGCGGAGGTGACCGCGATGCAGGCCATCGAAGGTGGCTACCGCCTGCTGTTGAACGACGACACCCAGCTGGAGTGCGACCTGGCGGTACTGGCCGATGGTGGCCGCTCCGGCCTGCGCGAACAGCTGGGCATCCATGTGCGCCACACGCCCTACCAACAGAGCGCGTTGATCGCCAATATCACCCCGGGCGAGGCCCACGGTGGCCAGGCCTTCGAGCGTTTCACCGAAGAAGGCCCCATGGCCCTGCTGCCGCTGCCGGATAACCGTTGCGCGCTGGTCTGGACCCGCCAGGGCATGGACGCGCGACGCCTGGCCGACATCGACGAGCGCAGTTTCCTGCGCGAGCTTCAGGGCGTGTTCGGCTATCGCCTGGGCGCCTTGCGCCAGGTCGGCGCGCGGCACCTCTACCCACTGTCGCTGATCGAGGCCCAGGAGCAGGTGCGGCCGCATCTGGTGGTGCTGGGCAACGCCGCGCACAGTCTGCACCCCATTGCCGGCCAGGGCTTCAACCTGTCGCTGCGTGACGTGCAGGCGCTGGCCGAGGCGCTGCTGGCCGGGCCGCAGCAGCCTGGCGACCTGACCACGTTGCAGGGCTACCACCAGCGCCAGCGCCTGGACCAGGCCATGACCATCGGTTTTTCCGACCAGGTCACCCGCCTGTTCGGCAGCAGCCAGCCATTGCTGGCTGCCGGGCGCAACCTTGGCCTGCTCGGGCTCGACCTGCTGCCCCCGGCCAAAAGCTGGTTCGCCCGCCAGGCCATGGGCCTGGGCACCCGCCCCGATCCGCGAGGTCAGGCATGAGTGACGACACGCGCAGGCTGGCGCGCCGGGCGTGCCTGTTGCGCTGGCGGCTTAACCTGTTCCCGCCGCACCTCGGGGCTGGTATCCGCGTGCAGCACATCAGCCCGGACCTGCGCAGCGTCAAGGTGGCGATGAAACTGACCCGCTGGAACCGCAACTACGTCGGCACCCAGTGCGGCGGCAGCCTGTACGGGATGGTCGACCCGTTCTACATGCTGCTGTTGATCGAGCAGCTGGGGCGTGACTACATCGTCTGGGACAAGGCTGCCAGCATCGATTTCATTTCGCCGGGCAAAGGCCCGGTGTATGCCGAACTCCACGTCGATGACGCGCTGCTGGACGAAATCCGCCAGCAGACCGCCACCGGCAAGAAGTGCCTGCCGCGTTTGCAGGTCGATATCCGCGACGGCGCCGGCGAGCTGGTGGCGCGGGTCGATAAAACCCTATATGTGCGGCTCAAGCCGCAAGCGAGGCTGGCGTAAGGCATGGAAATGCGCGCAGATCTGTTGATTGTCGGTGCCGGTATGGTCGGCAGCGCCCTGGCCCTGGCGTTGCGCCACAGTGGCTTGCAAATCCTCTTGCTCGACGGCGGCCCGCTGACGGTCAAGCCGTTCGATGCCCAGGCCCCGTTCGAGCCGCGTGTCAGCGCACTGTCGGCAGCCAGCCAGCGCATCCTCGAGCGCCTTGGCGCCTGGGATGGCATTGCCAAGCGGCGTGCCACGCCATACTCGGACATGCATGTGTGGGATGGCAGCGGCACCGGGCAGATTCACTTCTCGGCTGCCAGCGTGCATGCCCAGGTGCTCGGCCACATCGTCGAGAACCGGGTGGTGCAGGATGGCCTGCTGGAGCGCCTGCATGACAGCGACATCGGCCTGCTGCCCAACGCGCGGCTCGAACAGCTGCGCCGCTCCGGCGACGAGTGGCTGCTGACCCTCGCCGATGGCCGCCAGTTGCGTGCGCCGCTGGTGATCGCGGCCGACGGTGCCAACTCGGCAGTGCGGCGCCTGGCCGGCTGCGAAACCCGCGAGTGGGATTACCTGCACCACGCCATCGTCACCAGCGTGCGTTGCAGCGTCGGGCACCAGGCCACGGCCTGGCAGCGCTTCACCGATGAAGGGCCACTGGCGTTCCTGCCGTTGACCCGCGATGGCCAGCAGGACTGGTGCTCGATCGTGTGGTCGACCACTCCGGAGCATGCCGAGCAGTTGATGGCGCTGGATGAAGCGGCCTTCCTGAAGGCCCTGGAGCGGGGTTTCGAGGGGCGCCTGGGTGATGTGCTGCAGGCCGACCCGCGGGTGTGCGTGCCGCTGCGCCAGCGCCACGCCAAGTGCTATGTGGACGAAGGCCTGGCATTGATCGGCGATGCCGCGCACACCATTCACCCGCTGGCCGGGCAGGGCGTCAACCTGGGCTTCCTTGATGCTGCGGTGCTGGCCGAGGTGCTGGTCAACGCCTGCGAGCGTGGCGAGCGGCTGGCGGATGTGAAGGTACTGAGCCGTTACGAGCGACGGCGCATGCCGCACAACCTGGCGCTGATGGCGGCGATGGAAGGGTTCGAGCGGTTGTTCCAGGCCAACCCGTTGCCGTTGCGCTGGTTGCGTAACAGCGGGTTGAAGCTGGTGGAGCAGATGCCGGAGGCCAAGGCGATGTTCGTGCGGCAGGCGCTGGGTTTGAGCGGTGACCTGCCGGATCTGGCCAAAGCCTGAGCTTGCTGGAGTCCTGTGGGAGCGGGCATGCCCGCGAAACAGGCAACGCGGTGTATGGCACCGGCTTTGCCGGTGTTCGCGGGCTTGCCCGCTCCCACAGGAACCTTGCAACTGTTATCCCTCTGCAACATCCGGTAACGCCTATGTAGATGAGTCGGAAAATGGGATTCACTACCATTTGCGCCTCTCATACGATCCGAGGAGTGCTTTCCATGTTGCCACGCAAGCCCCTACTGGCCGCCCTGGCCCTGACCCTGTTCGGCGGCACCGCCCACGCAGCGGACGAAGTGGTGGTGTACTCCTCGCGCATCGACGAGCTGATCAAGCCGGTGTTCGATGCCTATACCGCCAAGACCGGGGTAAAGATCAAGTTCATCACCGACAAGGAAGCCCCGCTGATGCAGCGCATCAAGGCCGAGGGCGAAAACGGCGTGGCCGACCTGCTGCTGACCGTCGATGCCGGCAACCTGTGGCAGGCCGAGCAGATGGGCATCCTGCAGCCGATCAAGTCCGACATCATCGACCAGAACATCCCGCCGCAGTACCGAGCCTCGTCCCACGACTGGACCGGCCTGAGCCTGCGCGCCCGCACCATCATCTATTCCACCGAGCGGGTCAAGCCGCAGGAGCTGAGCACCTACGAAGCCCTGGCCGACAAGCAGTGGGAAGGCCGCCTGTGCCTGCGCACGGCGAAGAAGGTGTACAACCAGTCGCTGACCGCCACCCTGATCGAGACCCACGGCGAGGCGAAGACTGAGCAGATCGTCAAAGGCTGGGTCAACAACCTGTCCACCGACGTGTTCTCCGACGACAACGCAGTGATCCAGGCCATCGAGGCCGGCCAGTGCGACGTGGGTGTGGTCAACACCTATTACTACGGCCGCCTGCACAACCAGAACCCGAAACTGCCGGTGAAGATCTTCTGGCCCAACCAGGGTGACCGTGGCGTGCACGTGAACCTGTCGGGCATCGGCCTGACCAAGCATGCGCCACACCCGGAGGCGGCGAAGAAGCTGGTGGAATGGATGACCGGTGAGGAGGCGCAGAAGCTGTTCGCCGACATCAACCAGGAGTTCCCGGCCAACCCGAAGGTCAAACCATCGGACGAAGTGGCAGCGTGGGGCAGCTTCAAGGCTGACAGCATTCCGGTGGAAATCGCCGGCAAGCGCCAGGCTGAAGCGATTCGCTTGATGGATCGGGCTGGCTGGAACTAAGCGCCAGGCTTTATCCTTCCGGGGCCTTTCAGGGCCTCTTCGCGGGCATGCCCGCTCCCACAGGATTACTCGATCCCTGTGGGAGCGGGCGTGCCCGCGAACGACCGCATAGCGGTCGCAAACCAGCCACAGAGACATTCAACTTGCCCCACGCCCCCCAACGCCGCTGGTACCTCCCGGTCACCATGGTCGCCGCCCTGGTGCTCCTGCCCCTGAGCGTCCTGCTGCTGTCCTGGCAGTCGATCGACCTGCAGATCTGGTCGCACCTGCTCGACACCCAGATGACTCGCCTGCTGGGCAATACCCTGACGCTGGTGGTGGGTGTGGGCATCGGCGTCACCGTGCTGGGCGTCAGCCTGGGCTGGCTGACCAGCCTCTGCGAGTTCCCTGGCCGGCGCTGGCTGGACTGGGCGCTGATGCTACCGTTCGCCATCCCGGCCTATGTGCTGGCGTTCGTCTTCGTCGGCCTGCTGGACTTCGCCGGCCCGGTGCAGAGTGCCCTGCGCGAGGTGTTCGGGCCGATGCGCCTGCCGCGGGTGCGCTCCACCGGCGGGGTGATCGTCGTTCTGGTGCTGGTGTTTTACCCCTATGTCTACCTGCTGGCGCGCAGCGCATTCCTGGCCCAGGGCAAGGGCCTGATGGAAGCGGCGCGGGTGCTGGGGTTGTCCCCGCTGCAAGCGTTCTGGCGTGTGGCCCTGCCCATGGCACGGCCCGCGATCGGCGCCGGTATTGCCCTGGCCCTGATGGAAACCTTGGCCGACTTCGGCGCGGTGGCGGTGTTCAACTTCGACACCTTCACCACGGCCATCTACAAGACCTGGTACGGCTTCTTCAGCCTGTCCAGCGCGGCCCAGCTGGCCAGCCTGCTGCTGCTGGCGGTGATGCTGGTGCTGTATGGCGAGCGCCGCGCAAGGGGGGCCAGCCGCAGCGGCAACGAGCGGCCGCGCGGGCAGGCGCTGTATCACCTGCGCGGGTTCAAGGCGTTGCTGGCCAGTGGCTGGTGCCTGCTGGTGTTCGCCTGCGCATTCGTCATCCCGCTGCTGCAACTGCTGGCGTGGTTCTGGCAGCGCGGCCGGCATGACCTGGACGAGCGCTATGTCGGCCTGGTGCTGCACACCCTGTACCTGGGCGGCATGGCGGCGCTGGTCACGGTGTGCGTGGCGTTGCTGCTGGCCTTTGCCCGGCGCCAGGCGCCGACGGGCGGTATCCGCGCCGGGGTAGGCCTGGCCAACCTGGGCTATGCCTTGCCCGGCTCGGTGCTGGCGGTGTCGATCATGCTGGCCTTCAGTTACCTCGACAACCACCTGGTCATCCCGCTGTCCAGCTGGCTGGGCGGTGCCGGCAAGCCGCTGCTGCTGGGCAGCCTGGCGGCGTTGCTGCTGGCCTACCTGGTGCGCTTCATCGCGGTGGCCTACGGGCCGCTGGAGAGCAGCCTGGAGCGGATCCGCCCGTCACTGCCCGAGGCATCCCGCAGCCTGGGCATCGGTGGCGCGGGATTGTTTTTCAAGGTGTATCTGCCGCTGCTGGTGCCTGGCGCGCTCAGCGCCGCCCTGCTGGTGTTCGTCGACGTGCTCAAGGAAATGCCGGCCACCTTGCTGATGCGCCCGTTCGGCTGGGACACCTTGGCGGTAAGGGTGTTCGAGATGACCAGCGAGGGTGAGTGGGCGCGTGCATCGTTGCCGGCACTGACCCTGGTGCTGGTGGGCCTGCTGCCGGTCATCGGCCTGATCCGCCGTTCGGCACGTCGACCCGGTCACAGTCACTGAGGGTGCCAGCCCGCGCCCTTGCGGCTACAATGCGCGGCATTCGCGCGGCGGGTCCTACACAAGAAGAGCTGACGACCCGACGTCATCGACCGCCGCCGCTTCGCCACGCCCGGAAGGAGAAACCCATGGGACAGCGCACGCTTTTGTATGACCTGCACCTGGCGCTTGGCGCCAAGACGGTCGATTTCGGTGGCTGGGACATGCCCCTGCACTATGGCTCGCAGGTCGAGGAGCACCATCAGGTGCGCAGCGATTGCGGGGTGTTCGATGTTTCCCACATGACCGTGATCGATGTCGATGGTAGCGACGCCACTGCCTGGTTGCAGCGTCTGCTGGCCAATGATGTGGCCCGCCTCGACGACACCGGCAAGGCGCTTTACAGCCCGCTGCTGCAGGCACAGGGCGGGGTGATCGATGATCTGATCGTCTACCGCACGGAAGATGGCTATCGCCTGGTCACCAACGCCGCCACCCGCGCCAAGGTGCTCGACTGGCTGCAGCTGCAGCGTGACGGTTTTGCCGTGGACTTCGAGGTCCGCCCAGACCTTGCCATCCTTGCCATCCAGGGCCCGCATGCCCGAGAAAAGGTTGCGGCCCTGCTCAGCTCCGCGCGTGCCGCGCTGATCCGCGAGTTGCGCCCGTTCGAAGGCGTTGCCGAAGGCGACTGGTTCATTGCCCGCACCGGTTATACCGGTGAAGACGGCCTGGAGATCATCCTCCCGGGCGAGCAGGCCGTGGCTTTCTTCAACGACCTGGTCGGTGCCGGTATCGCCCCCAGCGGCCTTGGTGCCCGCGATACCCTGCGCCTGGAAGCCGGCATGAACCTGTACGGCCAGGACATCGACGAAACCCACACCCCGCTTACCTCCAACCTGGGCTGGAGCATCGCCTGGGAGCCGGCCGAGCGCGACTTCATCGGCCGCGCCGGGCTGCTGGCGGAAATCGAGCACGGCGTGCAGGAAAAACTGGTAGGCCTGGTGCTGGAAGAGCGCGGCGTGCTGCGTGCCCACCAGGTGGTGCGTGTAGCCGGGATTGGCGAAGGGGAGATCACCAGTGGTAGTTTCTCGCCTACGCTGAGCAAGTCCATTGCCCTTGCACGCGTGCCCATGGCCACCGGCGACCGGGCCGAGGTGGAAATCCGCGGCAAGTGGTACCCGGTGCGGGTGGTCAAACCGACCTTTGTGCGCCACGGCAAGATCCTGATCTGAACAATTTTTAACCGGCGGGCGTACCGCTGAGCCAATCGAGGAATTCAAGACATGAGCAATATCCCCGCCGACCTGCGTTTTGCCGAAAGCCACGAGTGGGCTCGCCTGGAAGCCGACGGCACCGTGACCGTGGGTATCAGCGACCACGCCCAGCAAGCCCTGGGTGACGTGGTGTTCGTCGAGCTGGCTGAAGTCGGCAAGGTATTCGCCGCTGGCGACGCGGCCGGTGTGGTCGAGTCGGTCAAGGCCGCTTCGGACATCTACGCCCCGGTCGGTGGCGAAGTGATCGCGGTCAACGAAGAGCTGGCTGACAGCCCTGAGCTGCTCAACGAAGAACCTTACGAGTCGTGGATCTTCAAGCTGAAGCCAAGCAACCCGGCCGAGCTGGACAAGCTGCTGGATGCTGCTGGTTACGCAGCCGCTATCGGCGAATAAGGCTTCAGGCCTCATCGCCGGCAAGCCAGCTCCCACAGAGATAGCGCGCGCCTCAGGGCCTGTGGTTACCTGTGGGAGCTGGCTTGCCGGCGATAGGGCCGGTACTGGCAAAACAACTTTCCCCGCAGAATCGGCAATCCCTTCCTAGACTTGTAAGTCTCCATGAGAGCTGTTCCAGGAAGAGAGCGTCGTCATGTCCCAGTCGCCATCCCTGCATCAACTGCAAGAGCTCAACCCATTCCTGCGTCGCCACCTGGGCCCGGATGCCACGGAGCAGCAGGCCATGCTCAACGCGCTGGGTGTCGCCAGCCGCAGTGAGCTGATCGAGCAGACCGTACCGCCAGACATCCGCCTCAATCGCCCCCTCGATCTGCCGCCGGCACTGGACGAACAGGCCGCCCTGGCCAAGCTCGCCGGTTACGCCGGGCAGAACCAGGTCTGGACCAGCCTGATCGGCATGGGCTACCACGGCACCATCACCCCCACGGTCATCCTGCGCAACGTGCTGGAAAACCCGGGCTGGTACACCGCCTACACGCCTTATCAGCCCGAGATTGCCCAAGGCCGGCTGGAGGCGTTGCTGAACTTCCAGCAGATGGTCATCGACCTCACCGGGCTGGCCCTGGCCAACGCCTCGCTGCTCGACGAAGCCACCGCCGCCGCCGAGGCCATGGCCCTGGCCAAGCGGGTGGCGCGCAACAAGAGCAATGCCTTCTTCGCCGACGAGCACTGTCACCCGCAGACCCTGTCGGTACTCAAGACCCGTGCCGAGGGCTTCGGCTTCGAGCTGATCGTCGACTCTGTGGATAACCTTGGCAAACACGCGGTTTTCGGGGCCTTGCTGCAGTACCCGGATACCCACGGCGAGGTGCGCGACCTGCGCCCGCAAATCGACCATTTGCACAGCCAGCATGCCCTGGCCTGCGTAGCCGCCGACCTGCTCAGCCTGGTGGTGCTGGCACCGCCTGGGGAGCTGGGTGCCGATGTGGTGCTGGGCTCGACCCAGCGCTTTGGCGTACCGATGGGCTATGGCGGCCCCCACGCGGCCTATTTCGCCTGCCGCGATGACTACAAGCGAGCCATGCCGGGGCGCATCATCGGCGTGTCGCGCGATGCCCGTGGCAACACCGCGTTGCGCATGGCCCTGCAGACCCGCGAGCAGCATATCCGCCGCGAGAAGGCCAACTCCAACATCTGCACGGCCCAGGTGCTGCTGGCCAACATTGCCGGCTTCTATGCGGTATACCACGGCCCGGAAGGCCTGCAGCGCATTGCCCAGCGTGTGCACCGGCTGACCTTCATCCTGGCCGCCGGCCTCGAGGCCAAGGGCATCAAGCGCCTAAACCAGCACTTCTTCGACACCCTTACCCTGGACGTCGGCGGTGCCCAGGTGGCCATCATCGAAAGCGCCGAAGCCGCGCAGATCAACTTGCGCATCCTTGGCCGCGGGCACCTGGGCGTGAGCCTGGACGAGACCTGCTCGGAGCAGACGGTGCTGCGCCTGTTCGACATCTTCCTGGGGGTGGATCACGGCCTGGATATAGCCGCACTCGACCAGCTGGCCCTGCCCGAAGGCATCCCTGCCAGCCTGGTGCGGCGCACGCCGTTCCTCGCCCACCCGGTGTTCAACCTGCACCACAGCGAAACCGAGATGCTGCGCTACCTCAAGCAGCTCGAGAACAAGGACCTGGCGCTGAACCAGTCGATGATCCCGCTGGGTTCGTGCACCATGAAGCTCAACGCCACCAGCGAGATGATCCCCATCACCTGGCCTGGCTTTGCCCAGCTGCATCCGTTTGCCCCGGCGGCCCAGGCCACCGGCTACAAGGCGATGATCGACGAACTGGAAAGCTGGCTGTGCGCCATTACCGGCTTCGATGCCATCTGCATGCAGCCCAACTCCGGTGCCCAGGGCGAGTACGCTGGCCTGATGGCCATTACCCGCTACCACCGCAGCCGCCACCAGCCGCAACGCACGCTGTGCCTGATCCCGTCGTCGGCCCACGGCACCAACCCGGCGTCGGCGCAAATGGCCGGCATGGAGGTGGTGATCGTCGATTGCGACGACGATGGCAACGTCGACCTGGCCGACCTCAGGGCCAAGGCCCACTCGGCCGGGGATCGGTTGTCGTGCCTGATGATCACTTACCCGTCGACCCACGGCGTGTATGAAGAGGGGATTCGCGAAATCTGCGAAGTGGTCCACCAGCACGGTGGCCAGGTGTACATGGATGGCGCCAACCTCAATGCCCAGGTGGGCCTGGCGCGGCCGGCGGATATCGGCGCCGACGTTTCACACATGAACCTGCACAAGACCTTCTGCATTCCCCACGGTGGTGGCGGGCCGGGCATGGGCCCGATCGGCATTCGCGCGCACCTCAAGCCGTTCGTCGCCAGCCACCCGGTGGTGCCGGTACCCGGCCTGGACCCGAACAACAGCGCGGTCAGTGCCGCGCCCTGGGGCAGTGCGAGCATCTTGCCGATCAGCTGGATGTACATAGCCATGATGGGGCCGCAGCTGGCCGATGCCAGCGAGGTGGCGATCCTCTCGGCCAATTACCTGGCCAGCCAGCTGGGTGGCGCCTTCCCGGTACTCTACCGCGGGCGCAACCAGCGGGTGGCGCATGAGTGCATTCTCGACCTGCGGCCGCTGAAGGCGCTGACCGGCATCAGCGAAGAGGACGTGGCCAAGCGCCTGATGGACTATGGCTTCCACGCGCCGACCATGTCGTTCCCGGTGCCGGGCACGCTGATGGTCGAGCCGACCGAGAGTGAGTCGAAGGCCGAGCTGGACCGCTTCGTCGAGGCGATGCTGGCGATTCGGGCGGAAATTGGCGAAGTGCAGGAGGGCAACTGGCCGGCGGAGAACAACCCGCTCAAGCATGCGCCGCATACCCTGGCCGATGTGCTGGCGGTGTGGGACAGGCCCTACAGCCTGGAACAGGCGGTGGCGCCCAGTGCTCATGTGCGCCAGCACAAGTACTGGCCAGCGGTGAACCGGGTCGACAACGTGTATGGGGACAGGAATCTGTTCTGTGCTTGTGTGCCGGTGGAGGCTTATCGTTAGGGGTGAAGATGGGTGTTGGCTTCATCGCCGGCAAGCCGGCTCCCACAGGTACTGCACAGGCCTGGAGAATGGTGCAGTACCTGTGGGAGCTGGCTTGCCGGCGATCGGGGGCGAAGCCCCCGCCGTGGTTACTCGGCTACCGCATTCTTGGCCAGGATGGCATTGGCCAGTTCCATGTCGGAAGCCTGCATCCCCGGGTTTTCCGCGCGGGCCTGGCGAATCGCCGCTTCAAGGAACGGCCCGCGGATCGCGCCTTCGCTGGCCACGAAGCTGCCGGCGTCATCCTGCGCCGCCATCACCAGCTTGTGATCCCCGGAAGTCAGGTAGCTCGATGCCGTGGTAGCACCGGTAGTCATCACGTTACGCCAGAAGGTATCGGCCATGGCCGAGCCGATAGGCAGCGAAAGCAAGGCAGCGGCAGCGATGGCGGTTTTGAAACGCATGTTGAAACACCTCGAAGGGTGAGGGTTGAAGATGCGCGATTTGATCCTGTCACAGGGGGGCAAGTTCCTTGAATACAAAGGATTTTTGCTCAGGAACAGGCCCGTAGCACTTCCTCTTGGCGGGTCTGCCCGCAGGCTACCTTGGCTTCGCCGCAGCGGCGCAGATCGAGCAAGCCATCGGCCACGGCCTGGCGCCGCAAACTGGCCAGATCGCTGCCCGGGCCTATCAGGGCGCGCAGGCTGTCGCTGGGCACCAGCAGCTCGAACAACCCTGTGCGGCCATGGAACCCCGTGCCACGACAGGTACGGCACGGCTGGCCTTCGGGCAGCGCTGCACCATCCCGGCAATCCGCGCACAGTGTGCGCACCAACCGCTGGGCCATTACCCCTACCAGCGTTGCCTTGATCAGGTAGTCGGCCACACCCAGCTCCTGCAGGCGGGTGATCGCGCCACAGGCGTCGTTGGTATGCAGGGTCGACAGCACCAGGTGCCCGGTCAGGGCAGCCTGCACCGCCACCAGGGCGGTCTCGCGGTCACGGATTTCGCCGATCATGATGATGTCCGGGTCCTGGCGCAGCATGGCCCGCACACCGTTGGCGAAACCCAGGTCCAGGGCGGGCTGCACCTGCAACTGGTTGAAGGTGGGATCCAGGCGCTCGATCGGGTCTTCGATGGTGCACAGGTTGACCTGCGGCGTGGCCAGCAGCTTGAGGCTGGCGTACAGCGTGCTGGTCTTGCCGGACCCGGTGGGGCCGGTGAGCAGGATGATGCCCTGGCGCTGGCGCAGCAGGCCTTGCCACTGGTCCAGTTGTGGCCCATCCAGGCCCAGCCGGTCGAAGCCTTCTTGCAGCTGTTGCGGGTCGAACAGGCGCAGCACCAGTTTTTCGCCGAACGGGGTCGGCAAGGTCGACAGCCGCAGTTCCACCTCGCCGCCGCCAGGCAGGCGGCTTTGCAGCCGGCCATCCTGCGGCCGGCGTTTTTCCGCGACGTCCATGCGCCCCAGGTGTTTCAGGCGGCTGACCAGCGCCAGGGTCACCCCGGCGGGGAAGGCATAGACGTTGTGCAGCAGGCCGTCGATGCGGTAGCGCAGCTGGCCCTGCTCGCGGCGTGGTTCCAGGTGGATATCGCTGGCGCGTTGCTCGATGGCGTACTGCAGCAGCCAGTCGACGATATGCACGATGTGCGCGTCGTCCGCACTGGCCTCGGCCTGGCGCTTGCCCAGCTCCAGCAGCTGTTCGAGTTCGCCCAGGCTGGCTGACTGCTGGTGTTGCGCGCCCTTTACCGATTGGGCCAGGCGGTGGAACGACTGCCCTGCCTGGCGGACCTGCTGCGGGTTGGCCAGCACGCGACGGATCGGCCGGCCCAGGCTGCGGGTGAGGTCGGCCAGCCAGTCGTCCTGGTAGGGCTGGGCGCTGGCAACGGTGACGCTGGAAGCGTCGGCGGCGACGATAAGGATGCCGTGGCGCTGGGCGAAGGCCGGGGATATCAGGCCGGTGACCTGGGGCAGGTCCAGTTGCAGCGGGTCGATGCGCAGGTAGGGCTGGCCGACCTTGTTGGCCAGCCATTGGCAGAGGCGGTCCAGGTCCAGGGGCTGGCCAGGGTGTCGGCGGTCTTCCAGG
The DNA here is from genome assembly GCF_002113255.1 of Pseudomonas sp. B14(2017). NCBI lineage: Bacteria > Pseudomonadati > Pseudomonadota > Gammaproteobacteria > Pseudomonadales > Pseudomonadaceae > Pseudomonas > Pseudomonas sp. B14(2017). Next base: position 52,033 of record NZ_NEJY01000022.1, read on the forward strand.
GCGCAGGCGGCGATCTGTTCCAGCGGGTGGGCGGTGGGGTGAGTGGTGGCGTGCTCGAGTACCTGCAGGGTGTCGTTGGCGTGCAGGTGCTGGTCGGCGAGCAGGGCCTGGAGCAGGTGCTTGAGGTCGAGTGCCGGGTTGTCGGGGGTGTGCATGGTGGGCGTCCGTGCCTGATAGGGGAGTGCTGATCAAGGCTAGCCGGACGGCGGAAGGTTAACGGAAGTGAAAAGTTTCGGGAATTTACTGTGCCTGTACTGGCCCTATCGCCGGCAAGCCAGCTCCCACAGGATCACCACAGGCTCGAAGATTGCGCTGTACCTGTGGGAGCCGGCTTGCCGGCGATAGGGCCGGTAAATGCTTACACAACCGCCAGCTCCACCCGCTGCAGGTTGCTCAGGCTCACCTCACCCACACACACCAGGTTGCGCAGTTTTTGCGCAATCACCTCGGCCCGGTGCCAGCTCAGGCCGCCGATGCCGACCTCGATATCCAGCCAGTCATCCTGCTGGCTGACCTGCACGCTGTGCGGGGTCAGGAACTGCAGGGCAAACAGGTTGAGCACCCGGCACAGGCTGTCAGGCTCGGCCTCGGCCTGCAGGCGATAGTGCACGGTGCTGTGGGCGCTGCTGGCGGCCCAGGCGTCGGTACGGGGCTGTGCGTTCATGCTGGTCTCCGCAAATGTGGGAGAAATTCTTGCACGTTGGCGGCGGTATTTTTTCGCTATGATTTGATCATTTCGCTGTATTGGCGAATTGTTCTATTCATGAAGTGCTGTTCAGGAGAATTATTGATGCACAGCGAGCTGGACGCCTACGACCGCCGTATCCTCGAACTGCTGCAGGAGGACGCTTCGCTGTCCAGCGCGCAGATCGCCGAACGCGTGGGGCTGTCGCAATCGCCGTGCTGGCGGCGTATCCAGCGGTTGAAGGCGGAGGGGGTGATTCGCGGGCAGGTGACCTTGCTGGACCGCAAGAAGGTCGGCCTGAACACGCAGATATTCGCCGAGGTGAAACTGAACGCCCACGGGCGCTCCAACTTCACCGAGTTCACCGACGCAATCCGCGGGTTTCCGGAGGTGCTGGAGTGTTATGTGCTGATGGGGTCGGTGGACTTCCTGTTGCGCATCGTCACCCCGGATATCGAGGCTTATGAACGGTTCTTCTTCGAAAAGCTGTCGAACGTGCCGGGGATACAGGAGGTGAACTCGATCGTGGCGCTGTCGGAGATAAAATCCACCACCAGCCTGCCACTGTCGCGCTGAGGCATTCGCGGGTAAACCCGCTCCCACAGGGTTATCAGTGAGCCAGAGAGCAGCGCGACCCCTGTGGGAGCGGGTTTACCCGCGAAGAATGCGACGCGGTATCACGCCTTGAGCAAGTGCTTCCAGCCGCGGCTCTGGTCCACCGCACGAGCCTGTTCGATACGCGCTTCCAGCACTTCATCGCTGATCGGCTGTTCAGCCAGCTCATGCAGCTTCTTCAGGTCGCCATACAGGCGGTCCATCTGCGGCGCTTCCAGCACCTGACGGGCATGGTGCAGCCAGGCCAGCAGCTGCTCGATACGCGGCAGTTGCTCGGCCAGGTCTTCCGGACGCTGGGTATACAGCGGCAGCTTCAACGCTCGGCCTTCTTCGCCCAGCAGGTGCGCCAGCCAGCTTGCCAGCTGCGCCTTGCCCTGGCGCTCGCCACGGCCTTTGCGCTCCACGGTCCAGGCACGGGCCAGCAGCCAGCGCGAGGTTTCCAGCGAGAACTGGCCCCAGCGCACGTCCTCCAGCTCTTCGGCGAACTGCTCGGGGGCGGCGCGGCGGATATCTTCGTCTTCGTTGCCGGCCTGCACCAGCGGGCGCCAGTCTTCGAGCAGGGCGTCGAGGCTGCTGCGCAGGTCGCGGGTGGTGGCGCGCGGCGCGGCCTGGCCCAGGCTGGCGGTAATGGCACGCAGCTCGCTCAGGCACTCGACCCAGTCCTGCAGCAGGCGCCAGTGGCCGTTGTGGCGGTATTGCTCGGCCAGGCGCTGGCTGCTGCCCAGCAGTTGCCAGGCCAGTGCGGCGTAGGCGTCGTCCACGGCCATTTCGGCTTCCAGCTCGGTGTGCGGCAGGCCCAGCTCGTAGCTGTCCGGCTCCAGCAGGCGGTAACCACGCTCGGCCTTGCTGATGTCGCATGGCATCAACGGCAGGCTGGCGGCCAGCTCGGCGGCCAGTTCCAGCAGTGCCTGCGGCTCGCCTTCACGCAGTTCCAGTTCCAGCTCGCAGATTTCTTCCTTGCGCTTGCCGGCGATCACGAACCCCTGGTCCAGCGCGGCCTCGATCACCACCTTGCTCTTGCCACGGCCCCAGGCGATTTCGGCGTATTCACGGCTGAAGTCGGTGGTGAACAGCGGCTTGATGGTCTTTTTGTCCAGGTTGGCCAGTTGCGCGGGCCAGCAGCTGTCGTCGAGCTTCTTCAGGTCGAGCTTGACCTTGTCCAGCTGCCATTCGTGCTCGTTGCGCTCGGACAGGCCGGCCACGCTGGTGCCGCGGCACTTGAGGGTCTGGATGATGGCCTCGCCATCGCGGCGCAGGCGCAGGGCGACACGGGCGGCGGAGAGCTCGCGCTCGGGGGTGTCGAAGTACTGGTTGAGCAGTTCGCGGGTCTGCCAGCCGGACTTGTTGCGCTTTTTCAGCAGAGGGTGCTCGCGCAGGGCGGCAAGGGTCTCGCGGCTGGCGCGGAGCTTGAGTTCGGTTTCTTTGTGCATCACAGGCTCGAAGGAGGGGGCGTGGTTGCCCAGCAGTCTACAGGAGTCGGCTCTCGACTGTTGGATCGTGGTGGCCTTCTTCGCGGGTGAACCCGCTCCCACAGGTACTGTGTAGCCCTCAGGTGTAGCGCTTTCCCTGTGGGAGCGGGTTTACCCGCGAAGAAGCCCACACGGTTGGACGGCATTGCTATGATGGGCAACGCTTCCGAGGAGTACGCGCATGCCGTTGCCGACGCTGAAAGACCAGTTCGCCGCCCTGATCGCCGCGCCCTCGGTCAGTTGCACCCAGCCTGCGCTGGACCAGTCCAACCGCCAGGTCATCGACCTGCTGGCCGGCTGGCTGGGCGACCTGGGTTTCAAGTGCGACATCCAGCAGGTCAGCCCCGGCAAGTTCAACCTGCTGGCCAGCCGTGGCACTGGCCCGGGGGGCCTGGTGCTGGCGGGGCACAGCGACACCGTACCCTATGACGAACAGCTGTGGGCCAGCGACCCGCTGAAGCTGACCGAAACCGATGGCCGCTGGGTCGGCCTGGGCAGCTGCGACATGAAGGGCTTCTTCGCCCTGGTCATCGAGGCGGTCATCCCGCTGCTGGAGCACGATTTCAAGCAACCGCTGCTGATCCTCGCCACCTGTGACGAAGAAAGCTCCATGTCCGGCGCCCGCGCCCTGGCCGAGGCCGGCCAGCCACTCGGCCGTGCGGCGGTGATCGGCGAGCCCACCGGGCTGCGGCCGATCCGTATGCACAAGGGCATTCTCATGGACCGCATCGACATCCTCGGGCGCAGCGGCCACTCCTCGGACCCAAGCCTGGGCCGCAGCGCCATGGAGGCCATGCACGCAGTGATGGGCGAGCTGATGGGCCTGCGCCAGCAATGGCAGCAAACCTACCGCAACCCGCAATTCACCGTACCGACCCCGACCATGAACTTCGGCTGCATCCACGGCGGTGACAACCCCAACCGTATCTGCGGCCAGTGCGCCCTGGAATTCGACCTGCGCCCGCTGCCAGGCATGGACGTGGAGCAACTGCGCGCAGCCATCCGCGCCAAGCTGGTGCCGGTGGCAGAGCGCTTTGAGGTGCGCATTGACTATGCGCCGCTGTTCCCGGAGGTGCCGCCATTCGAGCAGGCAGCCGACGCCGAGCTGGTGCAAGTGGCGGAGCGCCTGACCGGCCATCGCGCCGAAGCGGTGGCGTTCGGCACCGAAGCGCCTTATCTTCAGCAACTGGGTTGCCAGACCATCGTGCTGGGGCCCGGCGACATCGCCTGTGCCCACCAGCCCGGCGAATATCTGGAAATGTCACGAATCGAGCCTACCGTGCGTCTATTGCGTGACCTGATCCGGCACTATTGCCTGGACTAAACGTCAACCGAACTGTTTCGTTCCTGCCTAGAGGAGACCGCGCGTGACCGCAAGCCTGTTCCGACGATGATCCTGAACGCCCCCTGTATCGCCGTTCTCCGTCCACTTATTCACAGGCCCTGTCATGCCCGACTACGTCAACTGGCTGCGTCATGCCTCCCCGTATATCAATGCCCATCGCGACTGCACCTTCGTGGTCATGCTCCCGGGCGATGGGGTGGAACACCCTAATTTCGGCAACATCGTCCACGACCTGGTGCTGCTGCACAGCCTGGGCGTGCGCCTGGTGCTGGTGCATGGCTCGCGCCCGCAGATCGAAAGCCGCCTGGCTGATCGCGGCCTGACCCCGCACTACCACCGTGGCCTGCGCATCACCGATGCCGCCACCCTGGATTGCGTGATCGATGCCGTCGGCGCCCTGCGCCTGGCCATCGAGGCACGCCTGTCGATGGACATCGCCGCTTCGCCCATGCAGGGCTCGCGCCTGCGCGTGGCGTCCGGCAACCTGGTCACGGCGCGGCCGATCGGCGTGCTCGAAGGCGTGGACTACCACCACACCGGCGAAGTGCGCCGGGTCGACCGCAAGGGCATCAGCCGCCTGCTCGACGAGCGCTCCATCGTGCTGTTGTCGCCGCTGGGCTACTCGCCCACGGGTGAAATCTTCAACCTGGCCTGCGAAGACGTGGCCACCCGCGCCGCCATCGAACTGGGTGCCGACAAGCTGCTGCTGTTCGGTGCCGAGCCGGGCCTGCTTGATGCCGATGGCAAGCTGGTGCGTGAGCTGCGCCCGCAGCAGGTTGCCCCGCATCTGCAGCGCCTGGGCAGCGACTACCAGGGCGAATTGCTGGATGCCGCGGCCGAAGCCTGCAAAGGCGGCGTGGCGCGCAGCCATATCGTGAGCTATGCCGAGGACGGCGCCTTGCTGACCGAGCTGTTCACCCGTGGCGGTGGCGGCACGCTGGTGTCGCAGGAGCAGTTCGAAGTGGTGCGCGAGGCGACCATCGAGGACGTGGGCGGTTTGCTGGAACTGATCAGCCCGCTGGAAGAGCAGGGCATTCTGGTGCGCCGTTCGCGTGAGGTGCTGGAGCGGGAGATCGAGCAGTTCAGCGTGGTCGAGCGCGAGGGCATGATCATCGCCTGTGCGGCGTTGTACCCGATTGCCGACTCCGACGCCGGCGAGCTGGCGTGCCTGGCGGTGAACCCGGAGTACCGCCATGGCGGGCGTGGCGACGAGCTGCTGGAGCGCATCGAAAGCCGGGCGCGGCAGTTGGGGCTGAACACCCTGTTCGTGCTGACGACGCGTACTGCGCACTGGTTCCGCGAACGCGGGTTTGCGCCGAGCGGGGTCGAGCGGCTGCCAGCGGCGCGGGCTTCGCTGTACAACTACCAGCGCAATTCGAAAATCTTCGAGAAGCCTCTGTAAGCCTGTACCGGCCTCTTCGCGGGCTCGCCCGCTCCCACAGGTACACCGCAGGCTTTAGACCTTGTGATGACCCTGTGGGAGCGGGCAAGCCCGCGAAGCAGGCGACACCAATCTCGAACAAAAACGCCGCCCTTGTGGGCGGCGTTTTTGTTTACACGGTATGCAGGTACCAGTTGTACTCGAGGTCGGAGATCGAGTGCTCGAACTCCTCCAGCTCGCTCTCCTTGCACGCGACGAAGATGTCGATGTACTTCGGATCGATGTACTTGTTCAGGATCTCGCTGTCGTCCAGCTCGCGCAGGGCATCGCGCAGGTTGTTCGGCAGGCTCTGCTCCAGCTGCTCGTACGAGTTGCCTTCGATCGGCTCACCCGGCTCGACCTTGTTGGTCAGGCCATGGTGCACGCCGGCCAGTACGGCGGCCATCATCAGGTACGGGTTGGCGTCGGCACCGGCCACGCGGTGCTCGATGCGCACGGCGTCCGGCGAGCCGGTCGGCACGCGCAGGGCCACGGTGCGGTTGTCCAGGCCCCAGCTTGGCGCGTTCGGCACATAGAACTGCGCGCCGAAGCGGCGGTACGAGTTGACGTTCGGGCAAAGGAACGCCATGGACGCGGGCAGGGTCTCGAGCACACCGCCGACAGCGTGACGTAGCGCGGCGTTCTGCTCGGGATCCTCGCTGGTGAAGATGTTGTTGCCATCTTTGTCCAGCACGGAAATGTGTACATGCAGGCCGTTGCCTGCCTGGCCCGGGTAGGGCTTGGCCATGAAGGTGGTGTCCATTTCATGGTCGTAGGCGATGTTCTTGATCAACCGCTTGAGCAGTACCGCGTAGTCGCAGGCCTTGAGCGGGTCGGCCACGTGGTGCAGGTTGACTTCGAACTGCGCCGGGGCGCTTTCCTTGACGATGGCGTCGGCCGGGATGCCTTGCTCCTTCGCGCCTTCCAGGATGTCCTGCAGGCAGTCGGCATATTCGTCGAGGTCGTCGATCAGGTACACCTGGGTCGACTGCGGGCGCTTGCCCGAAATTGGCGAGCGTGGCGGCTGCGGGCGGCCGTTCACGTTCTCCTGGTCGATCAGGTAGAACTCCAGCTCGAACGCGGCGCAGATGGTCAGGCCCATCTCGGTGAACTTGTCGACCACCTGGCGCAGCACTTCACGCGGGTCGGCAAAAAACGGCTCACCTTCGAGCTCGTGCATGGTCATCAGCAGCTGGGCGGTCGGGCGCTTCTGCCAGGGTTCGTTGGAGAGGGTGCCGGGGATCGGGTAGCAGATGCGGTCAGCATCGCCGATGTCCAGGCCCAGCCCGGTGCTTTCAACGGTGGAACCGTTGATGTCCAGGGCGAAGAGGGAGGCAGGCAGGTTGATGCCTTTCTCGTAAACCTTGTGGAGGCTGGTGCGCTCTATGCGCTTGCCACGCACCACACCATTCATATCTGCAATCAGAAGGTCAACGTAGAGAACCTCAGGATGTTCCTTAAGGAACGCGTTCGCTTCGTTAAGCTGAACGGCACGCGGGGGTACCGACATGATGCAACACCTTTGTTGTTAAAAATATCAATCAAGGGGGGCTTGCAAGACCAGTCAATCGAAAAGACAAACTGATGTCAAGCCAACCCCATGATGCCCTGAAATGGCACATCGACGGCAGATTTGCTGCATCTCGGGGCAAACCATTATCCGCTATTTCCCGCGCAAAGGGCTATCTCCGACCAACCGTGTTTTATTTTTTACGGAGGTGTTGTGTAAAAAAATGAACAAGGCTAAGCTCGGTCTCAACCCAGAACACAATAATACGAGGGTCACATGGTCCGCTTGCCGAGACCTGAAAGCACTGCCTGCGCAGTGCCATCGGGTACATCCGTCTTTTTTGCAAGCTTCGTCAATGGCGTGGCCGCCCTGGCCGCAATAATTGACGTTTGGCGCTCCCGGACCTGCCCTCGTAGCGGCTTGCCGCCCTTCGTTTCGTCTTCCTGCCCTTCGAACTCATTACGGACGCACCTGTTTTCAGTGTATCCACTGTGGCTCTGCGCGGGGGTTTTTGCTTTAGCAATGTACTCCATCCAGAATCAGTGCGCGGACCACCTTACCTCCTGAGGTATTTATGAGTAACAACCTCGACCAGCTCACCGATTGGTTGAAAGAGCACAAGATCACCGAAGTCGAATGCATGATCAGTGACCTGACCGGCATCACGCGCGGCAAGATTTCGCCTACCAACAAATTCATCGCCGAAAAAGGCATGCGCCTGCCCGAGAGCGTGCTGCTGCAGACCGTGACCGGCGACTACGTCGACGACGACATCTATTACGAACTGCTGGACCCGGCGGACATCGACATGATCTGCCGCCCCGACGAGAACGCCGTGTTCCTGGTGCCATGGGCCATCGAGCCGACCGCCCAGGTGATCCACGACACCTACGACAAGAAGGGCAACCCGGTCGAACTGTCGCCGCGCAACGTGCTGAAGAAAGTCCTCAAACTATATGCCGACAAGGGCTGGCAGCCGATCGTCGCGCCGGAGATGGAGTTCTACCTGACCAAGCGCAGCGAAGACCCGGACTTCCCGCTGCAGCCCCCGGTAGGCCGTTCGGGCCGCCCGGAAACCGGCCGCCAGTCGTTCTCGATCGAAGCCGCCAACGAATTCGACCCGCTGTTCGAAGACGTCTACGACTGGTGCGAACTGCAGCAGCTGGACCTCGACACGCTGATCCATGAAGACGGCACGGCGCAGATGGAGATCAACTTCCGTCATGGCAACGCCCTGCATCTGGCTGACCAGATCCTGGTGTTCAAGCGCACCATGCGCGAGGCCGCGCTCAAGCACAATGTGGCCGCCACCTTCATGGCCAAGCCCATGACCGGTGAGCCAGGCAGTGCCATGCACCTGCACCAGAGCGTGGTCGACGTGGCCACCGGCAAGAACATCTTCAGCAACGACGACGGCAGCATGAGCGAACTGTTCCTGCACCACATCGGTGGCCTGCAGAAGTTCATCCCCGAGGCATTGCCGCTGTTCGCCCCCAACGTCAACTCGTTCCGCCGCTTCCTGCCCGACACCTCGGCGCCGGTGAATGTGGAATGGGGCGAGGAAAACCGTACCGTCGGCCTGCGCGTGCCGGACGCCGGCCCGCAAAGCCGCCGGGTCGAGAACCGCCTGCCAGGCGCCGACGCCAACCCTTACCTGGCCATCGCCGCCAGCCTGCTGTGTGGCTACATCGGCATGGTCGAAGGCATCGACGCCAGCGCGCCGGTGCAGGGCCGTGGCTACGAACGCCGCAACCTGCGCCTGCCACTGACCATCGAAGATGCCCTGGAGCGCATGGAAAACAGCCGTGCACTGGTGCAGTACCTGGGCAAGAAGTTCATCACCGGCTACGTCGCCACCAAGCGCGCCGAGCACGAGAACTTCAAGCGAGTCATCAGTTCCTGGGAGCGTGAGTTCCTGCTGTTTGCTGTCTGATCAACTTGGTGCCGCAGGACGCGGCTGTCGAACAACGGAGAAGCACATGAGCGTCAACAACCCGCAAACCCGTGAATGGCAAACCCTGAGCGGGGAGCATCACCTCGCGCCCTTCAGCGACTACAAGCAGCTGAAGGAGAAGGGGCCGCGCATCATCACCAAGGCCCAGGGTGTGCATTTGTGGGATAGCGAGGGGCACAAGATCCTCGACGGCATGGCTGGCCTGTGGTGCGTGGCAGTGGGTTATGGCCGTGAAGAACTGGTGCAGGCAGCAGAAAAGCAGATGCGCGAGCTGCCGTACTACAACCTGTTCTTCCAGACTGCCCACCCGCCTGCGCTGGAACTGGCCAAGGCAATCTCCGATGTGGCGCCGCAAGGCATGACCCATGTGTTCTTCACCGGCTCCGGCTCCGAAGGCAACGACACCGTGCTGCGCATGGTCCGCCATTACTGGGCGCTGAAAGGCAAGCCACAGAAGCAGACCATCATCGGCCGCATCAACGGCTACCACGGCTCCACCGTGGCTGGTGCCAGCCTGGGCGGCATGAGCGGCATGCACGAGCAGGGCGGCCTGCCGATCCCGGGCATCGTGCATATCCCGCAGCCTTACTGGTTCGGCGAAGGCGGCGACATGACGCCGGATGAGTTCGGGGTGTGGGCGGCCGAGCAATTGGAGAAGAAAATCCTCGAAGTCGGCGAAGACAATGTCGCCGCCTTCATCGCCGAGCCGATCCAGGGCGCCGGCGGCGTGATCATCCCGCCGGAAACCTACTGGCCGAAGGTGAAGGAGATCCTCGCCAAGTACGACATCCTGTTCGTCGCCGACGAAGTGATCTGCGGTTTCGGCCGTACCGGCGAGTGGTTCGGTTCCGACTACTACGACCTCAAGCCTGACCTGATGACCATCGCCAAGGGCCTGACTTCCGGTTACATCCCAATGGGCGGTGTGATCGTGCGTGACACCGTGGCCCAGGTACTCAGCGAAGGCGGCGACTTCAACCACGGCTTCACCTACTCCGGCCACCCGGTAGCGGCCGCCGTGGGCCTGGTAAACCTGCGCATCCTGCGTGACGAGAAAATCGTCGAGAAGGCGCGCAGCGAAGCGGCACCGTTTTTGCAAAAGCGTTTGCGTGAACTGCAGGACCACCCTCTGGTGGGCGAGGTACGCGGCCTGGGTCTGCTCGGCGCGATCGAGCTGGTCAAGGACAAGGCCACCCGCAGCCGTTACGAAGGCAAGGGCGTGGGCATGATCTGCCGCACCTTCTGCTTCGAAAACGGCCTGATCATGCGTGCGGTGGGTGACACCATGATCATTGCGCCGCCGCTGGTGATCAGCCATGCAGAGATCGACGAACTGGTGGAAAAGGCACGCAAATGCCTGGACCTGACGCTCGAAGCGATTCGTTGACAGTTTGCTAGGCTGGAGAGGCCTGAATGGCTGTTTTGAATACTCAATTTCGGCACAAGGCTTTACTGGGCGGCGTTGGCACTCCTCGCCGTAGCTGGCTACGACTCGTCGTGCCGCCTTGCCCAGTAAACCCTTGCACTCGAACTTGAATATTCAGAACAGCCACTCAGGCCTCCGCGATGTGACATTAAGTCGTTACAAGGCCCTGCTTTCCTTGATACAGAGCCTTGTAACTTGCCAGACTAGCGACTGTTTCAGTCGCCGCGCGCTCTGCACCGTAGGTCCTGGCTGCTGAACAGATGGCTAAATAAAAAATTCTGGAGCATTACGCATGAATAAATTGGGCAAGACGTTGCTGGCCACCGCCCTGATGGGTGCCATGGCTACCGCTGTTCAGGCTGAAGACAAGGTGTTGAACGTCTACAACTGGTCGGACTACATCGCTCCGGACACCATCGCCAAGTTCGAGAAACAGTCGGGCATCAAGGTCAAGTACGACGTCTTCGACAGCAACGAAACCCTCGAAGCCAAGCTGCTGGCAGGCAAGTCGGGCTATGACATCGTCGTGCCTTCGAACAACTTCCTGGCCAAGCAGATCAAGGCTGGCGTGTACGAGGAACTGGACCGCTCCAAGCTGCCGAACTGGAAGAACCTCGACCCTGACCTGCTCAAGGCCGTTGGCGATGCCAGCGACAAGGACAACAAGCACGCCTTCCCGTACATGTGGGGCTCGATCGGCATCGGCTACAACCCGGAGAAGGTCAAGGCCGCGCTGGGCGTGGACAAGATCGACTCGTGGGACGTGGTGTTCAAGCCTGAAAACATCGCCAAGCTCAAGAGCTGCGGCGTGAGCTTCCTGGATGCCCCGACCGAAATGCTGCCAGCTGCGCTGCACTACCTGGGCTTGCCGAGCAACAGCACCAAGAAGGAAGACCTGAAGGCCGCCGAGGACCTGTTCCTCAAGATCCGTCCTTCGATCACCTACTTCCACTCGTCCAAGTACATCGGCGACATGGCCAACGGCAACATCTGCGTAGCCGTCGGTTACTCGGGTGACCTGGAGCAGTCCAAGGCTCGTGCTCACGAAGCCGGCGACAAGGTCAAGGTGGACTACGTCATTCCGAAGGAAGGTGCCGGTACCTTCTACGACATGGTCGCCATCCCCAAGGATGCCGAGCATAAAGACGCTGCCTACCAGTTCATGAACTTCCTGATGCAGCCGGAAATCATGGCCGAGATCACCAACGCCGTGCGCTTCCCGAACGGCAACGCTGCCGCCACCCAGTTCGTGGACAAGGAAATCACCAGCGATCCGAGCATCTATCCGCCAGCTGAAGTGAAGAAGCAGCTGTACGCGATCGCTGCGCCTGAAGCGTCTGCCCAGCGTGTGATCACCCGCAGCTGGACCAAGATCAAGTCGGGCAAATAAGCCCGATGCGGTACCTCTGGGCCGGGGAATCCCGGCCCAGAGCCAGTGAAAGGCAATTGATGATTGCGGCATCGAAGCTGCGAAGGTAAGTTGCGCGCCGGTTTTGCGTGTGCGGCAGCATTGTCGCTACCCAGGCACTGATTGTGAGGACCACCCACTTGTCCATTTCTGTATTCCGCAAGGCCTTGATGGCTGGAGCGGGCCTGACGCTGGCATGCAGCGTCCAAGCGGCGCCTACGGTGCACTTCTACAACTGGTCCGACTACGTCGGCCCGACCACACTCGCGGACTTCGAGAAAGCCACGGGCATCAAGCCCGTGCAAGACGTGTTCGACTCCAACGAAACTCTGGAAGGCAAGCTGCTGGCCGGCAACACCGGCTATGACGTGGTAGTGCCATCCAACCATTTCCTCGGCAAGCAGATCAAGGCGGGCGCGTTCCAGAAGCTCGACAAGAGCCTGCTGCCCAATTATTCCAACCTGGACCCGGCGCTGATGAAGCGCCTGGAAAGGAACGACCCGGGCAACCAGTACGCCGTGCCTTACCTGTGGGGCACCAACGGCATCGGTTACAACGTCGACAAGGTGAAGGCCGCGCTGGGCGTGGACACCATCGACTCCTGGGCAGTGCTGTTCGAGCCCGAGAACATGAAGAAGCTCGCCAAGTGCGGCGTGGCCTTCCTCGACTCGGCGGACGAAATGCTGCCGGCGGTGCTCAACTACATGGGGCTGGACCCCAACAGCACCAATGCCAAGGACTACCAGGCCGCCGAGAAGAAACTGCTGGCGGTACGCCCGTACGTGACCTACTTCCACTCGTCCAAGTACATCACCGACCTGGCCAACGGCGACATCTGCGTCGCGGCAGGTTTCTCGGGTGATGTGTTCCAGGCCAAGGCCCGCGCCGAAGAAGCGAAGAAGGGCGTGAACCTGGCCTACGCCATTCCCAAGGAAGGCGGCAACCTCTGGTTCGACGTGCTGGCGATCCCCAAGGACGCCAAAAACGTCAAAGAGGCGCATGCCTTCATCAACTATTTGCTGAAGCCTGAGGTTATCGCCCAGGTCAGTGATTACGTCGGTTACGCCAACCCGAACCCCAAGGCTGGCGACCTGATGGACCAGGCCGTGAGGACTGACGCCGCGGTTTACCCACCGCAGGAAGTGCTGGACAAGATGTTCGTGAACTCAGAGTTGCCACCCAAGGTGCAACGGCTGATGACCCGTAGCTGGACCAAGGTCAAGTCGGGCAAGTAAAAATCCAGGCCCGTGGCGGCACCTGTAGAACAGGGCTCGCGGGCACAAAAATCTTGTTGGGAGTTTCACTCATGGCAGTTGCCTCCGGTGCCTATAAAAAAGCCCTCGAGGGTGGCCAGCAACCCAAGCAGGTGCTGGTCAAGATCGACCGGGTCACGAAAAAGTTCGACGAAACGGTAGCCGTGGACGATGTGTCCCTGGAAATCCGCAAGGGCGAGATCTTCGCCCTGCTGGGTGGCTCCGGTTCCGGCAAGTCCACCTTGCTGCGCATGCTGGCCGGCTTCGAGCGCCCGACCGAAGGGCGGATCCTCCTCGATGGCGTCGACATCACCGACATGCCGCCCTACGAGCGGCCGATCAACATGATGTTCCAGTCCTACGCGCTGTTCCCGCACATGACCGTGGCGCAGAACATCGCCTTCGGCCTGCAGCAGGACAAGATGCCCAAGGCCGAGATCGACGCCCGCGTGGCCGAGATGCTCAAGCTGGTGCACATGACCCAGTACGCCAAGCGCAAGCCGCACCAGCTGTCCGGCGGCCAGCGCCAGCGCGTGGCCCTGGCCCGCTCGCTGGCCAAGCGCCCCAAGTTGCTGCTGCTCGACGAGCCGATGGGCGCACTGGACAAGAAACTGCGTTCGCAGATGCAGCTGGAACTGGTGGAGATCATCGAGCGCGTGGGCGTGACCTGCGTGATGGTGACCCACGACCAGGAAGAGGCCATGACCATGGCCGAGCGCATCGCCATCATGCACCTGGGCTGGATCGCCCAGATCGGATCGCCGGTGGACATCTACGAGACGCCTACCAGCCGCCTGGTGTGCGAGTTCATCGGCAACGTCAACCTGTTCGAAGGTGAAGTGGTCGACGACGCCGAAGGCCACGCGATCATTGCCAGCCCGGAGCTGGAGCGCAAGATCTATGTCGGCCACGGCATCACCACGTCGGTGGAAGACAAGCACATCACCTATGCGCTGCGCCCGGAAAAGATGCTGGTCACCACCCAGCAACCGACCTGCGAGCACAACTGGTCGCGTGGCAAGGTTCACGACATTGCCTACCTGGGTGGCCATTCGGTGTTCTACGTCGAGTTGCCGAGCGGCAAGGTCGTCCAGTCGTTCGTCGCCAACGCCGAGCGCCAGGGCACCCGCCCGACCTGGGGCGATGAAGTGTACGTGTGGTGGGAAGACGACAGCGGCGTGGTACTGCGGTCATGAAACTGCGCAAGCTCAAGCGAGCCTTCCAGCGTATTACCCCGGAGGGGCGGCACCTGGTGATCGGCGTGCCGTTCATCTGGCTGTTCCTGTTCTTCATGCTGCCGTTCTTCATCGTGCTGAAGATCAGCTTCGCCGAAGCCGACGTGGCGATCCCGCCGTATACCGAGATCTACAGCTACGTCGAAGACAAGCTGCAGCTGGTGCTCAACCTGGCCAACTATGGCCTGTTGACCGAGGATGAGCTGTATATCTCGGCCTACCTGGGCTCGCTGAAGATGGCCTTCTTCAGCACCCTGCTGTGCCTGCTGATCGGCTACCCGATGGCCTATGCCATTGCCAATGCCAAGAAGGAGACCCAGACGGTCCTGCTGTTGCTGATCATGATGCCGACCTGGACCGCGATCCTGATCCGCGTCTATGCCTGGATGGGCATTCTCAGCAACAACGGCCTGCTCAACGGCTTCCTGCTGTGGACCGGGTTGATCGACCAGCCGCTGCAGATCCTCAACACCAACCTGGCGGTGTACATCGGCGTGGTCTATTCGTATCTGCCGTTCATGATCCTGCCGCTGTTCGCCAACCTGGTGAAGCACGACCCGAGCCTGCTCGAGGCCGCTTCGGACCTGGGTTCGAGCACCTTCAACAGCTTCTGGAAGATCACCGTACCGCTGTCGAAGAACGGCATCATCGCCGGCTGCATGCTGGTGTTCATCCCGGTGGTGGGCGAGTTCGTGATTCCTGAACTGCTTGGCGGCCCGGAAACCCTGATGATCGGCAAGGTGCTGTGGCAAGAGTTCTTCAACAACCGTGACTGGCCGGTGGCCTCTGCGCTGGCGGTGGTCATGCTGGCGATCCTGATCGTGCCGATCCTGCTGTTCAACCGCAGCCAGGCCAAAGAAATGGAGGGCAGGGCATGAAGCGCTTCAGTTTCTCCAAGCTGATGCTGGTGCTCGGCTTGCTGTTCATCTACCTGCCGATGCTGATCCTGGTGATCTACTCGTTCAACGCCTCCAAGCTGGTGACGGTATGGGGTGGCTGGTCGGTGAAGTGGTACGTCGGCCTGCTCGACAACACCCAGTTGATGGGGTCGGTGATGCGTTCGCTGGAAATCGCCTGCTATACGGCGGTGGCGGCGGTGGCGCTGGGTACCTTGGCGGCGTTCGTGCTGACCCGGGTTACCCGCTTCAAGGGCCGCACGCTGTTCGGTGGCCTGGTCACCGCGCCGCTGGTAATGCCCGAGGTGATCACCGGCCTGTCGCTGTTGCTGCTGTTCGTGGCCATGGCGCAGATGATTGGTTGGCCGCAGGAGCGCGGCATCGTCACCATCTGGATCGCCCATACCACGTTCTGTGCCGCGTATGTGGCGGTGGTGGTGTCGGCACGCCTGCGTGAGCTGGACCTTTCGATCGAGGAAGCGGCGATGGACCTGGGTGCCAAGCCGTGGAAGGTGTTCTTCCTGATCACCATCCCGATGATCGCGCCGTCGCTGGCGGCGGGCGGCATGATGTCGTTTGCCCTGTCGCTGGATGACCTGGTACTGGCCAGCTTCGTGTCAGGCCCTGGTTCGACCACCTTGCCGATGGAAGTGTTCTCGGCGGTGCGCCTGGGCGTGAAGCCGGAGATCAACGCCGTGGCCAGCCTGATCCTGCTGTCGGTGTCGCTGGTGACCTTCTTCGTCTGGTACTTCAGCCGCCAGGCCGAAGAGCGCCGTCGCAAGGCGATACAGCAGGCGATCGAAGAGGGCGCTGCAGCGAATGCTTCGCAGCCACAGGTCAAGCGCCCGGCGCAGGTTGCGGCGTCGGCCTGATCCGGCCCTTTCGCGGGCACGCCCGCTCCCACAGGGACATCACAGCCTTCAGGCTTGTGGTGATCCCTGTGGGACAGGGGCACCAAAACCTTCAGGCATGTGGAAATCCCTGTGGGAGCGGGCAAGCCCGCGAAGGCCCCAACACCGACTCAAAGCCATACCGCATCCCAGTGTGGATAGTCCCTGACACTCCTGACCAATCCTGCCCTCAAGGGATTGGCAACAATGTACCGGGCTACATGCACCACACACTCTTCCCGCCGCAGCGCATGGTAATGGTAACCGGGTTGCCAGATCGGTTTGTGCCTGACACCTGCCTTGCGCAACGCAATGGCTGTGCGTGATTTGAACTTGCGCATCAACGTTCCCAATGCCACTTCCTTCAGCTCGACCAGCCAATGCAGGTGATCCGGCATCACTACCCAGGCCAGGGAATGGCAATCCTGGATGTCATTTGAAACCCGCAGATGTTTGACCACCAGGCGAGCATTGTCGAAGTCATGGAACAGTGGTTTTCGTTGGTGCGTGATGGTGGTCAGCAGGTAGAGCCTGCCTGGCTCGGAGTAGCGCCCACAACGCAGTCGGTGGGATTCGGCTAATGGCATTGTGATCTTCCTTGAAATTGAACCTCCTTTTGAAAGGTAGTGGCTGAAGCGGGGGTCACCGGGTAGCTGATGGTTTCTGAATATGGCAGAAGCTCATGCATTGCTGTGCCGGCCTCTTCACGGGCGCGCCCGCTCCCACAGGTACAGCACTGGCTTGGGGCTGGCGACTTTCCTGTGGGAGCGGGCATGCCCGCGAAGAGGCCCTGAAGGCGTACGACTTTTCATCAACTCAAACCAAAGGCTTCAGCTGGATCGGCTTGGGAATTATCCTACGAGCCGTGTGGAAGCTGCTCTGTTGTAGGGGAAATGCCCTAGGGATAACGTCGTCGGGACTGGGTGTGAGAACCCAACGATATAGTGCTTTCGTCATGGCAACCGTGCGCGGGCAGACTTACGTCTGGCTGCGTTCCTATATCCGCGGTTTCTCACCTCGCGTACGGTTGCCGCCCTGATCCGTGAGAAAGATGAAGGTGGCAACTCCTTGTCCAGATATAGGAGATCCACCATGACCAATTCTGCTCCAGGCACTTCCTATCCATCACACAGCAGCACCGTCGGCCGCGAAACCTGCATGGACCTGTTCCGCGTCCAGGCCAACATCCCCTTCAACCATGCCTTCTCCGAACTCTCCGTAATACTCGGGTGCATCAATCACCTGACGACCGAAGCCGAGATGGAAAATGACCGGCTGGCCGGTAGTGCCGCGAGAATTCTCAGTGGCTTTGCCAAAGCATTGATTGATGACTTAGAGCTGGGGTTGAACAGGGCCTCAGTTCAGGTCTGATCTGTACCGGCCTCTTCGCGGGCGCGCCCGCTCCCACAGGTACAGCGCAGGCTTGAGGCTGGCGACCATCCTGTGGGAGCGGGCGTGCCCGCGAAGGGGCCCGCGCAGGCGCCGAAAATGCCAGCTTGATCGCGGTCAGTGCCGTTTATCGAACCCTGATCTACGCTAACAGTCGCATCCCACGAATCATTTGCGCGCAAGCAAGGAGCCTGCATGACGTTGATACGTCCGCTGTTGGTCGTCTGCCTGGGGCTTGTGTCCCTGCTGTCGGGCTGTAGTAAGGAAGAAACCACCGAAACACTGCCACGCGTAGGCGTGCAACAGGTATCACCCACCGATTTCGCTGCCAGGGTCACCCTGACTGGCGATGTGCAGGCGCGGGTGCAGACCGACCTGTCGTTCCGTGTGGGCGGCAAGATCATTTCGCGCAGTGTCGATGTCGGCGACCACGTAAAGGCCAACCAGGTGTTGGCGCGGCTGGACCCGAAAGACCTGCAGAACAATGTCGACTCGGCCAAGGCCGAGGTGTTCGCCGCGCAGGCGCGGGTCACCCAGACCAGCGCTGCCTTCGTTCGCCAGCAAAAGCTGTTGCCCAAGGGCTACACCAGCCAGAGCGAATACGATTCCGCCGAAGCCGCGCTGCGCAGCAACCAGAGCGCGCTCAAGGCCGCGCAGGCGCAATTGGCCAATGCCAACGAACAACTGAGCTATACCGCGTTGGTCTCCGAGGCCGATGGGGTCATTACCGAGCGCCAGGCCGAGGTCGGCCAGGTGGTGCAGGCGACCATGCCAATCTTCAGCCTGGCCACCGATGGTGATCGTGATGCCGTGTTCAATGTCTACGAATCGCTGCTGGTGGCCCCGCCCAGCGATGCCGGCGTGATCGTCAGTCTGCTGGACGACCCCAAGGTCCAGGCCCGTGGCTTCGTGCGCGAAATCACCCCCACGGTGTCTGCGCAAAGCGGCACGGTACAGGTCAAGGTCGGGCTGAGGGATGTGCCGCCAGGGATGCAACTGGGTGCACCGGTGACGGCCACCACCAATGCCCAGGGCCGGCCTAGTATCGAGCTGCCATGGTCGGCACTGACCAAGGCCCTGCATGAGCCCGCCGTCTGGGTAGTGGGCGAGGGTGACAAGGTAGAGCTGCGCAAGGTCGAGGTCAGCCGTTACCTCACCGGCAGGATCGTGGTCGCCAGTGGCCTGAAAGGCGGCGAGACCGTGGTGGTCAATGGCGGGCAGTTGCTGCACCCCGGCATGCAGGTGCTGAAGATCGATGCCAAGGGCAACGGGGGTGAGCTATGAAGCGCCTGCTGCTGATGCTGTCGGCCGGCGTGCTGTTGGCTGGCTGCAGTAGCGAGGATGAAGTGCCGGAGCCGATTCGGCCGGTGCTGTCGGTCAAGGTCGAACCCCAGGTGCAGTCGCAGCTTGGCCGTTTCGCCGGCAGTATCCAGGCACGTTTCGAAAGCACCTTGGGCTTCCGGGTTTCCGGGCGTATTGCCCGGCGCTGGCTGGATGTGGGCGCCCAGGTGAAACCGGGCGACACCCTGGCCACCCTCGACCCGACCGACCAGCAGAACCAGTTGCGCGCCGCCGAAGGCGACCTGGCCAAGGTGCAGGCGCAGTGGATCAACGCCCAGGCCGATGCCCGCCGCCAGCAACAGCTGTACGACCGTGGCGTAGGCGCCCAGGCCCAGCTGGATATCGCCCAGACCAACCTGAAAACCACCAGCGCGGCGCTGGAGCAGGCGCGCTCTGCGCTCAGCCAGGCGCGTGACCAGCTCGACTACAGCACCCTGCGCACCGACCACGCCGCGGTAATCACTGCCTGGCAGGCCGAAGCCGGGCAAACCGTCACCGCCGGCCAGGCGGTGGTAACCCTGGCCAGGCCGGATGTGAAGGAAGCGGTGATCGACCTGCCGATCGGCCTGGCCGAGCAGTTGAGCAAAGGCCTGACCTTCACCGTTGCTTCGCAGCTGGACCCGACCATCAACACCACCGCCAGCCTGCGAGAACTGGAACCCCAGGCCGACGCCACCACTCGCACCCGCCGCGCGCGCCTGACCCTGGCCAGCACCCCGGCGGCCTTCCACCTGGGCACCGCCATCAGCGTGACCCTGAGTTCGGAGGTGTCGCCGCGCAGCGAACTGCCCTTGAGTGCCTTGCTCGAGCGCGACGGCAAGACCCAGGTATGGGTGATCGATACGCAGCAGAAGACCGTGGCCACTCGTGACGTGGCCCTGATCGGCCGCACCGCCGACAGCGTCGTCCTGAGCTCGGGCGTACAACCCGGCGAGCGGGTGGTGACTGCGGGCGTGAACAGCCTCAAGCCCGGCCAGAAGGTCACCTTCGACGAGGATGCGCAATGAAAGGAAGCTTCAACCTGTCCGACTGGGCACTCAAGCATCAATCGTTCGTCTGGTACCTGATGTTCGTTGGCCTGCTGATGGGGATCTTCTCCTACTTCAACCTGGGCCGTGAGGAAGACCCGTCGTTCACCATCAAGACCATGGTCATCCAGACCCGCTGGCCCGGCGCGACCCAGGACGAAACCCTGTACCAGGTCACCGACCGTATCGAGAAGAAGCTCGAGGAACTCGACTCCCTCGACTACACCAAAAGCTACACCCGCCCCGGTGAATCCACGGTCTACGTGTACCTGCGCGACACCACCAAGGCCAAGGACATCCCGGAAATCTGGTACCAGGTGCGCAAGAAGATCCAGGACATTCGCGGTGAATTCCCCGCGGGCATCCAGGGGCCCGGGTTCAACGATGAATTCGGCGATGTGTTCGGTTCTATCTATGCCTTCACCGCCGACGGCCTGACCCTGCGCCAGCTGCGCGACTACGTGGAACAGGCGCGGGCCGAAGTGCGCGATGTGCCCAACATCGGCAAGATCGAGCTGATCGGCACCCAGGACGAAGTGCTTTACCTGAACTTCTCCACCCGCAAGCTGGCAGCCCTGGGCATCGATCAGCGCCAGGTCATGCAGGCCCTGCAATCGCAAAACGCCGTGACCCCTGCTGGTGTGATCGAGGCCGGGCCGGAACGTATCTCGGTGCGTACCTCCGGGCAGTTCACCTCGGAAAAGGACCTGCAAACCGTCAACCTGAAGATCAACGACCGCTTCTTCCGCCTGGCCGACATCGCCGATATCGAGCGCGGCTACGTCGACCCCCCTTCGCCGATGTTCCGCTACAACGGCCAGACGGCGTTGGGCCTGGCCATCGGCATGAAGGCCGGCGGCAATATCCAGGTGTTCGGCGCGGCGCTGAAAAAGCGCATGGACAAGGTGATCGAAGACCTGCCGGTGGGCGTCGGGGTGCACACTGTTTCCGACCAGGCGGTGGTGGTCAAGCAAGCGGTGGGCGGCTTCACCAGTGCGCTGTTCGAGGCGGTGGTGATCGTGCTTGCGGTGAGCTTCGTCAGCCTCGGCGTGCGTGCCGGGCTGGTGGTGGCCTGCTCGATCCCGCTGGTGCTGGCCATGGTGTTCGTGTTCATGGAATACAGCGGCATCACCATGCAGCGGATTTCGCTGGGGGCGCTGATCATCGCCCTGGGCCTGCTGGTGGACGACGCGATGATCACCGTGGAGGTGATGGTCACACGGCTGGAGATGGGCGAAAGCAAGGAGCAGGCGGCGACTTTTGCCTATACCTCCACAGCCTTCCCCATGCTTACCGGCACCCTGGTGACGGTGGCCGGCTTCGTGCCGATCGGCCTCAACGCCAGTTCGGCGGGTGAGTACACCTACACGCTGTTTGCGGTAATTGCCGTGGCGCTGATGGTGTCGTGGGTGGTAGCGGTGTTCTTCGCCCCGGTGCTCGGCGTGCACATTCTCAGCAGTGCCAAGCTCAAGCCCCACGAAGCCGAGCCTGGCCGTGTCGGCCGGGTCTTCGAGCATGGTTTGTTGTGGTGCATGCGCAACCGCTGGCTGACCATCATCGGCACCGTGGTGCTGTTCGCCCTGGCGATCTTCTGCGAGCGCTTCGTGCAGAACCAGTTCTTCCCGTCCTCGGACCGCCCGGAAATTCTCGTCGACCTCAACCTGCCGCAAAACGCCTCGATCGAAGAGACGCGCAAGGTGGTCGACCGCTTCGAGGCGCGGATCAAGGACGACCCGGACCTGGTGCACTGGAGTACCTACATCGGCCAAGGGGCGATCCGCTTCTACCTGCCCCTCGATCAGCAGCTGCAGAACCCGTACTACGCGCAGTTGGTGATCGTCAGCAAGGGCTTCGAGGAACGCCAGGCCATGATGGACCGCCTGCAGAAGATCCTGCATGAAGAGTTCGTTGGCGTCGGCACCAACGTGCAATCGCTGGAGATGGGCCCGCCAGTGGGCCGACCGATCCAGTATCGGGTCAGCGGCGCCAATATCGATCAGGTACGCAAGCACGCCATCGAGCTGGCCACTTTGCTCGACCAGAACGAGCACATCGGCGAGATGATCTACGACTGGAACGAGCCGGGTAAGGTGCTGCGCGTGGAAATCGCCCAGGACAAGGCGCGCCAGCTGGGCCTGTCGTCGGAGGACGTGGCCAATGTGATGAACAGCATCGTCAGCGGTGTGCAGATCACCCAGGTCAACGACAACATCTACCTGGTCGACGTGGTCGCCCGTGCCGAGGACAGCGAGCGTGGCTCGCCCGATACCCTGCAGAACCTGCAGATACTGACGCCAAACGGCACCTCGATCCCGCTGCTTGCGTTCGCCACCGTGCGCTACGAGCTGGAGCAGCCGCTGGTGTGGCGCCGTGACCGCAAGCCGACCATCACCATCAAGGCCTCGGTCAACGGCGACATCCAGCCCACCGACCTGGTGGCCCAGCTGAAGCCGAAGATCGACGAGTTCGCCAGCAAGTTGCCGGTGGGCTTCGAAGTGGCCACCGGCGGTACGGTGGAGGAGAGCGCCAAGGCGCAGGGGCCGATCCGCAAGGTCATCCCGCTGATGCTGTTCCTGATGGCGACGTTCCTGATGATCCAGCTGCACAGCGTGCAGAAGCTGTTCCTGGTGGTCAGCGTGGCGCCGCTGGGGCTGATTGGCGTGATCATTGCGCTGGTGCCCACAGGTACGCCCATGGGCTTCGTGGCGATTCTCGGCATTCTCGCGCTGGCGGGCATCATCATTCGTAACTCGGTGATCCTGGTGACCCAGATCGACGAGTTCGAGGCCCAGGGCTTGTCGCCGTGGGATGCGGTGGTGGAGGCCACCAACCACCGGCGCCGGCCGATTCTGCTGACCGCGGCGGCGGCGAGCCTGGGCATGATCCCGATTGCCCGCGAGGTGTTCTGGGGGCCGATGGCCTACGCCATGATTGGCGGGATCATCGTGGCGACCCTGCTGACGCTGCTGTTCCTGCCGGCCTTGTATGTGGCCTGGTACAAGATCCGCGAGCCACAGAAAAACTCTTGAAATCTTCAGGGCCCTATCGCCGGCAAGCCAGCTCCCACAGGAATCTCACTGCTCTCGAGTATTGTGAGGCTCCTGTGGGAGCTGGCTTGCCGGCGATAGGGCCCTCACATCATAAAGACAATTCAGTTATATAAACATTCTTAAACAGTATTTTTAAGAATAACCCCGCCTCACTACTATTGCCCTCAAGCCAGGCGCAAATCCCCTTCAAACCTCAGCCCGGCACCCTCACTCCAAGGAGAACGAGCATGAGTGCATCTCTGCGTAGCATCGACGGTCAGGACGAAGCCACCATTCTGCGTGAAATCCAGAGCGCTCTGCGCGACCTGCGATTCGGTGCGGTGGAGATTACCGTGCACAACGCTCAGGTCGTGCAGATCGAGCGCAAGGAGAAGTTCCGCCTGCAGCAGCCCGGCAACAAGACCGGCTGATCGCACCACACATTCAAAACTAGAAAAATGCCAATCGGGAGCTTCACCATGTCCATCCGCCGTTATGCGCTCGCCGCCCTGGCCAGTGCTGTTTTTGCCGGTTCCGCCATCGCCAAGGACTACGAACTGCTGAACGTGTCCTACGACCCGACCCGCGAGCTGTACCAGCAGTACAACGCCGAGTTCATCAAGCACTGGCAGCAGGCCCACCCGGGCGACAAGGTGAAGATCCAGCAATCCCACGGCGGTTCGGGCAAGCAGGCCCGTGCGGTGATCGACGGCCTGCGTGCCGACGTGGTGACCCTGGCCCTGGCCGGCGACATCGATGAAGTCGCCAAGCTCGGCAAGACCCTGCCAGACAACTGGCAGACCCGCCTGCCGGATGCCAGCACCCCGTACACCTCGACCATCGTGTTCCTGGTGCGCAAGGGCAACCCGAAAGGCATCAAGGACTGGGGCGACCTGATCAAGAAGGACGTGTCGGTCATCACCCCCAACCCGAAAACCTCCGGTGGCGCCCGTTGGAACTTCCTGGCTGCCTGGGCCTATGGCCTGAAGGCCGGCGGTAGCGAAGCAAAGGCCAAGGAGTACGTGCAGGAGCTGTTCAAGCACGTACCGGTGCTGGATACCGGCGCCCGTGGCTCGACCATCACCTTCGTCAATAACGGCCAGGGCGATGTGTTGCTGGCTTGGGAAAACGAAGCCTTCCTGGCACTGAAGGAAGACGGTGGCGCCGACAAGTTCGACATCGTCGTGCCGTCGTTGTCGATCCTCGCCGAGCCGCCGGTGGCGGTGGTGGACAAGAACGCCGAGAAGAAGGGCAATACCGAGATTGCCAGCGAATACCTCAAGCACCTGTACAGCCCGGCCGGGCAGAAGATCGCCGCCGAGAACTTCTACCGCCCGCGTGACGAGAAGGTCGCTGCCGAGTTCGGCAAGCAGTTCCCGAAACTGGACCTGGTGACCATCGACAAGGACTTTGGTGGCTGGAAGACTGCACAACCGAAATTCTTCAATGATGGCGGTGTGTTCGACCAGATCTATCAGGCACAGTAAGGGCCAAGGAAAAGCGGGGCCGCCATGCGGCCCATTCGCGACGCAAGGCCGCTCCCACAAGGAACCGCAATCTCCTGTGGGAGCGGCCTTGCGTCGCGATTGGGCTGCAAAGCAGCCCCAGGATTCAGAAGCTTGCACCGGCCCGGGATCTGTCCCGGGTTTCGTGCGTTCAACCAGGGATATTTATGTCACGCCGCATTTCCCCCGTCATACCCGGCTTCGGGCTGACGCTGGGCTACACCTTGGTGTACCTCAGCCTGATCGTGCTGATACCGCTGGCCGCCATGTTTGTGCATGCCGCGCAGCTTACCTGGGAGCAGTTCTGGAACGTCATCAGTGCGCCGCGGGTGATCGCCGCGCTCAAGCTGAGTTTCGGCACTGCCCTGTTCGCCGCCATCATCAACGGAGTGATCGGCACCCTGCTGGCCTGGGTGCTGGTGCGCTACACCTTCCCCGGGCGCAAGATCATCGATGCGATGATCGACCTGCCGTTCGCCCTGCCCACGGCCGTAGCCGGTATCGCCCTGACCGCCCTGTACGCGCCCTCTGGCTGGGTCGGCCAGTTCGCCACCGACCTGGGTTTCAAGATCGCCTACACCCCGCTGGGTATCACCCTGGCGCTGACCTTCGTCACCCTGCCGTTCGTGGTGCGGACGGTGCAGCCGGTACTGGCCGACATTCCACGTGAAGTGGAGGAGGCCGCCGCCTGCCTGGGCGCCAAGCCGCTGCAGGTGTTCCGCCACGTGCTGGCGCCAGCGCTGCTGCCTGCCTGGCTGACAGGCTTTGCCCTGGCCTTCGCCCGCGGCGTGGGCGAGTATGGTTCGGTGATCTTCATTGCCGGCAACATGCCGATGAAGACCGAGATCCTGCCGCTGCTGATCATGGTCAAGCTCGACCAGTACGACTACACCGGCGCGACCGCCATCGGCGTGCTGATGCTGGTGGTTTCCTTCATCCTGCTGCTGCTGATCAACCTGCTGCAGCGCCGCATCGAAACCCCTTGAAGGAGGCCGGCATGTCCAGTTCATCCCTGAATGCAACCGCCGCCGCCAACGCCGCCCGCCGGGGCAGCGCCACTTCGCGGCGTATCCTGATCGGCCTTGGCTGGCTGGTGTTCGCGCTGTTCCTGCTGCTGCCACTGGTGATCGTGGTATCGCAGGCACTGAAGAACGGCTTTGGCACCTTCTTCGAAGCGATCTTCGAGCCTGACGCGTTGTCGGCGCTGAAGCTGACCCTGCTCGCCGTGGTCATTTCGGTACCGCTGAACCTGGTGTTTGGCGTCAGCGCCGCCTGGTGCGTGAGCAAGTACACCTTCCGTGGCAAGAGTATCCTGGTCACCCTGATCGACCTGCCGTTCTCGGTATCGCCGGTGATCGCCGGCCTGGTCTACGTGCTGATGTTCGGTGCGCAAGGCCTGTTCGGGCCGTGGCTGCAGGACCACGATATCCAGATCGTGTTCGCCCTGCCGGGCATCGTTCTGGCCACCATCTTCGTCACCGTACCGTTCGTGGCCCGTGAGCTGATCCCGCTGATGCAGGAGCAGGGCACGCAGGAAGAGGAGGCCGCGCGCCTGCTCGGCGCCAATGGCTGGCAGATGTTCTGGCACGTGACCCTGCCGAACATCAAATGGGGCCTGATCTACGGCGTGGTGCTGTGCACCGCGCGGGCCATGGGCGAGTTTGGCGCGGTGTCGGTGGTGTCCGGCCACATTCGCGGCGTGACCAACACCTTGCCGCTGCACGTGGAGATCCTCTACAACGAGTACAACCACGTCGCGGCCTTCAGCGTGGCCAGCCTGTTGCTGATCCTGGCGCTCTTCATCCTGCTGCTCAAGCAGTGGAGCGAGAACCGTATTAACCGCCTGCGCCACAGCGCCGCGGAGGAATGATTCATGTCGA
This sequence comes from Pseudomonas sp. B14(2017), assembly GCF_002113255.1. NCBI lineage: Bacteria > Pseudomonadati > Pseudomonadota > Gammaproteobacteria > Pseudomonadales > Pseudomonadaceae > Pseudomonas > Pseudomonas sp. B14(2017). Next base: position 78,311 of record NZ_NEJY01000022.1, read on the forward strand.
TCGAAGTTCGTAACGTCAGCAAGCGCTTCAACAGCTTCCAGGCCCTGGACAACATCAACCTGGACATCAACAGCGGCGAGCTGGTGGCCCTGCTCGGCCCGTCCGGCTGCGGCAAGACCACGTTGCTGCGCATCATCGCCGGCCTGGAAACCCCCGACCAGGGCAATATCGTGTTCCATGGCGAGGACGTGTCCGGCCATGACGTGCGCGACCGCAACGTCGGTTTCGTGTTCCAGCACTACGCGTTGTTCCGCCACATGAGCGTGTTCGACAACGTTGCCTTCGGCCTGCGCATGAAGCCCAAGGGCGAGCGCCCGAGCGAGAGCAAGATTGCCGAGAAGGTGCATGAACTGCTGAACATGGTGCAGCTGGACTGGCTGTCCGACCGCTACCCCGAGCAGTTGTCCGGTGGCCAGCGCCAGCGTATCGCCCTGGCCCGTGCGCTGGCGGTGGAGCCCAAGGTGCTGTTGCTGGACGAGCCGTTCGGTGCGCTGGATGCCAAGGTGCGCAAGGAGCTGCGCCGCTGGCTGGCGCGCCTGCACGAGGACATCAACCTGACGTCGGTGTTCGTCACCCACGACCAGGAAGAAGCCATGGAGGTGGCTGACCGCATCGTGGTGATGAACAAGGGCGTGATCGAGCAGATCGGCTCGCCGGGCGAGGTGTACGAGCACCCGGCCAACGATTTCGTCTACCACTTCCTCGGTGACTCCAACCGCCTGGCCTTGAGCGAAGGGCATCATGTGCTGTTCCGCCCGCACGAAGTGTCGCTGTCGCGGCACGAGACCGAAGGGCACCATGCGGCCGAGGTGCGGGATATCCGGCCGCTGGGCGCGACCACGCGGGTGACCTTGAAGGTGGAAGGGCAGAGCGAGCTGATCGAGGCCGAGGTGGTCAAGGACCATGACAGCCTGACCGGGTTGGCGCGGGGGGAGACATTGTTCTTCCGGCCGAAGGTTTGGCAGAAGGTGGCGGATATCTGAGTCGCCTTTGATGATGAAAAGCCCGGGGTTGGTCTCGGGCTTTTTTATGCCTGAGAGATTGTCGGGGCTGCTTTGCAGCCCATCGCCGGCAAGCCAGCTCCCACATCTGTGGGAGCTGGCTTGCCGGCGATCGAGGGCGCAGCCCTCGCGGCAATCTCATGCCTTACGCGAATATTTCGCATGCCGGCAATGCATGATTGAAAACCCGCCCGGCCACAGCCCACGAATTCCGCGGCTTTGCCACCATCCCTGAAAAACTATATTCAGTAAAGTTCTAATCATAATTTTAAACATTACTTTAAGAGATAAGCCCCTGGCCGCGATGATTCAGCCACACACCTGAATCGAGACCCCAGGAGTTTGATCAATGGGTAATGTCCAGTCGGCCGTCAGGGCCTACGACCAGCCATGGCGCCCGGCACCGGGCGACCTGGTCGACCTTGGACGCACGCTTCGCCTCCCGCTTGGCCAGCTGCGCCTGCAACGCACGCCTGTCAGCGGGCTCAAGCGCCGCGACAAGCTGGTGTTGGGCCTGCTGGTGCTGGCCCTGCATGGCGCTGCAGCGTACTGGGTCAGCCAGGCACCAACGCCCGAGCTGCCGGTGGTGCCACCGCAAGTACCGCCGATGACCATCGAGTTCGCCGCGCCGGCACCGCCTGTAGTCGAGCCACCGCCACCAGCCCCGGCACCGCCGGTGGTCCAGCCGCCACCTCCGCCGGTGGTCGACGAGCTGGCCGCCAAGCCCAAACCCAAGCCAAAGCCCGTGCCCAAGCCGGTGGTCAAGCAACAGCCCAAACCGCAGCCCAAGCCGGTCGAAGCGCCGCCGCCAGCGCCTGTGGCCGCTCCGGCCCCGCCAGCGCCACCCGCGCCGGCCCCGGTCACCCCGGCATCGGCCAACGCGGCGTACCTGAAGAACCCGGCGCCGGAGTACCCGCAGATGGCCCAGCGCCGCGGTTGGGAAGGCACCGTGCTGCTGCGCGTCGAGGTGCTGCCCAGCGGCAAGCCCGGGCAGATCCAGATCCAGAAGAGCAGCGGCCGTGATGCCCTCGACGCTGCCGCACTGGCCGCGGTCAAGCGCTGGAGTTTCGTGCCTGCCAAGCAGGGCGACGTGGCCCAGACCGGCTGGGTCAGCGTGCCGATCGATTTCAAGCTTCGCTAACTTTTTCGCAGAACACAGGAAGACATCATCATGAGCCTGCTGGCATCCCCCCTCGAATCCGTTGAAAGCGCAGTCATCTGGCTGCTGGTCGGTTTTTCTGTCGTCACCTGGGGCCTGGCCCTGGTCAAGGTCGTGCAGTTCGTGCGGCTGAAGAACCAGGACAAACGCTTCCACCAGCAATTCTGGGCCGCCTCGAGCCTGGACTCGGCTGCCGAGCCCAGCCACGACCTGCCTGGCCCCGCCGCCCGTGTTGCCCAGGCCGGTTATGCCGCCATCGCCGTAGGTGACAGCCAGGCCAATGACCTGAGCCACGCCATCAACCACCAGGACCGCCTGGAGCGCGCCCTGCGCCAGCAGATCGTGCGTGAGCGCCGTTCGCTGGAAACCGGCCTGGCGGTGGTCGCCAGTATTGGCAGTACCTCGCCCTTCATCGGCCTGTTCGGCACCGTCTGGGGCATCATGGAAGCACTCAAGGGCATCAGCGCGGCCGGTTCCGCCAGCCTGGAAACCGTGGCCGGGCCGATTGGCGCGGCACTGGTGGCCACCGGCGTGGGTATCGCCGTCGCGGTGCCGGCGGTGTTGGTCTACAACTACTTCCTGCGCCGCCTCAAGCTCACCGCGGCCGACCTCGATGACTTCGCCCACGACTTCTACAGCCTGGCGCAGAAGAGTGCCTTCCGCGTGCTGGTGCACCCGGCCGTGCACAGGCCCCAGGCCGGTTTCACCCAACCGGTGAAGGAGGCGTCCTGACATGGCCTTTTCGACCCAGGACAGCGACGAAGTCCTCAGTGAAATCAACGTCACGCCGTTGGTGGACGTCATGCTGGTGCTGCTGGTGGTGTTCATCGTCACTGCGCCGCTGCTGACCAATGCCATCCCCATCAACCTGCCCAAGACCGAGGCCGTGGCCCCGGTGGAGCAGAAGGACCCGCTGGTGGTCAGCATCGACGGTGACGGCAAGTTGTTCATCAACAAGGACGAGATCCAGCCCGACCTGCTGGAAACCAGCCTCAAGACCGCCAAGGACAAGGACGTGGACGTGCGCGTACAGCTGCAGGCCGATGACGGCGTGAACTACGGCGAAGTGGCGCGGGCCATGGCGGCTATCGAACGTGCGGGGATCAGCAAGCTGGCGGTGATTACCGCGCGCTGAACCCGTCAACTTTCTTCAGGCAAGTGCCTAGGGGCCATATCTCTTGGCAGGGGATGGCCCTTTTTTTTGCCGGATTTCATGGCTATCAATGCCCCCTGTGGGAGCGGGTTCACCCGCGAATGCGATGTAGGCATCACCGACGCATTCGCGGGTAAACCCGCTCCCACAAGGATTGCATTTTGGTTATTAATAAATAGCTTCTTATTCCTTTACTGATATAACTCCCTCCCTATACTTGTCTCCAAGCACGCAAACTCACTGGAGGCGTCCCCATGCGCAATGAGTCGATTCGTTACCTGATTGTGCCGGGCTGGCAAGGATCGCCAGACAACCATTGGCAAAGTCACTGGCAGCGCACCCTGCCCAACAGTGCCCGGGTCGAGCAGCACGACTGGCTGACCCCGCAACGTCAGGACTGGGTGCAGGCACTGGAGCAGGCAATTGCCGCCGAGCGCTCGCCGGTGATTCTGATTGCCCATAGCCTGGGCTGCATAACCGTCGCTCATTGGGCCGCGCAAGCCAGCCCGGCCCTGCTGCGGCGGGTACGTGGCGCGCTGCTGGTGGCACCCGCTGACGTAGAGCGGCCAACCTGTGCGCCGGCTCTGCGCAACTTCGCGCCGATCCCGACCGAAGCACTGCCATTCCCCAGCCAGGTGGTCAGCTCGGACAACGACCCGGCCGTAAGCGTGCCAAGGGCGTTGTACCTGGCCCAGGTCTGGGGCGCCGAAGCAGGGCTGCTGACCAACGCGGGGCACATCAACGTCAAGTCCGGCCATGAGCGCTGGGAACAAGGTTTCGCCTACTTGTATCGCTTGCAGAGCCGGGTCGAGCAGCGCGCACTGCGCCGCGCCTGATCGCCCTTACTGTTTACCGTTTGCCTGACGCCCGGCCATTGCAGGCCTGGGGCGGGAGTTTGTCATGACTTTTCAAAACCCTTTTGGCCAGCCGTTGCTGACCTTCCCTGAGCTGGACAAGAGCCCGCTGAGCATCCGCGCCAAGGCGCTGGTGTTCATCGACCCACGTTCGCAGCAGCTGCGCGAGGAGCTCGAGCGCCTGGCGCCGCAACCCTTGCCAGTGCTGATCCGTGGCGAAACCGGTACCGGCAAGGAACTGCTGGCTCGGCAGATCCACCGTGCCAGTGACCGCAGCGGGTTGTTCGTGTCGGTCAACTGCGCTGCCATCAGCCCCACCTACGCCGATGCCGAGCTGTTCGGCTACAGTGCCGGCAGCCAGGGCGGCACAGCCAGCAGCCGTGCCGGCTGGTTCGGCTCGGCCAACGGCGGCACGTTGTACCTGGACGAGATCGCCGACTTGCCGCTGGCCATCCAGGGCAAGCTGCTGGCCGCCCTGGAAAACCGCGAGGTTACCCGGGTGGGCGCGCAGCAGCCGCAGCCGGTGGATGTGCGCCTGGTGGCCGCTACCAGTATCGACCTGGCGCGGGTGGTGCGCGCGGGGCGCTTCAACGAGCGCCTGTACCAATACCTGCGCGAGGGGGCGCTGGAGCTACCGCCACTGCGCGAGCGGCCGGGCGATATCCTGCCGTTGGCCGAGTACTTCGTGGGCATCTACAGCGTGCGCCTGCAGCGGCCTGTGCCGCTGGTGAGCGAGGCGGCGCAGCAGGTGCTGGAAGCACACCCCTGGCCCGGCAACACCCGTGAACTGGAGAACGTCATCCACTTCGCCTTGCTGGTGAATGACGGCGAAGAGATCCTGGCTGAGGACCTCGACTTGCCAAACCCCGCGCGCTAGACACCGCTCATAAGCAAAGTGGCTGATGGCAGTTTGTTTTTGGAATAAGAAGCTAAATAAAAGATATTGTTACGGAATAAAAAATCTGGGTATTGTCCGCCTCACGCCCGCTGGTGAACCGGTTGGGCACCCGATTCGCCATCGTCGATGGCCCAGAACCAGAACAAGGACCACCATGAAGAAGACCCTGCTGACCACTGCCCTGGCTGCTGCCCTGTCGTTTGCCGGCCTGGCTGCCGCCGCCGAGAAACTGGTGGTTGCCGCCACCCCGGTACCGCACGCCGAAATCCTCGAGCTGATCAAGCCGACCCTGGCCAAGGAAGGTGTGGACCTGCAGATCAAGGTATTCACCGATTACGTGCAGCCGAACGTGCAGGTTGACCAGAAGCGCCTGGACGCCAACTACTTCCAGACCCTGCCGTACCTGCAGAACTTCAACGAAGGCAAGGGCACCCACCTGGATACCGTGGTCGGCGTGCACGTCGAACCCTTCGGTGGTTACTCGAAGAAGGTCAAGAGCCTGAGCGAACTGAAAGAAGGCGCTACCGTTGCCATCCCTAACGAGGGCAGCAACAGCGGCCGCGCCCTGCTGCTGTTGCAGAAGGCTGGCCTGATCACCCTGAAGGATCCGAAGAACGCCCTGGCCACCCCCAAGGACATTGCCGAGAACCCGAAGAAGCTGAAGTTCCGCGAGCTTGAGTCGGCCATGCTGCCGCGCGTGCTGGACCAGGTCGATCTGGACATGATCAACACCAACTACGCCCTGGAAGCCGGCTTGAACCCGGCCAAGGACGCACTGGTGATCGAAGGCAGCGACTCGCCATACGTGAACTTCCTGGTCGCCCGCCCGGACAACAAGGACAGCGAAGCCATCCAGAAACTGGCCAAGGCCCTGACCAGCCCGGAAGTGAAGGAATTCATCGCCAAGAAGTACCAAGGTGCGGTGCTGCCGGCGTTCTGATGCGCTTGCATTACCTTGCATGACCCAACGCCGACACCCTTGTGTCGGCGTTTTTGTTTGTGGCGCAGGACCCTGTGGGAGCGGGCGCGCCCGCTCCCACAGGGTCCCTGCGCGACGTCTCGGTGATATGTTTATTCTACAAAGGTATTTATCAAAAAGTTTTTAGATCATTAGAGTCTAGCTATCGTGCCCACGCGCACCCTGCAGACCTGCTTCACCATGACCCTCGACACCGCATTCATCCTCGGCACGCTGCCCGCCTTCCTCAAGGCCGTGGGCGTGACCCTGCAGGTCGGCCTGATCGCCATCGCCACCTCGCTGCTGGTCGCCCTGGTCAACGCCACACTGCTGGTATTACGCACCCCGTACCTGTGGTGCCTGGTAAAAGCCTACGTGGAGCTGGCCCGCAACACGCCGCTGCTGATCCAGCTGTTCTTCGTCTACTTCGCCTTGCCCAGCCTGGGCCTGAAGATTTCCGGCTTTGCCGCAGCGATCATCACCATGACCTTCATGGGCGGTGCCTACCTCACCGAGGTGCTGCGTGCCGGCATCGAGGCCGTGCCCCGTGCCCAGCTGGAGTCCGGGCGCTCCATCGGCCTGTCCAAAGGCCAGTTGCTGCGCCATGTGGTGTTGCCCCAGGCCGGCATCCTCAGCCTGCCGGCACTGTTCGCCAACTTCATCTTCCTGCTCAAGGAAACCACCGTAGTGTCGGCGGTGGCCGTGCCGGAAATTCTCTACACCACCAAGAACTACATCGCGCTGTACTACAAGACGTATGAAATGCTCACCGTGCTGACCCTGCTCTGTGTGCTGCTGTTCCTGCCGCTGTCCCTGCTGCTGCGCTATGTCGAAAGGAGGCTGCAACATGGCCAGTTCGGCGTCTGAACTGCTGCTGCAGGCATTGCCGCAGCTGGCTGGCGGTGCGGCGCAGACCCTGGCCATCTCTGCGCTGGGCATCCTCTTCGCGACGCTGGGCGGTGTGCTCTATGGCGTGCTGGCAACCTTGGGCAACCGGGCCCTGAACATTGCCTTGCAGGTGTACCTGGAGCTGTTCCGTGCCATCCCCGTGCTGGTCTGGCTGTACCTGGTGTTCTTCGGCCTGCCGATCTTCCTGGCCTTGAGCATCCCCAGCTTCTGGTGCGCGGTGCTGGTGCTGGGCCTGTGGGGCGCCAGCGAGGTGGGCGAGGTGGTGCGTGGCGCGCTGCGCTCGCTGCCTCGCGGCCAGCGCGAGGCGGGGTTGTCGATCGGCCTGGCCGGCTGGCAGCTGTATGGCTACGTGCTGTTGCCACAGGCGCTCAAGCGCATGACCCCGCCGACCATCAACATTTACACGCGGATCATCAAGACCAGCTCGCTGGCGGTGCTGATCGGCGTGGTCGAGGTAATCAAGGCCGGCCAGCAGATCATCGAACGCACCTACGAGTCGGTGCTGATCTACGGCGCCTTGTTCCTGTTCTTCTTCATCGTCTGCTATCCGCTGTCCGCCGCTTCACGCGTGCTGGAACGCCGCTGGGCCCACTCATGAGCGCATTGATCGAATTCCAGGGTTTCAACAAGTTCTTTGGCGAGCACCAGGTGCTCAAGGACGTTGACCTCCAGGTGGCGGCCGGCGAGGTGGTGGTCATCCTCGGCCCCAGTGGTTGTGGCAAAAGCACGCTGCTGCGCTGCCTCAACGGCCTGGAGCAGGCCCACGGCGGCCACCTGCGCCTGGCCGGGCAGGAGCTGCTCGACCCGCGCACCGATTGGCGCGAAATCCGCCAGCGGGTCGGCATGGTGTTCCAGAGCTATCACCTGTTCGGTCACATGAGCGTGATCGACAACCTGCTGCTTGGCCCGCTCAAGGTGCAAAGGCGCGAGCGCGCCGAAGCCCAGGCCCAGGCCGAGGCGCTGCTGGCGCGGGTCGGCCTGCTGGACAAGCGCGACGCCTTTCCCCGGCAGTTGTCCGGGGGCCAGCAACAGCGCATCGCCATCGTGCGTTCGCTGTGCATGAACCCCGAGGTAATGCTGTTCGACGAGGTTACCGCAGCCCTCGACCCGGAAATGGTCAAGGAGGTGCTGCAGGTGATCCAGGGCCTGGCCCGCGACGGCATGACCTTGCTCATCGTTACCCACGAAATGACCTTCGCTCGCGCGGTGGCCGACCGCATCGTGTTCATGGAGGCCGGCAGGATCCTTGAACAGGGCGACCCCGAGAGCTTCTTCACACGACCGCGGACCGCACGCGCGCAGCAGTTCCTGGAGAAATTCTCCTTCGTAGAAAGCCTGCCGAAGACACTGCACAAGGAACTGTCATGAAAACTGCCAACCTCACCAAACTGCTGGCGCCGTTGTTCGGCCTGGCCTTGCTGGCCGGCTGCAACAAGGCTGAAGAACCACCCAAGCCCGCGGCGGCCTCGCCGGCCACCAGCTACCTGGAAACCATCAAGGCCCGCGACAAGCTGATTGTCGGGGTGTTCACCGACAAGCCGCCGTTCGGTTTCGTCGATGAGCAGGGCCGCTACGTGGGCTTTGATACCGATATCGGCCGGCGCCTGGCCAAGGACCTGCTGGGTGATGAAAACAAGGTCGAGTTCGTTGCCGTGGAGCCGGCCAGCCGTATCCCGTTCCTGCAGAGCGACAAGGTCGACCTGATCCTCGCCAACATGACCGTGACCCCGGAGCGCAAGGAAGCGGTGGACTTCACCAACCCCAACCTGCGCGTTGCCGTGCAGGCCATCGTCGCGGATGGCAGCCCGGTGCAGAAGCTCGATGACCTGGCCGACAAGACCATCATCGTCACCACCGGCACTACCGCTGATATCTGGCTGACCAAGAACCACCCGGACTGGAAACTGCTCAAGTTCGAGAAGAACAGCGAGTCGCTGCAGGCGCTGGCCACCGGGCGTGGCGATGCCTATGCGCAGGACAACCTGATTCTGTTCAGCTGGGCCAAGCAGAACCCGGGGTACCGCGTGCTGCCTGAGCTGCTGGGTGACGAGGCACCGATTGCACCGGCGGTGAAAAAGGGCAACACCGAGCTGCGTGACTGGGTGAATGCCGAGCTGGCCAAGCTGGGGGAGGAGAAGTTTCTGCTGAAGCTGTATGACCAGTATGTGCGCAAGGAACTGAGCGATGACACCAAGCCGGAAAGCGTGATTGTGGAAGGGGGCAAGTGGCAGGGGTGACTGTGCCATTGGGGCTGCTTTGCAGCCCTTCGCGGGCTTGCCCGCTCCCACATTGATCGGCGTATGCAGGGCCCTGTGGGAGCGGGCGAGCCCGCGAAGGGCCGTCAGGTGGCCCCAATGACTTCAACGGTTACGCGGTAGCCAGTTCAGCAAGAATTCATTCACCACCCGCGGGTTCTCCAGGCTGGAGATATGCCCCGCAAACGGAATCTGCGCCGCCAGGCAACCAATGATCCGCGCCATTTCATTGGACTCTTCCGGCGGCCGCGGAATGTCCTGGTCGCCGCACATCAGGATGGTTCTCTCGCTCGGCAGCTGCTCGAGTTGCTCCAGCAGGTCGTGTCGTCCAAAGATTATCCGCCCCATGGGATCGAGGCTCTCGCGAATGGTTTGTGCACTGCTTGCCTTCAGCTGAGCACGAAACCGCTCACGGATTTCAGGCACGGTCTGGCCGCCTGCGTGGAAAAAAATAGGCACGATGATGTCGAGCAGCAGGTCGCTGAATTCGCCGGCTTCGCTGGCGGCATCCAGCAAGGCGAAGTACTTGAGCCGAGTCTCCTCCGGCTCGGCGCCCAGGTAAGTGTCCATGAGCACCAGGCGATCAATTCGTTCAGGGTGGGTAGCAGCCAGCGGTGCCCCCCACATACCGCCTACCGACAGCCCGACCAGGTGGCACTTGGTAATTTCCAGTTTGTCCAGCAACGTCAGGTGCTGGTGGACCAGGCTGTTCATGTCGATGGTCGTGGCAGGCGGAGCATCGGAGCCGCCGTGGCCCCACAGCTCGGGGACGATGACGCGGAAGTGTGCTGACAAGGCTTCGATTTGTGGCTGCCACATCTCGGCGGACCACAGGTAGCTGTGGCTGAGCAGGACCGGGAAACCCTGGCCCTGATCGATGTAGCTCATGCGGGCGCCGTCGATTTCGATGAAGTGTCTTTGCATGCAGTGGGTCTCGGCTGGAAGTGTTGTAGGGAATTCGAAAATGTCGGGGGCCGCTTTGCGGCCCATTCGCAGCACAAGGCTGCTCCTACAGGGGATTGCGGTCTCTTGTAGGAGCAGCCTTGTGCTGCGAATGGGCTGCATGGCAGCTCCTTTACTGAGCTGGCACCAGACGCAAGGTACTCTGCGCCGGAATCACCCCCATCTGTGCCTTCTGGTACTGCCCCTGCACATACCCTTCGGCCTGATCCGCAAAATGCCTGTCGAACGGCACGCCACTCTGCCCGACCGGGTTGGTGGTCAGCGCCTGCCCGGCGTCGGCAAAGTCGACCAGCCGCCGCGTCGACGGCCCATAGGTCACCGGCCATGGCGCCGGGCCGATCTTCGCCGAGAGGTTGTTCGGCACTTCATGGGTGCCCGGTGCGGCGAACGGGCCGACGTTGAACAGCAGGTTCAGCGGCTTTTTAACCCCCAGCGGGTGGTTGTGGGTCAGGGTATGGGCCTTGCCCCACTGCCAGCTGGCCGGGTCACTGCCCAGGGTCTCCCGCAGGTGCTTCAAGCTGTTCTGCCACGCCGTGCGCACCACGGCGGTACGGTCGGTGCGCTGGTTGGCTCCGCGGGTGTTCCACCACGGCGAATCGGCATCCGCCGCCAGGCGCGGCAGGGCTGCGTCGATGGCGCGGGTGCTGATAAGTACCGGGAACCAGGTGTCGCCCAGCTCGTCGTGCAGGGCCGCGAATGCCAGCTCGTAGAGGAACTGGTTGAACAGCGTGGCACTGGTCGAGTCGAGCGGGTAGTCGCCGCTCCAGGCTGCCAGTTGCTCGACCAGTTCCTTCTCTTCGTCACCTTCGGCCACTGCGCGCAGCGTTGCCAGCAGTGGTGCAAGGGTGCGCGGGCCATGGTCGCTGGCAGTGTCCAGCTGCAGCGCCTGGCTGTTTTGGATATCCCACTTCACCTCGGGGTTGGCCAGGTGGCGGTCGAGCTGGCGGCCTCGGTCCGGCAGGTTGTAGTAACCGGGTATCGGCACCGCCGCCGGAGGCTGGTAGTTGGCCGAGACAATGTAGCCGCGCGCCGGGTTCTCCTGCTGCGGGTTGACGCTGAAGGGATAGAAGCCGAGCTTGTCGGCCTGCGCACTGGCACCGTCAAGGATGAACGCGGGGTCGACGCCGTCGGGGCGGATCGGCAACTGCGCCGCCGCCCACCAGCCGATATCGCCACGGGCATTGGCCCACACCAGGTTCAGCCCCGGCGCATGCACCTTGGCCGCGGCCTCGCGCATCTTGCCCAGGGTATCGGCGCGGTTGAGCTGGTAGAACCCGTCCAGGATCGGGTTTTCGGTCTCCAGGAATGCCCACCACATGGCGATTGGCGTGGGCCCGGCAGTGGCGCCCAGCACGTCGTTGACGATCGGGCCATGGGGCGAGCGGCGCAGGCTGAGGGTGACCGGTGCTTCGCCTTTGACGGCAATCTGTTGCTCGGTCTTTTCCAGCGCCTGCCATTTGCCATCGACCATCACCTGGTTGGCGTCGGCCGGGTTGATGCGCTCGGCGATCAGGTCGACGTCGTCGTTCTGGAACATGGTCAGGCTCCAGCCGAAGTCGCGGTTGTGGCCGAGCAGGGCGAACGGGTTGAGCGCCTGGAAGTAGCCATACAGATTGAAGCCCGGCGCCGACAGCTCTGCCTCGTACCACACCGCCGGCACCGCAAAACCGATGTGCGGGTCGCCGGCCAGCAGCGGCCGGCCGCTGCGGGTGCGGCTGCCGGCCACGGCCCAGGCGTTGCTGCCCTCGAATTGCGGGATGCCCGCATCGCCCAGCGCGTCATGGCTGAGGCGGGCGAGGGCCTCCAGGCTTTGCCAGTCGGCAGCGGCTAGCGGTGTACTCAAGGCGCCCTCGGGCTGCCAGGCGAGATCGAAGATGTTCAGGTACTCAGGGCCCAGCTGGTCGCGGATGTAGGTCAGCGCGGGCTCGGTGCGAAACGCGGCGGCAAAGCTGTAGGCCAGGTAGCCGGCGATGCTCAGGGTGTCTTCGGCGCTGAATGGGCGCGGGGTAATGCCGAGCAGGTCGAATTCCATGGGCTTGGGGTGGCTGGCCTGCCAGCTGTTCACCCCGTCGAGGTAGGCTTGCAGGGCTTGCCAGGCGGGCGATTGCCGGTCCTGACGCTTGGCCATCAGTGCTGCCTGTTCGCGAATGCGCAGGCTGCGGAACAGGGTGTCGGTGGGCAGCAGCTTGTCGCCCAGCACCTCGGCCAGCTCACCCCGGGCCAGGCGGCGCAGGATCTCCATCTGGAACAGCCGGTCCTGGGCATGCACGTAACCGAGGGCACGGTACAGGTCCGGCTCGCTCTGCGCCTGCAGATGCGGCACGCCGCGGGCATCGTAACGCACGCTGACCGGCGCCTGCAGGCCGGCGATGGCCACCTCGCCCTCGCGTTGCGGCAGCTTTCCCTGCACGTACCAGTATCCGGCGCCAGCGGCCACGGCAACCACCACGGCCAACAGGGTCAGGCTGCGCTTCATGCAGGCTCCTTGTGCGTTCAAGCGAAAAATGTGGTCCGATGATCGGCGGATTCGCGAACAGAGCATAGCCCCAGGAAGGAGTTTCCATGTCCCTCAGCGAAAAACAGAAAATGCTTACAGGCCAGCTCTATCACGCTGGCTGCCCCGAGCTGCAGGCCGAGCAGATCGCCAACAAGCACTGGATGCACCGCTACAACAGCAGTGTCGAGTTGCTCAACGACGCACGTCATGGGCTCCTGGTAGAGCACTTTGGCCAGGTCGGCGAAGGCGCGGTGATCCGCCCGCCGTTCTATTGCGACTATGGCTACAACATCAGCGTCGGCCGCAATACCTTCATGAATTTCAACTGCGTGATCCTCGATGTGCTGCCGGTGCGTATCGGTGATGACTGCCAGATCGGCCCCAACGTGCAGATCTATACCGCCGACCACCCGCTCGACCCCGAGGTGCGCTGCACAGGGCTGGAGAGTGGCCGGCCGGTGACTATCGGCAACAACGTGTGGATCGGCGGCGCGGCGATCATCCTGCCGGGGGTGACCATTGGCGATAACGCCGTGGTAGGTGCCGGTAGTGTGGTCACCCGTGACGTGCCGGCAGGCGCGGTGGTGGTGGGCAACCCTGCGCGAGTGCGTCAGCCGGCCCAGGGGCAGTAGCAGCTTACCGCCAGGGTATTGGAGGCACTCACCTGGCGGCCGTCGAGCAGTGCCTTGAGGATCGGCTCGATGAAGCTGTTGCTGGCATTGCACACGGCGCCTTCGCTGTAGGGGCCGAAGTAGGCCAGGTGGCCTTGCCGGTCCCAGATCGCCACGGCCGGGGAGGCGGGCAGATGTTCGCTGCCGGGCACGCTGGCGAGTGGCTTGAGGGCGGTGAGGTTGGCGGGCAGCTGGCCGTGGCTGTCGGGCTTTTGCAGTACGTGGAAGGTCACGCCCTGGCTGGCGAACTGGTTGACCAGGTCGCCCAGGTGCTGCTGGTTACCGACGTTGCACGGGCAGGCCGGGTCCCAGAAGTGCACTACCCGGATCGGGCCGGGGCCGGCCAGCTCGGGCGGCAACTGCAGCTGGCTGCCGTCGAACAGCGTGGCCTGGTTGTCGAACGGGCGCAGGTAGCGGGCCTGGAAGGTGGTGTAGGCCTGCCAGACCAAAGTGGTGCAGAGCAGCAAGGCGAGGGCGATCAGGACTGGTTTGGCAAGGCGGGTCGGCATGGATGTCTGTGGGTTTCTTGTGTGGGTTCACTGGCCCTATCGCCGGCAAGCCAGCTCCCACAGGATATCACCAGGCCTGAGGCCGGTAGGCAACCTGTGGGAGCTGGCTTGCCGGCGATAGGGCCGGTACAGGTGACACATAGTCCAAGCTTGCCACGACGCCAGCCAGAGCTGAATATCCCAGATCAATACTTGCTTCACTGTGGATGTACCCGATGCCCGCTGCCTTTCACCCCGACCTACTGCGCACCAGCCTGGCGCCGTTGACCGCTCGCCAGCCGTTGTCGGCGCAGGCGCAGGACTACCAGCGCTTCTATGGCCTGAACCTGTCGGCCCACAGCTGGCTGGGCGGCTTCCAGGCCGCAGGCTTCGAGCTGGTCGGGCAGGCCTGGCTACCCGAGCAGCCGAGCGCGACGCTGTTCCTGCTGCACGGCTATTACGACCATATGGGTCTCTACCGGCATGTGATCGATTGGGCGCTCAAACAGGGTTTCGCCGTGATCAGTTGCGACCTGCCCGGCCATGGCCTGTCCAGCGGCGAGCGGGCCAGCATCAGTGATTTCGCGGTTTACCAGCAAGTGCTGGAGGCTTTGTTCGAACAGGCGCGCACGCTGCAACTGCCGCGCCCCTGGCACCTTTGCGGGCAAAGCACCGGTGGCGCCATCGCCGTGGACCACCTGTTGTACCAGGGCGCGCGCAGCCCCATCGATGGCCAGGTCATCCTGTTGGCGCCGCTGGTGCGGCCCTGTGCCTGGCGCTGGTCGAAGCTGAGCTATCGCGTGTTGCGTCACTTCGTGAATGGCATCGAGCGGCGCTTCAGCGAGAACACCAATGACCCGACCTTCCTGCCGTTCCTCGAAGCCGACCCGCTGCAACCGCGCCGTCTGCCAACGGCCTGGGTGGGTGCCTTGATTGCCTGGGTCAAACGCATCGAGGCCGCGCCGCGCAGCACGCGGCGGCCGTTGATCGTGCAAGGAGAGGCGGATGGCACAGTGGACTGGCCCTACAACCTCGAAGTGCTCAAGGCCAAGTTTGCCGAGCCGCAGATTCTGATGCTGCCCGAGGCCCGTCACCACCTGGCCAACGAGCTGCCGGGCATTCGCCAGCGCTACTTCGACTTCATCGATCAGCGCCTGGGCTGATCACTTCAGGTCGCTGCTGCTCTGGCCAACCGCCAGGCCTGCGCGAACTGCGGCCAGGGCGGCCTGGTAGTAAGCCTTGCCGTCTGGCGACTCGGCAAAGGTGGCGAACTCTTCCAGCTCGGCATCGGACAGGTCGCGATAGACATACAGCAGGGTGTTGTTGAGGTCTTCGCCGATCTGGCCCATCAGGCGCTGGCGCTGGCCGTCGAGCAGGTTCTGGGCCTGACCGCCGCCGAACAGGCCGGGGATCATCGAGCTGAGGCTGTCGGCCGCCACGCCGGCGATGGCCAGGCTCACTTCGGCGCCGGCTTCGCGCGCCGGCAGGGCCTGGGCCAGGTGGCCGATTATTAGCAGGCGGTCATCGCTGGCCTGGATCTTCGGCAAGCCCTTGGCATTCCTGGCCAGTTCGTCCTTGCGGGTGGCCTTGAGCTCCGCAGCCACCACCTTGCGCCCCAGCGGCGACCGGAAGAAGGCCAGCGCCGGTGCCGGGTTGGCCAAGGTTGCGCGCAGCTGCGCCTGGGCGCGACGGTCCACCGCCTGGGCCTGGAAGCGCTGGTTGCTGTTGTTTACCAGCGCCTGGTACACGGCGGGTGGCAAACTGTTGCGGTAGCGTTCCTGGGCGGCGGTCAGGGCATCATTGAAATGGGCGCGCTGGTCGGGCCAGCCGGCAGCCTTGTACAGTTGATCCAGGTTGTCTGCCCAGACAGGCACGGTGCAGATCATCAGCAGAATCAGGGAAAACAGACGGCGCATTCAGGACTCCTGTCGGCAGGTGGCTATTGTCCGTGGCCGGGCGCCGGTTTGTCGAGATATCCGCGTGCTTCTCGGCCAAGTGGCGCTGTGCGCCGGCATGGCTAATGGATATGATGCGCGCCATGCACATCTCCCCTGAACACCCGATGCTTGCGGCCGTCGTCGACGATCTGGTCACCCATGGCTGGTCCCAGCAGGCGCTTTTTCTGCCTGCCGACCTGGTGCGCGCGCTCGCGGCCGAGTGCCGGCGCCGTGATGCCGAAGGCGAACTCAACCCTGCAGGGGTTGGGCGCGGTGCTGCCCAGGAGGTGCGCGAGGCCATTCGCGGCGACCAGATCCAGTGGATCGACCCTGGCCAGGCCGAGGCCTGCGACCAGTACCTGAGCGCCATGGACCAGCTGCGCCAGGCCATCAACCAGGGCCTGTTCCTCGGCCTGGAAGACTTCGAATGCCATTTTGCCTTGTACCCGCCAGGGGCGTTTTATCGCCGGCACCTGGACCGCTTCCGCGATGATGACCGGCGCATGGTGTCGGCAGTCCTGTACCTGAATGAAGGCTGGCAGCCGCAGGACGGTGGCCAGTTGCGCATGTTCCTGGCGGACGGTGTCGAGCATGATGTCGAGCCGGTGGCGGGCTGCCTGGTGGTGTTCCTGTCGGGCGAGGTGCCCCATGAGGTGCTGCCGGCAGGGCGTGAGCGGCTTTCGTTGACCGGCTGGTTCCGGCGCCGTGGCAATGACCCCTTCTGACCTGCCCAAGGTGCTGGTCAGCGCCTGCCTGCTGGGGCAGCCGGTGCGCTATGACGGCCGCGCCAGTGGCCACCCCGACCTGTTGCAGCGCTGGCAGGCCGAAGGGCGCGTGGTGCCGTTGTGCCCGGAAGTGGCGGGTGGCTTGCCGACCCCACGGCCGCCTGCAGAGATACCGGGCGGGCAGGGTGGGGAGGTGCTCGACGGTGGCGCGCAGGTGCTGACGGTGACGGGCGAGGATGTCAGCGCCGAGTTCCTGGCTGGGGCGCAGCGGGCGCTGGAGCTGGTGCACCGGCATGGCATTCGTGTGGCCGTGCTGAAGGCTGGAAGCCCTTCGTGTGGCAACCGGTTGACCTATGACGGCACGTTCAGTGGTGTGAAGGTGGCCGGAGAAGGGGTGACCACGGCATTGCTGCGGCGGGCGGGGGTGCTGGTGTTCAGCGAGCTGGAGCTGGCCGAGGCACAGCAGGCTCTGATTGAGTTTTCTGCTTGAACCTGTACTGGCCTCTTCGCGGGCTCGCCCGCTCCCACAGGGATAGCACCTGCTCCCGGGCCTGTGATTAACCTGTGGGAGCGGGCGTGCCCGCGAAGAGGCCAGTACAGGCAATAAAGCGCTTACTGCCCGGACGCAGTCTCAGGCACACCCTTGAACCACTTCTGCTCAAGCTCGGCAGTCCGCCCGCTGTCCTTGAGCCGCTGCAGTGCATTGTTCACCGCGCTCTCGAACGCCGGGTTGTCCTTCTGGAACGGGATCACCAGCTGCTTCTCGCCAAACGGCAGGCTCACATCGAGCTGGCCGTCACCTTTGGGCGATTCGCTCGACGGGGTCAGTGCGATGTCGTACTTGCCACTCTCGACACCGGGCAGTACCTCTGCCGCAGGGGCTTCGATGAACTCGGCGCGCAGGTCCAGTTCCTTGGCCAGGTCCTGGCCAAACTCGATCTCGAAACCGGTCAGGTGGTCATTTTCCTTGAATGCGTACGGCGAGTTGTCGGCCTGTACGGCAATGCGCAGTTCGCCCCGGTCGGCAATTTCGTCTATCAGCTCGGCCTGAGCCAATGGCGTGATCAGTACCGCCAGCATTACTCCGATGATCGAACGCATTAAAGCCCCTTTCTCTTTGGCAGATGAATAACCTTCGCCACGGCTTTCTTCCTCGCCGTGGTCGAGCGCAGCCTATGACCTTGAAGCCTCGGCATTGTTTAACCCGGATTGAAATATTTCTGCCTGACGATGTGAACATCTGGGCAAACATATCAACTAAGGTGAACCACCGCCGCCACTGGAATACTGGCGGCGGTCAATAAGTGAATCACAGGAGAAGTGAATGAACAGCCTATTTTCGCGTGCTGCCGTTGCTGGTCTGTTGATGGGAGCGTCAATGTTCGCCGGTGCCGCAGATGCCCTGAAGAGCCAGGAGCCGCCCAAGGATGCCAAGGTCTTCATCGTTTCCCCCGCCGATGGCGCCACGGTCGACAAGACCTTCACCGTCAAGTTCGGCATCGAGGGCATGGCGCTCAAGCCTGCGGGCGACAGCACCCCGCACACCGGGCACCACCACCTGCTGGTGGATGTGGATAAAGAGCCGGTGGCCGACATGGCGCTGCCATCCAGCCTGATGCCACAGGCCGGCACCGCATTGCCGGATGGCCCGCAAGTGCTGCACTTCGGCAAGGCGCAGACCGAAACCAGCATTACCCTGACCCCGGGCAAGCACACCCTGCAGCTGGTGCTGGGTGACCAGTATCACGTGCCGTTCAAGCCGAGCGTCGTGTCGCAGAAGATTACTGTCGACGTGAAATAGGTGTTGGGTTCTTCGCGGGTAAACCCGCTCCCACAGGATCCTGCAGGCCTTGAAACTTGTGGTGATCCTGTGGGAGCGGGCAAGCCCGCGAAGCAGGCGACACCAATGTCACAGGCAAAAAAAAGGGAGGCCACCGGGGCCTCCCTTTTTCATGCCGCCAGCGAACTTAGAACAGGACGCGGGAACGGATGGTGCCCTTGACCTGTTGCAGCTTCTCTTGCGCCAGGTCGGAGTACTCGGCGTCAACGTCGATCACCACGTAACCGACTTTCTCGTTGGTCTGCAGGAACTGACCGGAGATGTTGATGCCGTTCTCGGCGAAGACCTTGTTGATCTCGCTGAGCACGCCAGGGATGTTTTCGTGGATGTGCAGCAGGCGGTGCTTGCCTGGGTGCGCCGGCAGGGCAACTTCCGGGAAGTTGACCGAGGATACCGAGGTACCGTTGTCGCTGTACTTGACCAGTTTCTCGGCCACTTCCAGGCCGATGTTGGCCTGGGCTTCGGCAGTGGAACCACCGATGTGCGGGGTCAGGATCACGTTGTCCAGGCCACGCAGCGGGCTTTCGAACTGCTCGTCGTTGGAGCGCGGCTCCACCGGGAACACGTCGATGGCGGCGCCGATCAGGTGCTGGTCCTTGATGGCGGCGGCCAGGTGGTCCAGCTCGACCACGGTGCCGCGTGCGGCGTTGATCAGGATCGCGCCCTTCTTCATCGCGCGGATTTCCTTCTCGCCGATCATCCACTGGGTGGATGGCAGCTCAGGCACGTGCAGCGAAACGATGTCGGCCAGGCCCAGCAGCTCGTGCAGGCTGGTGACCTGCACGGCGTTGCCCAGTGGCAGCTTGGTCAGCGGGTCGTAGAAATACACCTGCATGCCCATGTTCTCGGCCAGGACCGACAGCTGGGTGCCGATCGAGCCGTAACCGACGATACCCAGCTTCTTGCCGCGGATTTCGAAGGAGTTGGCCGCGCTCTTGATCCAGCCGCCACGGTGGCAGGAAGCGTTCTTCTCGGGGATGCCGCGCAGCAGCAGGATGGCTTCGGCCAGTACCAGTTCGGCTACCGAACGGGTGTTGGAGTATGGCGCGTTGAACACGGCGATACCGCGCTCGCGGGCAGCTTCCAGGTCGACCTGGTTGGTGCCGATGCAGAAGCAGCCAACGGCGACCAGTTTCTTGGCGCAGTCGAAGATCTCTTCGGTCAGCTGGGTGCGCGAACGGATGCCGATGAAGTGGGCGTCGGCGATCTTTTCCTTCAGCTCGGCTTCCGGCAGCGAACCAGTGAGGTATTCGATGTTGGTGTAGCCGGCGGCCTTGAGGGTATCGACCGCGTTCTGGTGCACACCTTCAAGAAGAAGGAACCGGATCTTGCTCTTGTCGAGAGAAGTCTTGCTCATCTGCGTAAACCTGTATCCCGGAGAAAAAATGGCGAGGGTGATGCCAGGCGCAAAGGCAGCCTTAGCATGAACAGCGGGAGGGCTATGCTAGCATACGCGACACAATCTGAGCTTATCCCGACAGGTGAAGAGTGCTCAGGGTGACTATGAATAAGTCGAGAGTTCCAGCGATGACCCACCCCGCTGTTATTGATGAACTGATGACCCTTGTCGACCCTGGCAAGGTCCTGACCGACGCAGCTTCCCTGGAAGCCTATGGCAAGGACTGGACCAAGCATTACCCACCGGCGCCCAGCGCCATCGTCTTCCCCAAGACGGTGGAGCAGGTGCAGGCGATCGTGCGCTGGGCCAATACGCACAAGGTGGCGCTGGTGCCGTCGGGCGGGCGTACCGGGCTTTCCGCAGGCGCCGTGGCGGCCAATGGCGAAGTGGTGGTCGCCTTCGATTACATGAACCAGATTCTCGGCTTCAATGCCTTCGACCGCACCGTAGTCTGCCAGCCAGGGGTGATTACCCGCCAGCTGCAGGCCTACGCCGAAGAACAGGGCCTGTATTACCCGGTGGACTTCGCCTCCAGCGGCTCCAGCCAGATTGGCGGCAATATCGGCACCAATGCCGGCGGGATCAAGGTGATTCGCTACGGCATGACCCGCAACTGGGTGGCCGGGCTGAAAGTGGTCACCGGCAAGGGTGAGCTGCTGGAGCTGAACAAGGACCTGATCAAGAACGCCACCGGCTACGACTTGCGCCAGCTGTTCATCGGTGCCGAAGGTACCCTGGGCTTTGTGGTCGAGGCCACCATGCGTCTGGACCGTGCGCCGCGCAACCTCACCGCGATGGTGCTGGGGACCCCGGATTTCGACTCGATCATGCCGGTGCTGCATGCCTTCCAGGGCAAGCTGGACCTGACCGCCTTCGAGTTCTTTTCCGACAAGGGCCTGGCCAAGATCCTGGCGCGTGGCGATGTGCCGGCGCCGTTCGAGACCGACTGCCCGTTCTATGCGCTGCTGGAATTCGAGGCCAGCACCGAGGAGGTGGCCAACGAAGCCCTGGCCACCTTCGAGCACTGCGTCGAGCAAGGCTGGGTGCTGGACGGGGTGATGAGCCAGAGCGAGACCCAGCTGAAAAACCTGTGGAAACTGCGCGAATACCTGTCGGAAACCATCTCGCACTGGACACCGTACAAGAACGACATTTCTGTCACGGTATCGAAAGTGCCAGCGTTCCTGCGCGATATCGACGCCATCGTGGCGGAACATTACCCGGATTACGAAGTGGTGTGGTACGGCCACATCGGCGACGGCAACCTGCACCTGAACATCCTCAAGCCCGAGCACATGAGCAAGGATGACTTCTTCGCTTCGTGCACCAAGGTCAACAAGTGGGTGTTCGATATCGTCAAGCGCTACAACGGCTCGATCTCGGCCGAGCACGGCGTGGGCATGACCAAGCGAGACTACCTGGGCTACAGCCGCTCGCCCGAAGAAATCGCCTGCATGAAGGCAATAAAGGCCGTGTTCGACCCTAACGGCATCATGAATCCGGGTAAGATCTTCGCACCTGAATAGAAAGCAGTATCCAGAGGAGTCGGCCATGAGTTACCAGCACCAGTACGTAGACGGCACACGCATTCACTTCCCGCTGGGCAAGGTGGTGTGCATCGGCCGTAACTATGCCGAGCATGCCAAGGAGCTGGACAACCCGATCCCCACCGAACCGCTGCTGTTCATCAAACCGGGCAGCTGCGTGGTGCCGGCCGAGGGCGGCTTCAAGATCCCGGTCGAGCGTGGCTCGGTGCACTATGAGGCGGAAATTGCCGTGCTGCTGGGCAAGCCGCTGTCGACTCATCCGAGCGAGGAAGAGGTGCTGGACGCCATTTCCGGTTACGCCCCGGCGCTGGACCTCACCCTGCGCGATGTGCAGGCCAAGCTGAAAGAGAAGGGCCTGCCATGGGAGTTGGCCAAGTGCTTCGACGGCGCCTGCGTACTGCCGCCGTTCGTGTCGGCTGCCAGCTTCGAGGATGTGACCGACATCCCGGTGCGCCTGACCGTCAACGGCGAAGTTCGCCAGGACGGTAACAGCGCGATGATGCTGAACCCGATCGTGCCGATGATTCAGTACATGGCGGCACATTTTTCGCTGCAGGCGGGGGATGTGATCCTTACCGGCACCCCGGCGGGTGTGGGGCCGTTCAATGTCGGTGATGAGCTGGTGCTTGAGCTGCCGGGTGTGAGTCGCTTCGAAAGCCGGGTGCTCTGACTCGAAACCGCGTCGCCTTCTTCGCGGGCACGCCCGCGAAGAGGCCGGTCCTGTTTACCGATTTTTCACACCTGATCCGGATAATGCGCGAACCTACGCCCATTTCCCCAGGACCCCTGCATGCCATCTCCCTCCAGCGCCCCGACAACCCCCAAGCGTCGTTTCTTCCTGCGCTGGCCCTTCGGCCTGGCCGCGGCGGCGGTAATCGGCTATGGCGTGGCTGTGGCCATGCACTGGGATGACCGCGGCGCGCTGTGGGTCAAGGAAAGCTTCGAAAGCACCGCCGAGCGCAGCGAAAGCGTATGGCTGCCGGACTACCAGGTCGACATCGATGCCAAGCCGCTGCCGGGCATGGACGACGATGAAGCTTCGGATGTGGCCTTCAACCCGCGTACCCGCACCCTGTTCGCAGTCATGGGCAAGAACCCGATCCTGGTCGAACTGAGCCTGGATGGCGATGTACTGCGCAAGATCCCCCTCAACGGCTGGAACAACCCGGAAGGCATCGCCGTGTTGGAAGACGGCTTCCTGGCAATCACCGATGAGCGCCTGCACGACCTGACCGTGGTCAAGGTGGATGCGCAGACCACCTCGTTGAACCATGATGATTTCCAGAGCCACGACCTGGGCCAGTCGGTGAAGAGCAACAAGGGCTTCGAGGCGGTGGCCTGGGACCCGCTGCGCCAGCGCCTGGTCATCGGCGAGGAGCGCCCGCCAAGGCTGTACACCTGGAACACCGATGGCCGCAGCCCGCTCACGGGCGAAAAGCAGCCGTTGCCCAACGATGAACTGGACCTGCGCAACCTCTCGGCGCTGGGCGTCGACCCGCGTACCGGCCACCTGCTGGCGCTGTCGGCTGATTCCAACATGCTGCTGGAGCTGGACGAGCAGGGTCAGCAGGTCAGTTTCATGACCTTGCTCGGCGGTTTCAACGGCCTGCAGGACACCATCCCGCGTGCCGAAGGGGTGGCCATGGACGACAAGGGCAACCTGTACATGGTCAGCGAGCCGGCCCTGTTCTATCGCTTCAGAAAGAACTGAGCCCAACATCCGACTTTTCGGATGCTGGCATTAAGCTTTACTTCAGTTGTTCATGGTTAGATTCGCCACCCCTATGTCGAGTCTGCCCTCATGCGCCGTTTTGTTCGCCTGTTCCTTGTATTGGCCGCCATCGGCCTGCTCCTGCTCGGCCTGGCCGGGCAGGAGTTCCGCCTGTTCGAGCGTGGCTGGTTCAACCTCAAGGCCTGGTGGCAGCCCGCCGAGCAGAGCATCGGCCTGGACCGCTACCGGGTGGTGGTGGAGGCGCAACCGGTCGAAGGGCTGGATGACGACATATCGGCGCTGACCTACGACCCCGACCGCAAAACCCTGTTTACCGTCACCAATGCCCGCTCGGAGCTGATCGAGCTGTCGCTGGACGGCCGCATCCTGCGCCGGGTGCCGCTGACCGGCTTCGGCGACCCGGAAGCCGTGGAGTACGTCGGGCCCAACAGCTATGTGATCACCGACGAGCGCCAGCAGCGGCTGATTCGCGTGCGCCTGGAGGACGACACGATGTTCCTCGATGCCGGCGATGCCGAGCAGCTGACCCTGGGCATTGGCCTGAACGGTAACAAGGGTTTCGAGGGGCTGGCTTACGATTCGGCGGGCAAGCGCCTGTTCGTGGCCAAGGAGCGTGACCCGATGCTGATCTACGAGGTGCATGGCTTCCCGCACGACAATCCTGAGCAGCCCTATGCGGTACATGTGGTGCAGGACCGCAAGCGCGATTCGCAGCTGTTCGTGCGGGACCTGTCGAGCTTGCAGTTCGATGAGCGCAGCGGGCACCTGCTGGCGCTGTCGGACGAGTCGCGGCTGGTGCTGGAGCTGGATGTGGAGGGCCGGCCGCTGAGTACCTTGTCGTTGCGCAAGGGGTTCCAGGGGTTGCAGGCGACGGTGCCACAGGCGGAGGGGATTGCGATGGATGAGACAGGGACCATCTATCTGGTCAGTGAGCCGAACCTGTTCTATGTGTTCAAACAGCCAGCGGAGTGAGCAGGTGGGGCTGCTTTGCAGCCCATCGCGACACAAGGCCGCTCCTACAGGAAATCGCGTACCCCTGTAGGAGCGGCCTTGTGTCGCGAAACGAGGGCGAAGCCCTCGCAGAAGGTTACTCGGCCTTGAGGCTCTTCACGCCCTCAGAGGTACCCAGCAGCAGCAAATCCGCCGGACGCGCCGCGAACAGGCCGTTGGTCACCACACCAACAATGGCGTTGATCTGTGCTTCCAGCTCCACCGGGTTGGTGATCTGCAGGTTGTGCACATCGAGGATCACGTTGCCGTTGTCGGTAACCACGCCCTCACGGTACACCGGGTCACCACCCAGCTTGACCAGTTGGCGCGCCACGTGGCTGCGGGCCATCGGGATCACTTCGACCGGCAGCGGGAAGGCGCCCAGCACCGGTACCAGCTTGCTGGCGTCGGCGATGCAGATGAAGGTCTTGGCCACGGCGGCGACGATCTTCTCGCGGGTCAGGGCTGCGCCGCCGCCCTTGATCAGGTTCAGGTGCGCGTCGCTCTCGTCGGCGCCGTCCACGTAGAACTCCAGTTCGCTGACGCTGTTCAGCTCGTAGACCGGGATGCCATGGCCCTTCAGACGCTGGGCAGTGGCTTCGGAGCTGGCGACCGCGCCGTCGAAGGCGGTCTTGTGCTGAGCCAGGGCGTCGATGAAGAAGTTGGCGGTCGAACCGGTGCCGACGCCGACGACGCTCTTTTCATCCAGCTTGGGCAGAATGAAGTCGACAGCGGCCTGGGCGACGGCCTGTTTGAGTTGGTCCTGGGTCATGCGGGCTCCGAGAGGGGCAGGGCGGTTTTGAAAAGAGCCTAGTATAACGGCTCGGGCGGCTTTGCTGTGGTCGCCCGACGTAGCGCTGGGGTAGACTCCCAGTCCTTGTCCCGCGGCCCAGTGATGCATTCCCGATGCTCGAACAGTACGTCAAGAAGATCCTCACCTCGCGCGTCTACGACGTTGCGGTCGAAACCCCGCTGCAGAGCGCCGGGCAGCTGAGCAAGCGCCTGGGCAACCAGATTCTGCTCAAGCGCGAAGACCTGCAGCCGGTGTTCTCGTTCAAGATCCGCGGGGCCTACAACAAGCTGGCCCAACTGACCCCGGAAGAACTGGCCCGTGGCGTGGTCACCGCCTCGGCCGGCAACCACGCCCAGGGCCTGGCCCTGGCTGCGCGCGAGATGGGCATCAAGGCCACTATCGTGATGCCCAAGACCACCCCGGAAATCAAGGTCGAAGGCGTGCGTTCGCGGGGCGGCAAGGTGGTGCTGCATGGCGACTCGTTCCCCGAGGCGCTGGCCTATTCGCTGAAACTGGTCGATGAAAAGGGCTTCGTCTACGTGCACCCCTACGACGACCCGCACACCATCGCCGGGCAGGGCACCGTGGCCATGGAGATCCTGCGCCAGCACCCGGGCCAGCTGGACGCGATCTTCGTGCCGGTGGGTGGCGGTGGCCTGATCGCCGGCATTGCTGCCTACGTGAAGTACCTGCGCCCGGAAATCAAGGTGATTGGCGTCGAGCCGGACGACTCCAACTGCCTGCAGGCGGCCATGGCGGCCGGCGAGCGCGTGGTGCTGCCGCAGGTCGGGCTGTTCGCCGACGGCGTGGCGGTGGCTCAGATCGGCCAGCACACCTTCGATATCTGCCGTCATCATGTGGATGAAGTGGTCACCGTCAGTACCGACGAGATCTGCGCGGCTATCAAGGATATCTACGATGATACCCGCTCGATCACCGAACCTGCCGGCGCCTTGGGCGTGGCGGGCATCAAGAAGTACGTCGAGCTGTACGGCGTGACCGGGCAGACCCTGGTGGCCATCGACTCCGGTGCCAACGTCAACTTCGACCGCCTGCGCCATGTAGCCGAGCGTGCCGAACTGGGTGAAAAGCGCGAAGCGATCATCGCCGTGACCATCCCCGAACGCCCGGGCAGCTTCAAGGCCTTCTGCGAGGCTATCGGCAAGCGCCAGATCACCGAATTCAACTACCGCAAGCACACCTCCGACGAGGCGCATATCTTCGTCGGCGTGCAGACCCACCCGGAAAACGACCCGCGTGCGGCGCTGGTACAGCAACTGACCGAGCAGGGCTTCCCGGTTACCGACCTGACCGACAACGAGCTGGCCAAGCTGCATATTCGCCACATGGTCGGTGGCCATTCGGCCGGTGCCAGTGACGAGATGGTGCTGCGCTTCGAGTTCCCCGAGCGGCCGGGGGCGCTGTTCAACTTCCTCAACAAGCTGGGCGGGCGCTGGAACATCTCGATGTTCCATTACCGCAACCATGGCGCCGCTGACGGGCGCGTGGTGGCGGGGTTGCAGGTGCCGGAGGACGAGCGCCACCTGGTGCCGGCGGCGCTGGCGAAGATCGGCTACCCGTACTGGGACGAGACTGACAACCCGGCTTACAAGCTGTTCCTGGGCTGAGCGGCTAAGCTGGGGCTGATGGCCCTTTCGCGGGCTTGCCCGCTCCCACAGGTACTGCACAGGCTTCAGGGCCTGTGATATCCCTGTGGGAGCGGGCAAGCCCGCGAAGAAGCCTGCACAAAATGGCCTGCTTAAGGACAACCGAGACATGGAACACCTGACCACCCTCAAGACCCTGCACATCCTCGCCACCGCGCTCCTGCTGCTGGGTGCTCTGGGCCTGGCGCTCTGGACCGTGCGCGCCCGCCGCCAGGGCGATGCCGAGGCCTACGCCAAGCTGCTGCGTCGGCCGCTGGTGTTCGTCTGGCTGGTGATGGGCCTGTGCCTGGTGAGCATGCCGTTCACCGGCTGGTGGCTGGTGCACCTGGTGGGCTGGCCGCTGGGGCAGACCTGGGTGCTGGCGTCCAGCGTCATCTATACGCTGGGCGCGTTTGCCGTGTGGTGGCTGCTGGTGCGGTTGAACCGGCTGCGCAAGGCCGAGGTGGTGGGGTTGCGCTTTACCCTGGCACTGGCGGTGTTCAGTGGGGTTTGCTTCCTGTCCATCGCCGGGCTGATGGGTGCCAAGCCGGTCTGATGGAGTTTGGGGCTGCTCTGCAGCCCATCGCCGGCAAGCCAGCTCCCACAAAAGCGGGCTTGCACTGTACCTGTGGGAGCTGGCTTGCCGGCGATGGGCCGCAAAGCGGCCCCAGCAATCTCAAGCCCTGAGCGAAACCACCGGCCACCCACGCATCTCGGCCTCCGCCCTCAGCTTCGGGTCGGGGTCCACCGCCACCGCATGCGTCACTCGCTGCAACAACGGCAAATCGTTCATCGAGTCGCTATAGAAATAGCTGTCCTCAAGATCGAAGCCGTTTTCCAGCATCCAGCGCTCCAGCCGCGTCACCTTGCCTTCACGGAAACACGGTATATCGGTACTACGCCCGGTATAGCGGCCATCACGCATCTCGCATTCGGTCGCCAGCAACACGCGAACCCCCAGGCGCCGGGCAATCGGTGCGGTGACGAAGCGGTTGGTGGCGGTGATGATCACCAGCTGGTCGCCGGCCTCGCGGTGCTGCTGCAGCAAGCTCAGCGCCTTGGGCAGGATGATCGGCTCGATGCAAGCGCGCATGAAGTCGCGGTGCCATTCGTCGAGCTGGGCTACCGGTGTTGCCGCAAGGATTTCCATGGAAAAGGCCAGGTAGGCCTGCAGGTCCAGGGTGCCGTTCAGGTATTCCTGATAGAAGCCATCGTTGCGTTGCTTGTAGGTAACCGGGTCGAGGATGCCGCGCTGGCAAAGGTAGTCACCCCAGGCATGGTCGCTGTCGCCACCGAGGAGGGTATTGTCCAGGTCGAATAAAGCCAGGCGCATCGCGGTCACTCGCATAAGCCACAGGGTAGGCCCGCAGAATACGGAGTTTTCACGCTGCTGCACATAAGCTTGGCGGGCGCGTTGCTGCGCTCGCAAGCTTTGTGGAACAATGCGGTGACATGCGTTTGCGAGGTTGCTGCCGTGATCGACCCGGATGGTTTTCGCCCCAATGTCGGGATCATTCTCACGAATGATGCCGGGCAGGTGCTATGGGCTCGACGGATCAACCAGGATGCCTGGCAGTTTCCCCAGGGTGGCATCAACCCTGACGAGACGCCGGAAGATGCCCTGTACCGCGAGCTGAACGAAGAAGTTGGCCTTGAACGCGATGATGTGGAAATTCTTGCCTGCACCCGTGGCTGGTTGCGTTATCGTTTACCCCAGCGACTGGTGCGTACGCATAGCCAGCCGCTGTGCATCGGCCAGAAGCAGAAATGGTTCCTGCTGCGTCTGGTCAGCAACGAACAACGGGTGCGGATGGACCTGACCGGCAAGCCGGAATTCGACGGCTGGCGCTGGGTCAGCTATTGGTACCCGCTGGGCCAGGTTGTGACATTCAAGCGCGAGGTCTACCGACGCGCCCTGAAAGAGCTAGCACCGCGTCTGCTGACGCGCGACTGACGACGGAGTTCGACCCCGAGCCATGCTCAATACGCTGCGCAAGATCGTCCAGGAAGTAAACTCCGCCAAAGATCTCAAGTCGGCGTTGGGGATCATTGTCTTGCGTGTCAAGGAGGCCATGGGCAGCCAGGTCTGCTCCGTCTACCTGCTCGACCCGGAAACCAACCGCTTCGTGCTGATGGCCACCGAAGGCCTGAACAAGCGCTCCATCGGCAAGGTCAGCATGGCCCCCAACGAAGGCCTGGTCGGCCTGGTCGGTACCCGGGAAGAGCCGCTGAACCTGGAAAACGCAGCCGACCACCCGCGTTACCGCTACTTTGCCGAAACCGGCGAGGAAAAATTCGCCTCCTTCCTCGGTGCGCCGATCATCCACCACCGCCGCGTGGTCGGGGTATTGGTCATCCAGCAAAAGGAGCGCCGCCAGTTCGACGAGGGCGAAGAAGCCTTCCTGGTCACCATGAGCGCCCAGCTCGCAGGGGTTATCGCCCACGCCGAGGCCACCGGCTCGATCCGTGGCCTGGGCCGCCAGGGCAAAGGTATCCAGGAAGCGCGCTTCGTCGGCGTACCGGGCTCGCCTGGCGCCGCCGTGGGGCGCGCAGTGGTGATGCTGCCGCCAGCCGATCTGGAAGTGGTACCGGACAAGACCGTCGATGACATCGACGCCGAGCTGAAGCTGTTCCAGAACGCCCTCGAAGGTGTGCGCGACGATATGCGCAAGCTGTCGGCCAAACTGGCCACCCAGCTGCGCCCGGAGGAGCGTGCACTGTTCGATGTGTACCTGATGATGCTCGAAGACGCGGCCCTGGGCGGTGAGGTGACCGAAGTCATCAAGACCGGCCAGTGGGCCCAGGGCGCACTGCGCCAGGTGGTGGGCGAGCACGTCAACCGCTTCGAGCTGATGGACGATGACTACCTGCGCGAGCGCGCCTCCGACGTCAAGGACCTGGGCCGGCGCCTGCTGGCCTACCTGCAGGAAGCCCGCGCGCAGTCGCTGGTGTATGCCGACAACACCATCCTGGTCAGTGAAGAGCTGACCCCGGCGATGCTCGGCGAAGTGCCGGAAGGCAAGCTGGTCGGCCTGGTCTCGGTACTGGGCTCGGGCAACTCCCACGTCGCCATCCTGGCTCGCGCCATGGGCATCCCCACGGTGATGGGCCTGGTCGACTTGCCTTATTCCAAGGTCGACGGCATCGAGATGATCGTCGACGGCTACAAGGGCGAGGTGTTCACCAACCCCAGCGAAGTGCTGCGCAAGCAGTACAGCGACGTGGTCGAGGAGGAGCGCCAGCTGGCCCAGGGCCTGGATGCCCTGCGCGAGCTGCCGTGCGTTACCCCGGACGGCCACCGCATGCCGCTGTGGGTCAACACCGGCCTGCTCGCCGACGTGGCCCGTGCCCAGCAGCGTGGCGCCGAAGGGGTGGGGCTGTACCGCACCGAAGTGCCGTTCATGATCAACCAGCGCTTCCCCAGCGAAAAAGAGCAGCTGGCCATCTACCGCGAGCAGCTGGCGGCCTTCCACCCGCTGCCGGTGACCATGCGTACCCTCGACATCGGTGGCGACAAGTCGCTGTCGTACTTCCCGATCAAGGAAGAAAACCCGTTCCTCGGCTGGCGCGGCATTCGCGTCACCCTCGACCACCCGGAAATCTTCCTGGTGCAGACCCGCGCCATGCTCAAGGCCAGCGAGGGGCTGAACAACCTGCGTATCCTGCTGCCGATGATTTCCGGCATCCATGAGCTGGAAGAGGCGCTGCACCTGATCCACCGCGCCTGGGGCGAGGTGCGTGACGAAGGCACCGATGTGCCGATGCCGCCGGTTGGCGTGATGGTGGAAATTCCTGCGGCGGTGTACCAGACCAAGGAACTGGCGCGGCAGGTGGACTTCCTGTCGGTCGGTTCCAACGACCTGACCCAGTACCTGCTGGCGGTGGACCGCAACAACCCGCGGGTCGCCGACCTGTACGACTACCTGCACCCGGCGGTGTTGCAGGCGCTGAACACGGTGGTGCGCGACGCCCATGGCGAAGGCAAGCCGGTGAGTATCTGCGGTGAGATGGCCGGTGACCCGGCAGCGGCGATCCTGTTGATGGCCATGGGCTTCGACAGCCTGTCGATGAACGCCACCAACCTGCCGAAGGTGAAGTGGATGCTGCGTCAGGTGAATATGAGCAAGGCCAAGGAGCTGCTGGTGGAGGCCTTGAGCCATGACAACCCGCAGGTTATCCACAGCTCGCTGCAACTGGCCCTGAAAAACCTTGGGTTGGCGCGGATGATCGGGCCTGGGGCCAATAAAACCCTCTGAATGTGGGGTGCCTGTTCCGGCCTCTTCGCGGGTAAACCCGCTCCCACAGGTACAGCGCAGCCTTCAGATGCGGGGCAGTACCTGTGGGAGCGGGTTTACCCGCGAAGAGGCCGGAGCAAGCAACATCAAATTATCAGACCAGCAACTCAACTTCCCCCAAGTGCCCACCAAAGGGCCCGAAACTGCGTTCAACCAGTCGCCTTTTCCCCTGATCATCCACAATCAGCACCGTGCTCGCCCGCGTCCCGTAGTTCTGGCTGGCAATGAACACACTCGACAGCAGCTTCTCGGTCGCCAACCCCACGCCCGTCTCCGGCAACTCGCCCTCCGGCGCCGGTTCGGCATCGGCCAGCAATGCCAGCAAGCGCTGTGGTTCTGGCGTCTCCAGTAACCCTTCCAGCCCACTGCGCGCCTTCACCAGCTTCGGCCAAGGTGTATCCAACCCGGCATTGGAAAGCCCGTAAACCCCGGCCTCCAGCAAGCGCGGCGCCGCGTCCCGGGCATGCAGATAGCCCAGCTGCCGCCCATCGCCCACCAGCAGGTTGAACCCTGAATATTGCCTGCTGCGGCTGGCCACCTGGTCCAGATAGGCCTCGACCCCCAACTCCCCCTGCAGATACGCCGCCACCAGCTCGCCCCGCGAGCGCGGCCCCAAAGCCTGCGCCGGGTCGCGAATATTGGTCAGCGCCGCGAACCGCCCCTGCGGGCCGACGCCCAGCCAGGTGCCGCCGGCCTCCAGGTCGCGCCCGGCATATACCCCGGGTGCATCCTCCCAGGCCGCCAGGGCCTGGGTGGGGCGGGCATAGAACTCATCACGGTTGGCCGCCACGATCAGCGGCAGGGCATGCCCCGGCCGCCAGGCGAATACGATCAGGCACATCGGTCGGGCCTCTGGGTTTTTTGCCACTGTACCCACAGCGGCGGGGAGGATCCATCCTGACACACTGTTCACTAGAGCCCCGAGCCCGGCTTCCGTTACCATGCCGCATTGTTTTCTCGGGGAAGACGAATGGAATTCGTGCTCTATCTGCTGTTGGGCGCCTGCGCCGGTGTGCTGGCCGGGCTGTTCGGCGTGGGCGGCGGTATCATCATCGTGCCGGTGCTGGTGTTCAGCTTCACCTTGCAGGGTTTCGATGCCTCGGTGCTGACCCACCTGGCTGTCGGTACGTCGCTGGCAACCATCGTCTTCACCTCGATCAACGCCGTGCTCGAGCACCATCGCAAGGGCGCGGTGCAATGGCCGATCTTCGCCTGGATGACCCTCGGCATCCTCCTTGGGGCCGGTGTCGGCGCCAAGACCGCCTCGCTGATCCAGGGGCCACTGCTGCAAAAGATCATCGGTGTGTTCGCCCTGGTCATCGCCGCGCAGATGGCCCTGGACCTCAAGCCCAAGGCCAGTCGTGGCATCCCCGGCAAGCCCGCGCTGATCGGTGCAGGTGGGGTGATCGGCTGGGCTTCGGCCATTTTCGGCATCGGCGGCGGTTCGCTGACCGTGCCGTTCCTGACCTGGCGCAGCCTGCCCATGCAGCAGGCAGTGGCCACGTCTTCGGCCTGTGGCCTGCCGATTGCCTTGGCCAGTGCCCTGAGTTTCATGCTGCTGGGTTGGCACGAGGAGCACCTGCCGGCCCACAGCCTGGGTTACGTGTACCTGCCGGCGCTGCTCGGCATTGCCGTGACCAGCATGTTTTTCGCCCGCTTCGGCGCGCGCCTGGCGCACAAGCTGTCGCCACGTTTGTTGAAACGCCTGTTCGCAGCCCTGCTGTTCTGTGTCGGCCTCAGCTTTTTGATTTGAATCGAGAGGAAGTTCCATGCTGCCTTACCCGCAGATAGACCCCGTGGCCGTGGCCATCGGGCCGCTGAAAATCCATTGGTACGGCCTGATGTACCTGGTCGGCATCGGCGGTGCCTGGCTGCTCGCCTCGCGCCGGTTGAACCGCTTCGACCCCACTTGGACGCGCGAAAAGCTCTCCGACCTGGTGTTCTGGCTGTCGATGGGTGTGATCGTCGGTGGTCGCCTGGGCTACGTGCTGTTCTACGACCTGCACGCCTACCTGGCCAATCCGACGCTGATCTTCGAGGTGTGGAAGGGTGGCATGTCGTTCCACGGCGGTTTCATCGGTGTGATGCTGGCGGCCTTGTGGTTCGGCAAGCGCAACAACAAGTCGTTCTTCGAGCTGATGGACTTCGTCGCGCCGCTGGTGCCGATCGGCCTCGGGGCCGGGCGCATCGGCAACTTCATCAACGCCGAGCTGTGGGGCAAGGCCACCGACGTGCCATGGGCGATGGTCTTCCCGCCGTTCAGCGACCCGGCGCAGCTGCCGCGTCACCCATCGCAGCTGTACCAGTTCGCACTCGAAGGTGTGGCGCTGTTCCTGATTCTCTGGGCGTTCTCGCGCAAGCCGCGGCCGACCATGGCGGTATCCGGCATGTTCGCGCTGTTCTACGGCATCTTCCGCTTCATCGTCGAATTCGTCCGCGTACCGGATGCCCAGCTTGGCTACCTGGCCTGGGGCTGGCTGACCATGGGTCAGATTCTGTGCGTGCCGATGATCCTGGCTGGCCTTGGCCTGATCTGGTGGGCTTATAATCGCAAGCCTACGGCGAAACCCGCCTGATTAATCCCACGGCAGGGGCGATCCCCCTGCCGTTTTTGCTACAGGTAAGCCATGAAACAGTATCTGGACCTGGTCCGCGACGTCATCGACAACGGCACGCTGCAGGGCAACCGCACCGGCATCCGCACCATCAGCCTGCCGGGCGCCATGCTGCGTTTCGACTTGCAGAAGGGCTTTCCGGCCATTACCACGCGCAAACTGGCGTTCAAG
This sequence comes from Pseudomonas sp. B14(2017), assembly GCF_002113255.1. Taxonomy (NCBI): domain Bacteria; kingdom Pseudomonadati; phylum Pseudomonadota; class Gammaproteobacteria; order Pseudomonadales; family Pseudomonadaceae; genus Pseudomonas; species Pseudomonas sp. B14(2017). The sequence goes on from NZ_NEJY01000022.1 coordinate 111,807, forward strand.
TCGGCGATCGGCGAAATGGTCGGTTTCCTGCGTGGCGTGAAGAACGCCGGTGAATTCCGCGAACTGGGCTGCAAGGTCTGGGACCAGAACGCCAACGAGAACGCCCAGTGGCTGGCCAACCCGTTCCGTCAGGGCCATGACGACCTGGGCGAGATCTACGGCGTGCAATGGCGTCAGTGGCCGGGCTACAAGCGCATCCCGCTGAGCAACCCGGCGGCCATCGAAATGGCCGAGAAGGCGGGCTTCCGCCGCATCGCCCAGGACGAGGAGGACGGCGTCGCGTTCGTCATCCTGTACAAGGCGATCGACCAGGTGCGCCAGTGCCTGGACACCATCGCCAACGACCCGGGCAGCCGCCGTATCCTGTTCCACGGCTGGAACTGTGCGCAGCTGGACGAAATGGCCCTGCCGCCGTGCCACCTGCTGTACCAGTTCCACCCGAATGTGGAGACCAGGGAGATTTCCCTGACCCTCTACATCCGTTCCAACGACCTGGGCCTGGGCACGCCGTTCAACCTCACCGAAGGCGCGGCGCTGCTGTCGCTGTTCGGCCGCCTGACCGGCTACACCCCGCGCTGGTTCACCTACTTCATCGGCGATGCCCATGTGTATGAGAACCACCTGGACATGCTCAACGAGCAGCTCAAGCGTGAGCCGCTGGAAGCGCCGAAGCTGGTGATCAGCGACCGCGTGCCAGCGTTTGCCGACACGGGGAAGTACGAGCCGGAGTGGCTGGAGAAGATCGAGCCGAGCGATTTCTGGCTGGAAGGGTATGAGCACCATGCGCCGATGACGGCGCCGATGGCGGTGTGATCTTTTAGATTGCCGGGGCTGCTCTGCAGCCCTTTCGCCGGCAAGCCAGCTCCCACAGGACTGGCGCTGCCAGTTGGGGCTGTGCAAAACCTGTGGGAGCCGGCTTGCCGGCGATTGGGCCCTTGGATCTTTCAATGCCCGTGGCTTCGCCCCACATGCGAATGCTCGGTTTCCGGCACCGACACCGCCCCGTTCGTCTCCAGTTGCTGCAAGATCGCACACTCCGCCCCCTGTGCATTGCAGCGCCGCCGCAGCTCCACCAGCTGTTCCTGCAACGCCACCAGACCATCGATCCGTGCCTGCACATGCTCGATATGTTCGTCGATCAGCGCATTGACACTGCCGCACGAATCATCGGGGCTGTCGCGCAGGCGTAGCAGGCTGCGGATTTCATCCAGGGTCATGTCCAGGGTGCGGCAGTTGCGGATGAACGTCAGCCGCTCGACGTGGGCCTGGGTGTACAGCCGGTAGTTGCCGTCGCTGCGCGCCGGCTCCGGCAGCAGCTGTTCACGCTCGTAGTAGCGGATGGTTTCCACGGCGCAGTCGGTGGCTTTGGCCAGTTCTCCGATCTTCATCACGAAATTCTCCAGCAAGTGGCTTGACCCTATAGTGGCTACAGGGTGTTCACTTGGCAACAGGCTCAAATTAAGGATGACCCCATGAACCAGCCTGTCAGCCACGAACACAAGCACGATCACCACGCCCACAGCTGCTGTGGCAGCGCTGCTGCGCCAGCCTTGGTCCAGCTGAGCGAAAAGGCCAGCAGCCACGCTCAGTTCAGCCGTTTCCGCATCGAGGCCATGGACTGCCCTACCGAGCAGACCCTGATCCAGGACAAGCTGGGCAAGCTGGCCGGTATCGAGCAGCTGGAATTCAACCTGATCAATCGTGTGCTTGGCGTGCGCCACACCCTGGGTGGCACTGCTGAAATCGAGCAGGCCATCGACAGCCTGGGCATGAAAGCCGAGCCGCTTGGTGCCGAAGACGATGGCACCGCCAGCGCATCACAAGTGGCCAAGACCCGCTGGTGGCCGCTGGCGCTGTCCGGCATTGCCGCGATCGCCGCCGAAATCGTGCACTTTGCCGCACTAGCGCCTGAGTGGGTGGTGGCGGCGCTGGCGCTGGCAGCGATCCTCGGCTGTGGCCTGGGTACCTACAAGAAGGGCTGGATCGCCCTGAAAAACCGCAACCTCAACATCAACGCGCTGATGAGCATTGCCGTGACTGGCGCGGTGCTGATCGGCCAGTGGCCGGAAGCGGCCATGGTGATGGTGCTGTTCACCGTCGCCGAGCTGATCGAAGCCCGCTCGCTGGACCGCGCGCGCAACGCCATTGGCGGCCTGATGCAGCTCACCCCGGACATGGCCACCGTGCGCCAGGCCGATGGCCAGTGGCGGGAAGTGGAGGTGCGGGAGGTAGCTATCGGGGCCTTGGTGCGGGTACGCCCCGGCGAACGCATTGGCCTGGACGGTGAGGTGACCAGCGGGCAATCCAGTGTCGATCAGGCGCCGATCACCGGCGAAAGCCTGCCTGTGGAGAAGGCCGTGGGCGACAAGTTGTTCGCCGGCACCATCAACCAGGCAGGGGCGCTGGAGTTCCGCGTTACCGCTGCTGCGGGGCAATCGACCCTGGCGCGGATCATCAAGGCCGTCGAGGAAGCGCAAGGCGCGCGGGCGCCTACCCAGCGTTTCGTCGACCGCTTCTCGCGCATCTACACCCCGGTGGTGTTTGCCATTGCCCTGGCCGTTGCGGTGATACCGCCGCTGTTCATGGCCGGTGCCTGGTTCGACTGGGTCTATCGCGCCCTGGTGCTGCTGGTGGTGGCCTGCCCATGCGCCCTGGTGATCTCGACCCCGGTGACCATCGTCAGCGGCCTGGCTGCCGCCGCGCGCAAGGGCATCCTGATCAAGGGTGGCGTGTACCTGGAAGGCGGGCGCCAGCTGGACTTCCTGGCCCTGGACAAGACCGGCACCATCACCCACGGCAAGCCGGTGCAGACCGACGCCAAGGTACTGGAGCCGCTGTTCGAAGGCCGCGCGCAAGCCCTGGCCGCCAGCCTGGGCGAGCGTTCGGATCACCCGGTTTCCCGCGCCATTGCCCAGTTCGGCAAGGAGCAAGGCCTGGCCTTGAGCGAGGTCGATGACTTCGCCGCCCTGGCCGGGCGCGGCGTGCGCGGTACCGTCGCGGGTGAGGTTTACCACCTGGGTAACCACCGTCTGGTCGAGGAGCTGGGGCTGTGCTCGCCCGAGCTCGAGGCCCAGCTGGATGCGCTGGAGCGCCAGGGCAAGACCGTGGTGCTGCTGCTCGACCGCTCCGGCCCGTTGGCGCTGTTCGCGGTGGCCGACACGGTCAAGGAAAGCAGCCGCCAGGCCATCGCCGAACTGCATGAGCTGGGCATCAAGACTGTCATGCTGACCGGTGACAATCCGCATACCGCCCAGGCCATCGCCACCGTGGTGGGTATCGACCGTGCCGAAGGCAACCTGCTGCCTGCCGACAAGCTCAAGAGCATCGAAACCCTGTACGCCCAGGGCCATCGGGTGGGCATGGTCGGTGACGGTATCAACGACGCCCCGGCGCTGGCTCGTGCCGAGATCGGTTTTGCCATGGCGGCGGCCGGTACCGACACCGCCATCGAGACCGCCGATGTGGCGCTGATGGACGACGACTTGCGGAAAATCCCGGCCTTCGTCAGGCTGTCGCGCCAAAGTGCGGCGATCCTCATGCAGAACATCGTTCTGGCGTTGGGCATCAAGGCGATATTCCTGGCGATCACCTTTGCCGGCATGGCCACCATGTGGATGGCGGTGTTTGCCGACATGGGCGTGAGCCTGCTGGTGGTGTTCAACGGCTTGCGCCTGTTGCGCAAATAGAGGACGTGCATGCTGAGTTCGGAGCTTAAAGCCTTCTACATGGTGGCCCGCCTGGGCAGCATCACCCTGGCGGCGAAGAAGCTCGGCCTCAGCCAGCCCACGGTGACCACGCAGATTCGCAACCTGGAGAGCCAGTACGCGGTGGAGCTGTTCTACCGCGGCGGGCGGCGCCTGGTGCTGAGCGAGGAGGGCGTGCGCCTGCTGCCGATGGTCAAGGCACTGCTGCAGCAGGAGGCCGACATCGAGTTCGAGCTGCGCAACAGCGGCCAGGCCCAGGGCAGCCTGCGCATCGCGGCCACGGCGCCTTACTACATTCTCGACCTGGTGAAGATCTACCGCGAACGCCTGCCGCAGGTGGAAGTGGCGGTGGAAATCGGCAACTCGCAGCAGGTGCTGGAGATGCTTGAGGACTACCGGGTGGATATCGCCGCTTCGTCGCAACTGCTGGAAGACGCTCGGCTGGTGCGGCGGGTGCTGGGGACTGACCCGTTGGTGGTGGCGGTGCATCGAAACCACCCGTTGGCACACCGCCAGGCGGTGTCCATTGACGTGGTGGCCGGGCATTGCCTGCTGATGCGCGAGAAGGGCTCGACCACACGCAAGCTGACCGAGCAGATGATGCAGGAGGCCGGGGTGAAGGCCGGCGCCTTGCTGGAGATTGGTAGCCGCGAATCGATCCGTGAGGCGGTGCTGCGCAATATCGGCATCAGCGTGATTGCCCGGCACGAGGTGCCGCACAACCCTGAGTTGCGGGTGCTGGCGCTGGAGAACGCGCCGGTGATGCATGAGTACCTGTATTGCCTGAAGGAGCGGCGCCAGGCCCGGTTGCCGGCGGCCTTCCTTGGGATGGCGCAGGAAGTGGCCGGTTCGCACTTCTGATAGCCATGTAGCGGCTGTACCGGCCCTATCGCCGGCAAGCCAGCTCCCACAGGTACCCCACAGTCCTTGAAACCTGTGCAGTACCTGTGGGAGCTGGCTTGCCGGCGATAGGGCCCTTGAAGGCCACTACAAAATCTACCTATACCACTATCACCCGCTTTTGCCCTAAAGCCACAGAACCTTCGCACAGCCTTCCTAGCATGGCCCCCATCTCTTCGATGAGGCCCTGCCATGAACCACACCACCCCCGGCGCACAGATGAAAGTGCGCAACATCCACAAGCGCTTCGGCGCCTTCACGGCGCTGAACGATGTCTCGCTGGACATCGCCGCCGGCGAACTGGTGTGCCTGCTCGGCCCGTCCGGCTGCGGCAAGACCACGTTGCTGCGCTGCATCGCCGGCCTGGAGCGCCAGGACCGCGGTACGTTGTACATCGGCGAGCGCGATATCTCGGAGCTGCCACCCCAGGCCCGTGACTACGGCATCCTGTTCCAGTCCTACGCGCTGTTCCCCAACCTCACCGTCGAAGCCAACATCGCCTATGGCCTGACTGGCAGCGGCCGCGAGCAGGCTCGCCAGCGAGTGGCCGAAATGCTCGAACTGGTGGGCCTGGCCGGCAGCGAGAAGAAATACCCCGGTCAGCTTTCCGGTGGCCAGCAGCAGCGTGTGGCCCTGGCCCGCGCGCTGGCACCGTCGCCGTCGTTGCTGCTGCTGGACGAGCCGATGTCGGCGATGGACGCCCGGGTGCGCGAGCACCTGTGCACCGAACTGCGCCAGCTGCAGCGCCAGCTGGGTATCACCACGCTGATGGTCACCCACAACCAGGACGAGGCCATGCTGATGGCCGACCGCATTGCGGTGATGAACAACGGCCAGGTCGAGCAGTACGCCACCCCGCAGGAAATCTACGACCAGCCGGCCACGCCGTTCGTTGCCGAGTTCGTCGGCCAGGGCAACTGGTTGCCGTTCCAGCGCAGTAGTGACAGCCATGCCCAGGTCGGTGGCATGAACATGCGTCTGGCACCAGGTTCCGCCCGGGCCAGCAGCGGCCGGTTGTTCTGCCGCCCGGAGGCGATCACGGTCAACCCGGCGGTGCACGAAGAAAACCTGTTCCCGGCCATGGTCCGTGAAATCACCTTCCTCGGTAACCGCTGCCGCATGAGCTTCGAGCTCAAGGCGCTGCCTGGCCATGCACTGCTGGCGGAGCTGGCCCCCGAGGCCATGCCGCGGCTGGGCTCGCAGGATATCTGGGTGGCGCTGCCACCGCAGAGCCTGCAGGTGTTTGCCTGAGATGGCCGCGCCAATGTCTCTGCCGCTGAGCCAGGCCAAGGCCACGCCGCGTGCTGGCGTCGCCCTGGGCGACCGGTTGTTCGTCGTCGGCGGCAAGAGCCTGCTGCTGATCCTTCTGGTGCTGGCGGTGCTGATGCCGCTGCTGGCGATCTTCTGGCGCGGCTTCAGCGCAGAAGCGGGCCAGGGTGGCGGCCTGCTGGCGGCCCGCGAACTGTTCGCCAGTGAAAACTTCCACTGGCTGCTGGGCAACAGCCTGTCGGTGGCCTTCACGGTGGCAGCCATCGTGGTGCCGCTGGCCTACCTGTTCGCCTATGCCCTGCAACGCACGCTGATTCCGGGCAAAGGCCTGTGGCGGGGGATTTCGTTGCTGCCGCTGCTGGCGCCGTCAATGCTGCCGGCCATCGCCCTGGTCTACCTGTTCGGTAACCAGGGGCTGCTGCGCGGGTTGCTCAGCGACAACATCTATGGCTTCTGGGGCATTGTGCTGGGCGAGGCCATCTACACCTTTCCGCATGCCCTGATGATCCTGCTGTCGGCGCTATCGCTGGCCGATGCACGCCTGTTCGACGCAGCGTCCAGCATGGGTGCCGGCCCTTGGCGAGCGTTCACCAGCATCACCTGGCCGGCCACGCGCCAGGCAGTATTCGCAGCGTTCTGCCTGGTGTTCACCCTGACCATCACCGACTTCGGTGTACCGGTCGTGGTCGGCGGCGACTATCAGGTGCTGGCCCTGGAAGCCTACAAGGCTGTGGTCGGCCAGCAGCAGTTCGGCCGCGGCGCGCTGATCGGCATGGTGCTGCTGTTGCCGGCGCTGTTCAGCTTTACCGTCGATGCCTGGCTGCGCCGGCACCAGGGCGAGGCCATGAGCGGCCGTGCCCAGGTGTTCGAGCCCAAGCCGTCGCGGGGCCGTGATGCCTGCTTCCTGGCGATCGTGCTGCTGGTGTGCGCGGCATTGCTGCTGGTGATCGGCATGGCGGTGTATTCGTCGCTGGTCACTTTCTGGCCCTACAACCTGTCGTTGTCGCTGCGTCACTACATGTTCGAGGACACCGCCGGTGGTGGCTGGCTGGCCTACCGCAACAGCGTGACCATGGCCATCGGCACCGCGCTGATCGGCAGCATCGTGATCTTCACCGGCGCCTACCTGATGGAGAAGACCCAGGGCCAACGCCTGCTCAACCAGGCGCTGCGCCTGCTCAGCTTCATCCCCATGGCCGTGCCGGGCCTGGTGCTGGGCCTGGGCTACGTATTCTTCTTCAACCTGAACGGCAACCCGCTGCATGTGTTCTACGGCGGCATGGGGCTGCTGGTGGTGTGCACCATCGCCCACTACCTGACCACCGCGCAGATGACCGCGACCACCGCCCTGCGCCAGCTAGACGGCGAGTTCGAGGCCGCCGCGCTGTCGCTGAAGGCGCCGCTGTACAGGCACTTTCTGCGGGTGACCGTGCCGATCTGCCTGCCGGCGCTGCTGGACATCATCCGCTACCTGTTCGTTTCGGCGATGACCACCGTGTCGGCGGCGATCTTCCTGTACAGCCCCGACACCATCCTGGCTGCCGTCGCCGTGCTGAACATGGATGACGCCGGCAACGTCGGTGGTGCCGCCGCCATGTCCACCCTGATCCTGCTGACCAGTGCCGGCGCTTCACTGCTGCTGGCCGCAGCCTCACGCGGCCTGCTGCGCCGCTCCCAAGCCTGGCGCCAACGCGCCGCGACCGTCTGACCTGTAAGGAACCTACCCATGTACAAGCACCTTGCACTTGCCGCTGCCGTTTCCGCCGTGTTCAGCCTGCAGGCTTCGGCCGCTGGTACCCAGCTGACGGTCTACACCGCCCTGGAAGCCGAACAGCTCAAGAGCTACAAGCAGGCCTTCGAGAAGGCCAACCCGGACATCGAGATCAAGTGGGTTCGTGACTCTACCGGCATCATCACCGCCAAGCTGCTGGCCGAGAAAGACCGCCCGCAAGCCGACGCAGTGTGGGGCCTGGCTGCTTCCAGCCTGGCCATCCTCGACCAGAACGGCATGCTCGAAGCCTACGCACCGAAGGACCTGGGCAAGATTGCCGCCAACTACCGCGATGCTGCCAACCCACCAGCCTGGGTCGGTATGGACGTGTGGGCCGCGACCATCTGCTTCAATACCATCGAGGCCGAGAAGCAGGGCCTGAGCAAGCCGGTAAGCTGGCAGGACCTGACCAAGCCCGAGTACAAGGGCAAGATCGTCATGCCGAACCCGGCTTCGTCCGGCACCGGCTTCCTGGATGTCAGTGCCTGGCTGCAGACCTTTGGCGAGCCACAGGGTTGGGCGTACATGGATGCACTGCACCAGAACATCGGCCAGTACGTTCATTCCGGTTCCAAGCCGTGCAAGCTTGCCGCAGCGGGTGAATTCCCGATCGGTATCTCGTTCGAGTACCCGGCCGTGCAGCTCAAGCGCCAGGGCGCGCCGCTGGACATCGTGCTGCCGAAGGAAGGCCTAGGCTGGGAGATCGAGGCGACTGCGGTGATCAAAGGTTCGCCAAAAGCGGATGCGGCCAAGCGCCTGGCTGATTTCTCGGCAAGCCCGGCGGCCATGGAGCTGTACAAGGAGAACTTCGCCGTGCTGGCTGCCCCGGGTATTGCCAAGCCGCAGACCGAACTGCCGGCGGACTATGAACAGCGCCTGATCAAGAACGACTTTGCCTGGGCCTCGAAGAACCGTGACCAGATCCTGGCGGAGTGGCGCAAGCGCTATGACGGCAAGTCGGAGAAGGTGGCTCAGCAGTAACCTGCACCGGCCTCTTCGCAGCACAAGGCTGCTCCTACAGGTCGGCGACAACCTGTAGGAGCAGCCTTGTGCTGCGAAGAAGCCACCACCCAATCAAGCCAGGAGAAGACGGTGATGCCCACCCCAGCCCAGATCATCGACAGCACCTTCGCGCTGTACGAACGCCACGGCAGTGACGACTACATCGGCGAAGCCATCACCCAGCTCGAACACATGTCCCAGGCCGCGCAACTGGCCATGGCCGAAGGCTTCGACGACGAAGTGGTGCTGGCGGCGTTCTTCCACGACATCGGCCACCTGTGCGGCGGTGACGCCAGCATGGGCGGCTATGGCGTGGTCAGCCATGAGCGCATCGGCGCCGAGTATTTACGCCGCTGTGGTTTCGGCGAACGCATGGCGCGGCTGGTGCAGTATCACGTTGAGGCCAAGCGCTACCTGACTTTGCGCCAGCCTGGGTATTACCAGCGGTTGAGTGAAGCGAGCCGGCGGACCTTGGAGTATCAGGGGGGCGTGATGAGCGAGGACGAGGCGGATGTGTTCGAGCGGGATCCGCTGTTCGAGGTGAGCTTGCGGATGAGGGAGTGGGATGAGCGGGCCAAAGTGGTCGGGGTGGCGGTGATTGATTTGAATGGGTTGAAGCAGAAGGCTTTGGCTCTACTCTGATATTCCGGTTGCCAGCACTGGCCCTATCGCCGGCAAGCCAGCTCCCACAGGTACTGCGCAGTATTCGAAGGCAGTGGAGCTCCTGTGGGAGCTGGCTTGCCGGCGATAGGGCCAGACCTGCTTGATCAAAACTGTGAAACCAGCGCCTCCAGCTGTTCCTGCCGCTCAGCCTGGTTCAGCTTCGCCCCAGGGTTGAGGGTGGACCACTGCGGATGCGCCCGCGCCTTGCTCAGCGCCTCCGGCAACTTGCCCTCCCGCCAGGCCTTCTCATCCAGTTCTCCCAGCCGAATGCTGTCCTGCGCCGCATGCCCGCGGTTTTCCAGCGCCACCATCAACTGCTGCTGACGCAAGGCCAACAAGCGCAACACCGTGTCGTCCACCGTCAGCTCGCGCTTGCCCTTGAGCTTGCCCATCAACCGCGACCCATAGTTGCGCGCCGTCTGCAGCGCGCCGCCGGCAATCGCCCCGGCCAGGGCGGCAGCCCCCAGTGTCAGGCCGCCGACCAGCAGGTCCACCCCGGCACCCGCCGCAGCACCGGCGGCCACACCACTGCCCAAGCGCACGCCCAGCAGCTTCAAGGTTTCGGGATTGAACAGGTCATCGCCCCAACGGCCATCCAGCAACGGCAGGTCGCTGGCATGGGCGTCCTCGCGGCGGAAGGCATACAGCTTGAGCAGTGCCTCGACACAGCGCTGCTCGCGCTGGCGCACCTCTTGCCGCAATGCCTCGATGGCTCGGGCTTCGGCAGCCGGTTCGGCCTCGACGCTGCGCCGGCAGGCAGCGCAGTCCAGCAGCAGCTCGGCAATCAGGCGCTTGCCGCTGTGCCGACGCGCCAGGCGCTGTGCCTGCTGGTCGTCGATCAGCCGCTGCAGGGCCGGGCGGGCGTCTTCCAGCAGCAGGGCCAGGCTTTCGTACAACCGGCGCTCGCCATCCTCTGGCGGGGCCACGCTGTCGAACCGCACCAACGCGTGAAGCCCAAGCCTGGCAAGGGCTTCACGCCATTGCGGCTCGCGGTGCTGGTGGCTGGCGACGAAGTTGAGCACCGGTAGCAGCGGCTTGCCGCAGCTGGCCAGCACTTCCAGTTCGTCGCGGTATTTGGCCAGCACCGGTTCACGGGCGTCGATTACATACAAACCGGCATTGCTGGCCAGCAGCTGGCGCAGCACCTTGGCCTCCTGCTCGAAACGCTGGCGTGCCTCGCTGCCTTGCAGAAAGCGCTCGAGGCGGGCCGGGCCGTCCAGGCGCTCGCCCGGGCGCTCCAGGCGTTCGAGGTAGTCGAGCAGGGCGATGGCGTCTTCCAGGCCCGGGGTGTCGTACAGTTCGAGCAAGGGTTCGCCGTCCACCGACAGCCGCGCACCTTCCACATGGCGGGTGGTGCTGGGGCGGTGGGAGACTTCGCCAAAGCCGACGTCACGGGTCAGGGTGCGCAGCAGCGAGGTCTTGCCGACGTTGGTGTGGCCGACCACGGCCAGTTTCAGCGGCTCAGTCATGGCCATGCTCCAGCCAGGTCAGCGGCGAGGTATCGGCATGCGCCAGGCCAAGGCGGTCGAGGGCTTCGTGCCAGTCGCCCAGGCGCTGGGCGTCCAGGGCCTCGCCCGGTGCGGCCTGCAGTAGCCAGATGCGGGTGGCGCCGGCATTGCGTGCCAGCTCGGCGAGCAGCGCCAGGCTGCCGCGGTCGGGCGAACGGCGTGGGTCGCAAGCGATGGCCAGGCGTGCCGGCGGAAAACGGCTGAGCTGTTCGAGCAGGCGGTTGCGCGATTCGCGGCTGTCGAGCACGCCGGCACTGGTCACGCTTTTCGGCAGCGCGGGCGGCCAGGGGTGCTGGTCGTCCAGCTCCAGGCCGACCAGCAGGGCGCCGCTGCTGCCGCTTTCCAGCTGGCCAGCGGCAAACTGCGGCAAGGCTTCGGGCGCGGCATCCTGGACGCCGATGCGTTCGCTGCGCGGCATCAGCGCTTCACGCAGCTGCGCGTAGCCGGGCAGGCTGAGGTCCAACGCCAGGCGTTGGTGGCCTTGACGCCAGCGCCACAGACACAGCCCGGCCAGCAGCAGACGCGGCAGCAGGCCGTACACCAGCACCACGCCAAGCAGCCAGCTGGCCCAGGCCTGGCGCGCCAGGTCCAGGGCCGGCTGGCTGTCGCCGCTGGCGTGGATCATGGCCTCGTCGGGTACCGTGAAGCCCAGCAGCGAGGGCAGCGCGCCCAAGGCTTGGGTCAGGTGGATGAACGGGTCGGCGGCGAGCAGGGTGGTCTCCCAGACAAAGCCATAGCGCCGGGTCGCCAGCAAGGCCAGCAGCATGCCCAGTGCGGTGATCATCGCCAGCAGCCACAGGCCATGCACCAGCAGGCCGAGCAGCCAGCGGTTCAGGCGCTGGCGTTGCAGCAGCACCAGCAGCGCCGGTGCCAGGTGCGCAGCCTTGGCGTCACGGGCAAAGCGTTCGCTCAGCCACAGCCACAGGCGGCCCAGCCCCGCGCCATGCTCGCCGCTCAGGGCAAAGCCGATGGCCCAGCCCAGCAGCATCAGCAGGTTCAGCCCGAGCAGGCTGCCCAGGGCCCAGAACACATTCACCGGGCGCTGCCCGTCGCCCAGGGCGGCCAGTGCCAACCCTGCGCCGCTGAGCACGGCCAGCACCAGCAAGGCCAGCAGCGCCAGGCGGGCGCCCTGTTTCCAGTGGCGCAGGGCGGTGCTGATGCCGTCGCGTTCGGCCAGGAACAGGGCACGGGTTTCGATGCGGGCCGCCAGGTCACCGCCTGCCTGGCGGGCGCGGCGGTTGGCTTCCTGGTCCTCCAGGGGGCCGGCATGTTCCTCGCGCAGGCGTACCGCTTCGGTGAGCCAGCGCTTGTCCAGTGAAGTCGGTGCGGTCACAAGGTCTTCCATTGCACAGGTCAGGGCAGAAGCATAACCCAGACGTCGGATCGTGAGATTTGTAGGGCGTCTTCGTCAGTTATCTAGATATCTTCTCCGGGTTGTTTGATATCCTCGCCGGCATGAAGACATCCCTCCCTCTCTGCTTGATTGCTGCCATCGGTAAAAACCGAGTGATTGGCATTCATAACCATATGCCCTGGCATCTGCCAGGAGACTTCAAGTTTTTCAAGTCTCAGACCATGAACAAGCCCATCATTATGGGCCGTAAGACTTGGGATTCACTTGGCCGTGCTTTGCCAGGGCGTCTGAATATCGTAGTGAGTCGTCAGCCTAGACTTGAGCTCGAGGGCGCAACAGTTGTTTCCTCGCTGGAAGAGGCTTTGGTTCTTGCTGATGATTGGGCTCAGACCAAAGGTGTTGATGAGCTCATGCTGATCGGCGGTGCTCAGCTCTATGGAGAGGCGCTGGAGAAGGGGCTGGTCAATCGCATGTATCTGACATGGGTAGAGCTCGAGCCGGATGGCGATGCATGGTTCCCAGAGATTGATAACAAACAGTGGCGCTTGGAATCAAAAACTCCACAACCTGCCGAGGCCGCAGGCCCTGAGTACCATTTCGAGGTTTGGGACAAACGCTGAATTTTTGGGGCTGCCTTGCAGCCCTTTCGCGACACAAGGCCGCTCCTACAGGGGACCGTGCAAGACAGACATGCGCGGGCCGTTGTAGGAGCGGCCTTGTGTCGCGACAGGGGCGCAACGCGCCCCCGGCAATCTGTCAGGAATGACTCAGCTCGGCATGTTCATCGCCAGCCAGCACATCCTTGTCGGTCTCTTTCAGCAGTTGGCTGGTCACCACCCCTGCGGTCATCGAACCGTTCACGTTCAACGCCGTGCGGCCCATGTCGATCAGCGGCTCCACCGAAATCAGCAACGCCACCAGCTCCACCGGCAAGCCCATGGCCGGCAGCACGATCAGCGCGGCGAAAGTCGCACCGCCACCTACGCCGGCAACACCTGCCGAACTCAAGGTGACGATGGCCACGAGGGTGGCGATCCACAGCGGGTCGAAGGTATCGATGCCCACCGCCGGCGCCACCATCACCGCCAACATGGCGGGATAGAGGCCTGCGCAGCCGTTCTGGCCAATGGTGGTACCGAACGATGCGCTGAAGCTGGCAATCGACTGCGGTACGCCCAGGCGGCGGGTTTGCGCTTCGATGTTCAGCGGAATGCTGGCGGCGCTGGAGCGGCTGGTGAAGGCGAAGGTCAGCACCGGCCACACCTTGCGGAAGAAGCGCAGCGGGCTCACGCCGGTGGCGGCGAGGATAACGCCGTGCACCACGAACATCAGCGCCAGGCCCAGGTACGACACCACCACGAAGCTGCCCAGCTTGAGGATGTCTTCCATGTTCGAGCTGGCCACCACCTTGGTCATCAGCGCCAGTACGCCATACGGGGTCAGCTTCATCACCACCCGCACCAGGCGCATCACCCAGGCCTGCAGGGTGTCGATGGCCGACAGCGCGCGTTCGCCTTTCTCGGCATCGTCCTTGATCAGCTGCAGCGCGGCCAGGCCGAGGAACACGGCAAAGATCACCACGCTGATGATCGAGGTCGGCTTGGCCCGTGCCAGGTCACCTACCGGGTTGCTGGGGATGAACGACAGCAGCAGTTGCGGGATGTTGAGGTCGGCGACCTTGCCGGCGTAGTCGCTGTGGATAACCTGCATGCGCGCACTTTCCTGCGCGCCGGCCACCAGGCCTTCGGCGCTCAGGCCGAACAGGTTGGTCAGGACGATGCCGATCAACGCGGCGATGGCGGTGGTCAGCAGCAGGGTGCCAATGCTCAGCACACTGATGCGGCCCAGTGACGAGGCATTGTGCAGGCGCGCCACGGCACTGAGGATCGAGGCGAAGATCAGCGGCATGACGATCATCTGCAACAGGCCGACGTAGCCGTTGCCGACCAGGTCGAGCCAGCTGATGGTGGCCTTGAGTACGGGGTGGCCAGCGCCGTAGACGGTATGCAGGATCAGGCCGAACACCACGCCCAGCACCAGGCCCAGCAATACTTTCCTGGCCAGGCTCCAGTCGGTGCGGCGGGTTTGTGCCAGGCCCAGCAACAGGGCCAGGAACGCCAGCAGGTTAAGGAACAGCGGCAGGTTCATTGAAGCTCCAGCAGAAAAAAGCAGAAGAGGCATCGCCTCTGTGAGCGATTGCGAACGGAAATGCTAACAGGCTGAAAACAAACGAATTTATACCCAAATGGAATGTGCATAGTCGTTTATGGAATAACGGCGTGTCGCGGATTGCAATGAACACGGCGTTTGCAGCTGCATGGAGGTCGTTATCAAGGGCTGCCGGCGGGGATTGTTGCACTAGCGTTTCGGGGTCATTTCAGGAGATTCGTACATGAAGTTCGCTCCGAAAGCCGTCGCCATCGGCCTGTCCCTGCTGTTCAGTATCGAAACCTTCGCCACCGAGCTCAAGCACTGGCCCGCCGAGGCAGCCAGGCAGCTCGACGGCATGATTGCCGCCAATGCCAACAAGGGTAACTACGCTGTCTTCGACATGGACAACACCAGTTACCGCTACGACCTTGAAGAGGCCTTGCTGCCGTTCATGGAAAACAAGGGCCTGCTGAGCCGCGACAAGCTCGACCCCTCGTTGAAGCTGATGCCGTTCAAGGACACCGCCGAGCACAAGGAAAGCCTGTTCAGTTACTACTACCGGCTGTGCGAAGTGGACGACATGGTCTGCTACCCGTGGGTGGCCCAGGTGTTCTCCGGCTTTACCTTGCAGGAGCTGAAGGTGCAGGTGGATGAGCTGATGGCCTCCGGCAAACCGATCCCGGCCACCTATTACGAAGGGGACCAGGTCAAGGCCATCGAGGTACAGCCACCCAAGGTCTTCAAGGGCCAGGCCGAGCTGTACAACAAGCTGATGGAGAATGGTATCGAGGTCTATGTGATTTCCGCTGCTTCCGAGGAACTGGTGCGCATGGTCGCGTCGGACCCCAAGTACGGTTACAACGTGAAGCCGCAGAATGTGATTGGCGTGAGCCTGTTGCTGAAGGACCGCGCCAGCGGCCAGTTGACCACCGCGCGCAAGCAGATCAGCGCCGGGCACTATGATGCCAAGGCCAACGTGGGGCTGGAACTGACCCCGTACCTGTGGACCCCGGCCACCTGGATGGCAGGCAAGCAGGCGGCGATCCTGACCTATATCGATGAGTGGAAGAAACCGGTGCTGGTGGGGGGCGATACGCCGACCAGTGATGGCTACATGCAGTTTCATGGGGTGGATGTGGGCAAAGGTGGCATCCACTTGTGGATAAACCGCAAGGCCAAGTACATGGACCAGATGAACGGGATGATTGCCAGGAATGCCGCGGCGCAGGCCAAGGAAGGGCTGCCGGTGACGGCGGACAAGAACTGGGTGATCGTGACGCCGGAGCAGATTCAGTAGTTGGTGTTTCGCCTGTACTGGCCCTATCGCCGGCAAGCCAGCTCCCACAGGGAACACACAGGCCTTCAGAACTGTGTGGTCTCTGTGGGAGCTGGCTTGCCGGCGATAGGGCCAGTACGAGCAGCACACAAATCACAGGTATAAAAAAACCGGCGCCCAGGGCGCCGGTTTTTCATTCACACCGTCAGAGCCTCACAGCCCTTCCAGCATCGCCTTGTTACGCACAGCGCCCTTGTCGGCACTGGTCGCCAGCAGGGCATAGGCCTTCAGCGCGGTGGTCACCTTGCGTGGGCGTACTTCAGCCGGTTTCCAGCCCTTCTTGTCCTGCTCGACACGGCGCTCGGCCAGCTCTTCGTCGCTGACCTGCAGGTTGATCGAACGATTCGGGATGTCGATCAGCACCTTGTCGCCGTCGCGCACCAGGCCGATGGCGCCGCCAGCGGCGGCTTCCGGCGAGGCGTGACCGATCGACAGGCCCGAGGTGCCGCCCGAGAAGCGGCCGTCGGTGAGCAGGGCGCAAGCCTTGCCCAGGCCCTTGGACTTCAGGTACGAGGTCGGGTACAGCATTTCCTGCATGCCCGGGCCACCTTTCGGGCCTTCGTAGCGGATGATCACGATGTCGCCGGCCTTCACTTCGTCGGCGAGGATGCCGCGTACGGCGCTGTCCTGGCTCTCGAAAATCTTCGCGGTGCCTTCGAACACCAGGATCGACTCGTCGACACCGGCGGTTTTCACCACGCAGCCATCCAGCGCGATGTTGCCGTACAGCACGGCCAGGCCGCCTTCCTGCGAATAGGCGTGCTCGACACTGCGGATGCAGCCGTTCTCACGGTCGTCATCCAGGGATTCCCAACGGGTCGACTGGCTGAATGCCGTCTGGGTCGGGATGCCGGCAGGGCCGGCCTTGAAGAAGGTGTGCACTGCTTCGTCATCGGTCTGGGTGATGTCCCACTTGGCGATGGCTTCTTCCATGCTGCGGCTGTGCACGGTCGGCAGGTCGGTGTGCAGCAGGCCGCCACGGGCCAGCGAGCCGAGGATGCTGAAGATGCCGCCGGCACGGTGCACGTCTTCCATGTGGTATTTCTGGATGTTCGGCGCAACCTTGCACAGCTGCGGCACCTTGCGCGACAGGCGGTCGATGTCGCGCAGGTCGAACGCCACTTCGGCTTCCTGGGCGGCGGCCAGCAGGTGCAGGATGGTGTTGGTCGAGCCGCCCATGGCGATGTCGAGCATCATGGCGTTCTCGAACGCCTTGAAGTTGGCGATGTTGCGCGGCAGTACCGACTCATCGTTCTCGCCGTAGTAGCGCTTGCACAGCTCGACGATGGTGCGACCGGCGGTGAGGAACAGCTGCTCGCGGTCGGCGTGGGTGGCCAGGGTCGAACCGTTGCCCGGCAGGGCCAGGCCGAGGGCTTCGGTCAGGCAGTTCATCGAGTTGGCGGTGAACATGCCGGAGCACGAACCGCAGGTCGGGCAGGCGCTGCGCTCGTATTCGGCGACTTTTTCGTCGGAAGCCGAGGAGTCGGCGGCAATGACCATGGCGTCGACCAGGTCCAGGCCGTGGCTGGCCAGCTTGGTCTTGCCGGCTTCCATCGGGCCGCCGGAGACGAAGATTACCGGGATGTTCAGGCGCAGGGCGGCCATCAGCATGCCGGGGGTGATCTTGTCGCAGTTGGAGATGCACACGATGGCGTCGGCGCAGTGGGCGTTGACCATGTACTCCACGGCGTCGGCGATGATCTCGCGGCTTGGCAGCGAGTAGAGCATGCCGTCGTGGCCCATGGCGATGCCGTCATCGACCGCGATGGTGTTGAATTCCTTGGCCACGCCACCGGCGCGTTCGATTTCGCGGGCGACCAGCTGGCCCAGGTCCTTCAGGTGCACGTGGCCCGGGACGAACTGGGTGAACGAGTTGGCGATGGCGATGATCGGTTTCTTGAAGTCTTCGTCCTTCATCCCGGTGGCGCGCCACAGGGCACGGGCGCCGGCCATGTTGCGGCCTTGGGTGGAAGTCTTGGAACGATAATCAGGCATGAAACACTCCTGGCGGCTTAATCAGGTCACAAAAAGGGGAGTGAGCTTCTCTTGTCCTTTGTACCGCAGGCCGGTTGCCACTGGCACGGATGGGGCCGAAGACCTCGCGGGATCGCCGCGTGCTTGGGCAGAGCTCATAAACCCGCCGGGGATGACTGGCGATGAATAGGCCGATTCTACACCGCTGGCGCGGCGAGGGAATGCAGATGTGGATAGCTGGCGGGGAGATTGCAGCAGGAAAGGGCCGCTTGGCGGCCCTTTTTAGCGGATATCAGCTGTTTGGCAGCAACCGGCAGGTGATGCTCTTGATGTAGCGGGTTTCGGCGATGGCCGGGTGCACCGGGTGGTCGGGGCCCTGGCCGCCGCGCTCGAGCAACTGCAGGTTGCGGTCCAGGTGACGGGCGCTGGTCAGCAGGATGTTGTGCAGGTCGTCCTCGGGCAGGTGCATCGAGCACGAGGCACTGACCAGGATGCCGTCCTTGGTCAGCATGCGCATGGCCTGTTCGTTCAGGCGGCGGTAGGCCGCTTCACCGTTCTTCAGGTCTTTCTTGCGCTTGATGAAGGCGGGTGGGTCGGCAATGATCACGTCGAAGCGCTCTTCGGCGGCCTTCAGTTCGCGCAGGGCCTCGAACACATCGCCTTCGATGCAGGTCAGTTTCTCGCTGATACCGTTCAGCGCGGCGTTACGCTCCACGCCGTCCAGGGCAAAGCCCGAGGCGTCGACGCAGAACACTTCGCTGGCGCCGAAGGCACCGGCTTGCACGCCCCAGCCACCGATGTAGCTGAACAGGTCGAGCACGCGCTTGCCTTTAACGTACGGCGCCAGGCGTGCACGGTTCATGCGGTGGTCGTAGAACCAGCCGGTCTTCTGGCCTTCGCGTACCGGGGCTTCGAACTTGACGCCGTTTTCTTCCAGCGGCACCCAGTCCGGCACTTCGCCATAGACGGTCTCGACATAGCGCTGCAGGCCTTCGGCGTCACGCGCGGAGGAGTCGTTCTTGAACAGGATGCCGCTTGGCTTGAGCACCTGTACCAGGGCTGCAATCACGTCGTCCTTGTGCGCTTCCATGGTGGCCGAGGCCAATTGCACCACGAGGATGTCGAAGAAGCGGTCGACCACCAGGCCTGGCAGCAGATCGGAATCGCCATAGACCAGGCGGTAGCACGGTTGGTCGAACAGGCGCTGGCGCAGCGACAGGGCGACGTTCAGGCGGTGCACCAGCAGCGACTTGTCCAGCGGCAGCTTGGCGTCGCGCGACAGCAGGCGGGCGCAGATCAGGTTGTTCGGGCTCAGTGCGACGATACCCAGCGGCTTGCCGTTGGCCGCCTCGAGAACAGCCTGCTGGCCGGCCTGGAAGCCTTGCAGCGGGGTCGCGCTGACGTCGACTTCGTTGCTGTAGACCCACAGGTGGCCGGCGCGCAGGCGGCGGTCGGCATTAGCTTTGAGGCGTAGGCTGGGCAGGGACATGACGTCGCTCCGGGAAAAAAGAGCGGGATTATAGCCTGTTGCCGGGCCGCATGCCCGTTGTGGGAGCGGCCTTGTGTCGCGAAAGGGCTGCGCAGCAGCCCCAGGGTTTCAGCAGCGCTGCATGGATTGCCGGGGCCGCTTTGCGGCCCTTTCGCGACACGAGGCCGCTCCTGCAGGCCTCGCGTAGGCCATGAGATGGCGTCAGGCTGCCAATGCCTTGATCAGTTGCTGGTTGAACGCCGGAATGTCGTCGGGTTGGCGGCTGGTGATCAGGTTGCCATCGACGACCACTTCTTCATCCACCCAGTCTCCGCCGGCATTGCGGATGTCGTCCTGCAGGGTCTTGTAGCTGGTCAGCCGCTTGCCCTTGGCTAACCCGCACGACACCAGCAACCAGCCACCGTGGCAGATCACCGCCAGCGGCTTGCCAGCCGAATCGTGGCTTTTCACCAGTTTCTGCGCGGCGGGGATCAACCGAATCGTGTCAGAGTTTTGCACGCCGCCGGGCAGCACCAGGGCATCGTAGAGGTCCAGGTGGGCGCTTTCGAAGGTTGCGTCCACGGCGAATGCGTCGGCCGGCTGGTCGTGGTTCCAGCCGCGTACCGTGCCCTCCTTGTCGCTGAGGATATCCACCACCGCGCCGCTCTGCTCCAGGGCTTCGCGAGGGCCTGTCAGTTCCACTTGCTCGAAGCCGTCGGTGACCAGGAAAGCCACTCGCTTGCCGTTCAGTTCTGCACTCATGGGCCTTGCTCCTTTCCTTGATGAATATGAGAAAGAGGCACGGATGGATAAAGTAAAGTTCCGGCGCAACGATTCAGTGGTTGGTCCATTTCCGGTCTGGAGGGTTAGAATCGCCGGTCCCAAACGAGTGTGCACGTATGTCCCAAGAACTCAGCGCCGAACAGATCCAGCAAGCCTTGCAAGGCATCACCATTCCGCCGCAACCGCAGATCATGGTCGATCTGCAGTTCGAGCAGTACATGCCTGACCCGGACCTGGAAACCATCGCCAAGCTGATTTCCCAGGACCCGGGCCTCTCGGGCGCCTTGCTCAAACTGGTCAACTCCCCGCATTTCGGCCTTTCCAACAAGATCGGTTCGATCCAGCGCGCGGTGAACCTGCTGGGCAGCCGTTCGATCATCAACCTGATCAACGCCCAGTCGATCAAGGGCGAGATGAGCGACGAGACCATCGTTACCCTCAACCGCTTCTGGGACACCGCCCAGGACGTGGCGATGACCTGCCTGACCCTGGCAAAGCGCACCGGCATCCAGGCGGCAGACGAGGCCTACACCCTGGGCCTGTTCCATGACTGTGGCGTGCCGCTGATGCTCAAGCGCTTCCCCGACTACATGGATGTGCTGGAAGAGGCCTATGCCAAGGCCGACGAGGAAACCCGCGTGGTCGACACCGAAAACCGCGCGTTCAACACCAACCATTCGGTGGTCGGCTATTTCACTGCCAAGTCCTGGCGCCTGCCCGAGCACCTCAGTGCGGCCATTGCCAACCACCACAACGCCCTGGCGGTGTTCCGCGACGAGAGTTCGAGCAATACCCAGAGCCAGCTTAAAAACCTGCTGGCGGTGCTGAAGATGGCCGAGCACATCTGCGCGTCGTACCGGGTGCTGGGCAACCAGGCCGTGGACCACGAATGGAATGTGGTCGGCCCGCTGGTGCTCGATTACATTGGTTTGTCGGAATACGATTTCGAAAACCTCAAGCAGAACATTCGCGAGTTGGGCGGGCACTGACACATGCCGGAATTGCCAGAAGTAGAAACCACCCGGCGCGGTATTGCGCCCCACCTGGAAGGCCAGCGCGTCAGCCGGGTGGTGGTACGTGACCGGCGCCTGCGCTGGCCGATTCCGGAAGACCTGGATGTGCGCCTGTCGGGGCAGCGCATCGTCAGTGTCGAGCGGCGCGCCAAGTACCTGTTGATCAATGCCGAGGTCGGCACCCTGATCAGTCACCTGGGCATGTCGGGCAACCTTCGCCTGGTCGAGCTGGGCTTGCCGGCGGCCAAGCATGAGCACGTGGATATCGAGCTGGAGTCGGGGTTGATGCTGCGCTACACCGACCCGCGCCGCTTTGGCGCGATGCTGTGGAGCCTGGACCCGCTCAACCACGAACTGCTGCTGCGCCTGGGGCCGGAGCCGCTGACCGACCTGTTCGATGGCGAGCGGCTGTTCCAGCTGTCCCGTGGGCGGTCGATGGCGGTCAAGCCGTTCATCATGGACAACGCGGTGGTGGTGGGGGTGGGCAACATCTACGCCACCGAGGCGCTGTTTGCCGCCGGCATCGACCCTCGTCGGGAAGCGGGCGGGATTTCCCGGGCGCGTTACCTGAAGCTGGCGATCGAGATCAAGCGCGTGCTGGCGGCGGCGATCGAGCAGGGCGGCACCACGCTACGCGACTTCATCGGTGGCGACGGGCAGCCGGGGTACTTCCAGCAGGAATTGTTCGTGTACGGGCGGGGCGGGCAGCCGTGCAAGGTGTGTGGCACGGAGTTGCGCGAGGTGAAGCTGGGGCAGAGGGCGAGTGTGTATTGCCCGCGTTGCCAGCGCTGAGGCTTGAGGCCCTATCGCCGGCAAGCCAGCTCCCACAGGTACTGCATAGCTCTCGAGAGCGATGATATCTCTGTGGGAGCTGGCTTGCCGGCGATGAGGGCTGACCTGATATCAGGCCTTGCCAGTAATCCGGCGGTACTTGGCCATCAGCTCTTCTTCGGTTTCCGGGTGCGCTTCATCCAGCGGGATGCAGTCGACCGGGCAGACCTGCTGGCATTGCGGCTCGTCGTAATGGCCCACGCACTGGGTGCACAGGTTAGGGTCGATCACGTAGATCTCTTCGCCTTGGGAGATGGCCTCGTTCGGGCACTCGGGTTCGCAGACGTCGCAGTTGATGCAATCGTCGGTGATGATCAGGGACATGGGGACTCCGGCCGGGGCTCTGCGCCCGGGCATGTTCAACGCAGTGGGCACAATTGTGCCGCATTCGCGCCCGCAGTGCACGCGGGCGCGATGATCAGCCGCTAAAGGTCACTTCTTGAAGCGTTCGGTCAGCGCCTCGGCCACCACCGGGTGGACGAACTTGCTGATATCACCGCCCAGCGCGGCAATTTCCCGGACCAGGGTCGAGGAAATGAACGAGTAGCGCTCCGAAGGCGTGAGGAACAGGCTCTCGACGTCGGGAGCCAGTTGCCGGTTCATGTTCGCCAGCTGGAACTCGTACTCGAAGTCGGACACCGCACGCAGGCCACGCAAGAAGACGTTGGCGCCCTGTTCCTTGGCGAAATGCGCCAGCAGCGAGGAGAAGCCGATGACTTCGACATTGGGCAGGTGCTTGGTGACCTCACGGGCGAGCTCCACCCGTTGTTCCAGCGGGAACAGCGGGTTTTTCTTCGGGCTGGCCGCCACCGCGATGATCACGTGGTCGAACAGCCGCGAGGCGCGCTCGACCAGGTCGCCATGGCCTTTGGTAATGGGGTCGAAAGTACCCGGGTACAACACTCGGTTCATCGCGTCATCCTGGCTGGAGTGCGTTGGGGAGTCGGATGGTAGCGCAGCGACGGCGCCCCGGCCAAGTCATGCGGCCGGCTGATGGCACTATAGACAGGGGGCCTGTTCCTTGTCATGCGCTGTGTGCCAGGCGGGCGACCAGCGCTTCGGTGAGCCTGGCGCTGATGGCATACACCGACAGTTGCGGGTTGGCGCCGATACTGGTGGGGAACAGCGAGCCGTCGTGAACCGACAGGTTTTCCAGCTGGTGATGGCGGCCAAGGCTGTCGCATACCGCCTGGCGCGGGTCGTCGCCGAGGGCGCAGCCACCCATCACGTGAGCGCTGCCCAGGCGCGTGCGGAACGGCTCCAGGCGCAACTTGTCGATCATGGCCAAGGCCTGCTCCAGGCTGGACGCGGCGCTGGCATCGCTGTGCATGGGGGTGACCTGGGTGGCGCCGGCGGCGAACTGGATCTGCGCCATGCTGCGGTAGGCGCGGCGCAGGCCGTCGCGCAGGTAGTCGGTGACCGGGTAATCGAGCACCGGTGAGCCATCGCCGCGCAGCTCCACGGCCCCTCCCTGGCTTTGCGGGTGGAAGCCGTCACGCAGCAGCGCCAGCATCACGTGGGTATGTGGCAGTTCGGCCATGCGCCGGGCATTCTCGTGGCCATGCCCGCCAAGCAGTGTGCTGGCCAGGGCCGGGTGCAGCGGTGGCACTTCCAGCTTGTAGCCAACCGGGCCGTCGCTGCCGCCTTGCCATTGGAAATGGTCGCTGTAGATGGATTGCGGGGCGCCGTAGTAGGGGTCGATACGGTCGTTGAAGCGTGCTGCGCTGAAGTTGACCAGGTGCAGGAAGGTACGTTTGCCCAGACGGCCATGCGGGTCGGGCGCGTCGGAACGCAGCAGCAGGGCCGGACTGTTGATGCCGCCACCGGCAAGGATGTAGTGACGCGCGCGAACGCGGATCTGACGGCCCGTAGTGTGCACGCCCTGGCTATCCAGCGCCTGGCATGACAGGCCCTGGATGCGCTCGCCGTTGTGTTCGAAGCGCTCGGCCCGAGCCAGGTACAGCAGCTCGCCGCCTTGTTCGAGGGTGGCGGGAATACGCGTGACCAGCATCGACTGCTTGGCATTCACCGGGCAACCCATGCCGCAGTAGCCCAGGTTCCAGCAGCCGCGCACGTTGCGCGGGATCACCGCCCAGCGGTAGCCCAGCTGTTCGCAGCCACGGCGCAGCACGTCGTTGTTGGCGTTCGGTGGCAGGGCCCAGGGGGTGATGCCCAGTTCCTGCTCGATGCGCTCGAACCAGGGGCGCATTTGCTCCTCGCCCAGGCCGGTCACGTTGTGGGCTGCGGCCCAGTGCGCCAGGGTCTGTGGCGGCGTGCGAAAGCTCGAGGTCCAGTTGACCAGCGTGGTGCCGCCCACGGCGCGGCCCTGGAGGATGGTGATGGCGCCATCCTTGCTCATGCGGCCCAGGCCTTCCTGGTACAGGCTGGCATAGGCTTCGTTTTCCAGCAGGTGGAAATCGCTGCTGGTCTTCAGCGGGCCTTCTTCGATCAGCAGCACCTTGAAGCCGGCAGTGCTGAGCATTTGCGCGCTGGTAGCGCCACCGGCACCGCTGCCGATCACGGCAATGTCGGCTTCCAGCGTGAGGTCGTGCTCCAGGCGCGAGGCGTCGTGGGTGATCCAGCCGCTTTCCAGGCCTTGGCGAAACGGGTCGGGTACAGGCATTGGCGCTGCTCTTGTTGTTTTCAGATTTTCGGTGGCCCGGGGTAGCCGCAGGCGGCCCAGGATTCGGGGCGTTCGTACCAGGCCATCTGCAGCAACTGCAGCAGCGAGGCGTGGCCCATGCGCAGCAAGTTCAGCGAGCTGTCCTGCCAACGTTGCAGGAAGGCCGTGACCTGCGTGGCGCTGGCTTGCTCCCAGGCGCCCCAGACACCGGTCAGGGGGCCGCGGGTGAGCGGCAGGTTGAGCACGTCGAACAACTGCCGGGTGAGTTTGAGCATTTCCGGCGACAGCGCCGCCAGCTTGTGGTCGAGGCTATGCAGCACCAGTGTCTCGGCGGCCTGGGTGCCGGCCAGTACCACCGGGATCAGCGCGCGCAGCAGCGGCAGGTCGTCGTCGCGCAGTACCTGGTAACCCGTTGCGGCTGTCTGTGCGCTGCAGCCGACCAGGCTGGTACCGGCCAGAAAGACGCTGGCGCCAAGGCTGAAGCGCAGCAGTTCGCGGCGGTGCATGGGCCGGCCCTCAGCGGATGAAAAGCTTGAAGACCAGGCGCTGCAAGGCTTTGCCATAAGGCGGGTAGATCAGCCGGGCAGCATTGAAGCGTTGCTTGGCCAGCACCGCCTTGGCCTTGCTGAAGGTCAGGAAGCCGTCGTGGCCATGGTAATGGCCCATGCCTGAAGGGCCGATGCCGCCGAACGGCAAGTCATCCTGGGCCACGTGCAGCAGGGTGTCGTTCAGGCACACTCCGCCGGAGTGGGTGTGGCGCAGCACCTGCTCCTGGGCTGCGCGGTCATAGCCGAAGTAGTAAAGCGCCAGCGGGCGCGGGCGCTGGTTGATGTAGGCCAGTGCCTGCTCGAGGCTGTCGTAGGGCACCAGCGGCAGCAATGGGCCGAAGATTTCGTCCTGCATCACCTGCATGCCGTCGTTCACCCCCAGCAGCAGGTGGGGTGGCAGGCGCCGGCCCTGGCGGGTTTCACCGGGGTACAGGTCGAGTACCTGCGCACCTTTGGCGTGGGCATCGTCCAGTAGATGCTGCAAGCGCTGCAGCTGGCGCTGGTTGATGATGGCGGTGTAGTCGGGGTTGCCGGCGATGCGCGGGTACAGCCGGCGTACGGCGCGCTGGTAGGCGTCGCTGAAGGCCTCCAGGCGCTCGCGTGGCACCAGCACGTAATCAGGGGCGACGCAGGTCTGGCCAGCGTTGAGGGTCTTGCCGAAGGCGATGCGCTCGGCGGCGCTGTCCAGCGGTACGTCGGCCGAGACTATGGCTGGCGACTTGCCGCCCAGTTCCAGGGTGACGGGGGTCAGGTTGTGCGCGGCAGCCAGCATTACCTGGCGCCCCACACTTGTGGCGCCGGTGAACAGCAGATGATCGAACGGCAGGCGGGCAAAGGCCTGGCCTACCTCGACCTCGCCTAGCACCACGCTGACCAGGTCGGTGGGGAACACCTGCTCCAGCAGTTGCTTGAGCGCCTGGCCAGTGGCGGGCGTGGCTTCGCTGAGCTTGAGCATTACCCGGTTGCCGGCGGCCAGGGCGCAGGTCAGCGGGCCGATGGCAAGGAACAGCGGGTAGTTCCACGGCACGATGATGCCGACCACGCCCAGGGGTTGGTAGCGCACCTGCGCGCTGGCCGGCTGGAAGGCCAGGCCGACCTTGCGCCGGCTGGCGCGCATCCAGCGTTGCAGGTGCTTTTCGGCGTGGCGCAGGCCTTGCACCGAGGGCAGCAGCTCGGCCAGCAGGGTCTCGTCGGCGCTGCGCCCCTCAAAGTCCTGGCCGATTGCCTCGATCAGTTCGGCCTGGCCGGCCAGCAAGGCTTCCCGCAGGCTTTTCAGCCATTGGCGCCGCTGCGCCGCCGCTGGCAAGGGGTTGTCGGCAAAGGCCTGGCGCTGGGTGGCGAACGTCGCCGCAAGGTCGAGGTCGGATTGCACAGGGGGCAAGGCACTGGGCGAGTTCATGGCGGCGTCGAGTCCGGGCAGGGAATCCCTAGAGCCTATACTCTAATTTGTACGATGGTGCGAATTTTTCCGCGTTGTCGAGCGGTGCATTCCATTGCCAATACGCCGTAAGATGACCCTTTGATGAAGGCCCGCAGACTGGGAGCTGAGCATGGCCCCGCGCATGAAGACCCGAGAGCGCATCGTGCAGAACAGCCTCGAGCTGTTCAACCAGCAGGGCGAACGCAGCGTCAGTACCAACCACATTGCCGCGCACATGGAAATTTCGCCCGGCAACCTGTATTACCACTTCCCCAACAAGCAGGCGATCATCGCTTTGCTGTTCAGCCAGTACGAAGAACTGGTGGACAGCTTCCTGCGCCCGCCGCAAGGCCGCGCGGCGACCGTGGAGGACAAGCGCTTCTACCTCAAGGCCCTGCTGGCGGCGATGTGGAACTACCGTTTTCTGCACCGCGACCTGGAGCACCTGCTGGACAGCGACCCGGAGCTGGCCGCCCGTTATCGGCGCTTTTCCGAGCGCTGCCTGCGCCAGGGCCAGGCGATCTACCGCGGCTTTGTCGAGGCGGGCATCCTGGCCATGGCACCAGCGCAGATCGAATCGCTGACCATCAACGCCTGGATCGTGTTGACGTCCTGGGTACGTTTTCTCAGCACCACGCGGGAGCATTCCGCGCACCTGGGTGAAGAAGCCTTCAAGCGCGGCGTCTACCAGGTACTGGTGCTGGAGCTGGGCTTCGTCACCGACAACGCCCGCAATGCCGTGGACGCCCTTTGCCAGGAATTCCATGTACCGTTCAACCAGGCCCTGGAGCACTAGCCCAGGGCCTCAGTGCTATCGATAGTGCCATCGATCAGGAGATTGTCATGCCCCTTGCGCAATTGATCACCCCGCAGCAGTTGGCCGAGCGTCTGGGCTCGCCCAAGTTGGTGATCCTCGACTGCCGCTTTGCCCTCGAGGATGTGGACTATGGCCAACGCAGCTATGCCCAGGGGCATATTGCCGGGGCGCATTTTGCCGACCTGGAGCGTGACCTCAGCGGGCCGGTGAGCAAGGGGCGCACCGGGCGCCACCCGTTGCCGGATGGGCGCCGGCTGGTCGAGCGCCTGCGTGAGTGGGGCCTGGACGATGACAGCGAGGTGGTGCTGTACGACGACGGCCCTGGCGCTTTTGCCGCCCGTGCCTGGTGGCTGCTGGCCTGGCTGGGCAAGCGCAGCGGCGTGGCGATCCTCGACGGTGGCCTGAAGGCCTGGCATGCAGCGCACCTGCCGCTCAGCCTGGACCCGCCGCTCAAGCGGGAAGGCACCTTCAACGGTGAGCCGGACGGCAAGCTGCTGATCAATGCCGAGCACCTGGCCAAGCGCTTGGGTAACGCAGACCTGACCTTGATCGATGCGCGTGCCTTGCCGCGTTTCCGTGGCGAAGTGGAACCGATCGACCCGGTGGCGGGGCATATTCCGGGGGCGCAGTGTGCGGCGTTTACCGACAACCTGGGGGCTGATGGGCGTTTTCTGCAGCCGGACCAGCTAAAACAGCGCTTTGCCGAAAAGCTAGCCGGGCGGGCGCCGGAGCAGTTGGTGGCGTATTGCGGGTCAGGGGTGACGGCGTGTCATAACCTGTTTGCCCTGGCGTTGGCCGGGTACCCGCTGGGCAAGCTGTATGCCGGGTCGTGGAGTGAGTGGATCAACGATCCGCAGCATGGCGTAGCCACTGGCGAGTAAGCAGGCCCGGCCTCATCGCCGGCAAGCCAGCTCCCACAGGTACACCACTGCCCATAAGGCCTATACCACACCTGTGGGAGCTGGCTTGCCGGCGATGAGGCCGGTACTGCCAATTAAAACCGCAGCTCCTATTGACCCTCCACCAGCCACTGTGGAATCCGCCGCTCCAGGTAATAGCCCGGGTTGCGCAGGCTGCCATCGACAAAGCCCACATGGCCGCCGCGGCTGTGCAGTTCGAAGCGGGTTTGCGGCGCCAGTTCGCGGGCTGTTGGCAGGCTGTGACCGGAGACGAAAGGGTCATCGCTGGAGTGGATGATCAGCGTCGGCGTTCGGTTCTGGCCGAGGAAAAAATGACTCGATGAGCGGCGGTAGTAGTCGTGCGCATCGCGAAAACCGTTCAGCGGTGCGGTGACCTTGCCGTCGAAATCCCAGAACGTGCGCAGGTTGGCCAACGGCCCCAGCCGTTGCAGCGTCGCCAGCCCTTCATGCTGGCCCTTGTCGTGGAAGTGCCGCTGCTTGAGCTGCACATAAGCCAGCATCTCGCGCATGAAATGCGCCTGGTACACCTTTGAAAAGCCCTGGCCGATGCGGTCGGCGCAGTGGTCCAGGCGAAACGGCACCGACACCGCTACCGCAGCCTGCAACTGGCTGGCGACACCGCTTTCGCCCAGGTATTTCAGCAGCACATTGCCCCCCAGCGAATAACCCACCGCATACAACGGCGCCAACGGGCGCTGGGCACGCAGGTGGCTGACGATTTCGGCCAGGTCTTCGCTGGCGCCGGAATGGTAGCTGCGTGGCAGCAGGTTGGGCTCGCCCGAGCAACCGCGCCAGTTCACCGCCACGCTGGCCCAGCCGCGGCCTTGCAGCGCTTGCTGCAAGCCTTTGACGTAGGGCGAGTGGGAGGATCCGGTCAAACCGTGCAGCACCAGCACCAACGGCGCGTGGGGCTGGTGCGGGCCGTGCCAGTCCAGGTCGATGAAGTCGCCATCGGCCAGCCATAGCCGCTCGCGGTTGCGCTGCAGCTCTGGCAGTTTTCGCCACAATGGCCCCCACAAGGTTTGCAAGTGGGGATTGGCAAGGCCGAGGGCTGGACGGAACGTTGCGCTGGGGCTGGGCATGTGGGCGACTCATGTTGTGCGTGCCTAGAATGCCATGGAAAAACCCCGATGTACCTGCGCTATTGGTCGTCCTTCATTGTTTCCGGCAGTGGCAGCTGCACTGACTCGGGGCCTACGGTCACCAGCACTTGCGTCGCGTTGCCCAACCACACCTGCCCGGCTTCACGCAGGTTCGCAGGCGTGAGCGACTGTAGCCTTTCAAGAAAAGTGGCAAGGTGATCGCCTGGCAGCCCTTGGTGGCTGTAAGTCGCAAGTGCTCTGGCCAGTTTGGCGCTGTCTGCAAGGTCGTGATGCAGCTTGGCCGCAATTTCGTTCACAGCGATGTCGCACTCTGCCTGGCTAGGGCCTCGTTCGCGCAGGCACGCGACAATCCCCGACACCAGGGCCGCTGCCGCATCCCGGTACTGCGGGGCGATGTCCCAGTGAATTTGCAGCAGGCATGCCGCATCCAGCGGGTTGAGGTCGGAGTAGATGGCGTAGGTCAGGCTGCGCAGGGTTCGCAACTCTTGCGTCAGGCGTGATTCATAGCTGGTGCCAAGTATCACGTTGAGCAGCGTCAAGGCCGTAAATAGCGGGCTGCTTGGCGAAGCTTTCGAGGACAACGTCAACAGTGCCCGGGTGGCGCTGCCGGCGGCGGCCAGGTGCTGCACGAGTGGCAGGTGTTCGGGGAGTGGCGGCGGGGCGGCGGCGGCCCACTCCTGCGGCAGGGCACGGGTGAGTTCGTCGATCAGTTGCTCCGCATCATTGCGGCTCAGGTCCCCCACCAGGCCAATATCCAGATTGTTCGCCGAGTAAGCCTTCTGGTGGAAGTCCCTGATCTGCTCGACATTGACGGTGCCACTGGCCGTCGTGGTGGCGCTGGCAGCGTACGGATGATCACGGAAAACATGAGCCATCGTGGTGTTGGTAAGCCGTACCAGGGGGTGGCTGCCCTGTCGGACCCGGTTGAAAGCCAGCCGCTCCCGGATTTTCGCCACGTCAGGCTCCCTGAAAGCAGGATATGCCAGCATCTGGGTGAACAGTTGCATCACGCTGGCGCGTATCGCGGGCAAGCTCAGGCAGCGGAGTGAGATGACGGCACTGTCATCGGTGATCCTTCTGCTGAGGATGGCCCCGAACCCGGCCAGCTGCTCGGCAAACTGTGCTGCATCGAGCTCCCCGGTCCCTTGGTCGAGGCTGTACAGGGTAACTGCAGCCAGGCCTGGGTTTGCACCGTCAAGCACGTTGCCTGCACGAAAGCGCAAGGCCAGGTCGAACATCGGGCGGTCATGGTCTGCGATGAAGCTGACCTTTGCGCCGCCGGCGGTTTGCCAACGCTCGGCGGCGGCTTGCAGGGGCGGTACCTGGCCAAGCTCGATTTCCTTGGCCGACTCCAGGTTGGCCATGGCCTCCAAGGCGGTATCGGTAGTTGGGCCGTCGCACAGCGTTGGTCGGGTGGTCGTCAAGTTGTCAGGGCTCATGCTGGCACTCCTGGCCGAAGGTAGGTTGTGGTCAGCCGTTCGCGCCCCAGATAGGCAACCGCCACCTGTTGCACTGTCGCGCTGTCGAGGTCCCGGATGAGAGGGCAGTCCTCGTCAATCACCGATGCTGGCAAACCGGCGGCGGCAGCGGCGCCCAGCTCGTCTGCCTGGGAGGTGAGCGCGTCGAGGTCGAATAGCCGTCGGGCGAGCATGCGCAACTTGGCGCGCTGCAGCTCTGCTTCCGGCAAGGCAACGCTGCGCAGCGCCTGCACATGCTCGTAAACGGCTTGGGCGGCGTCTTCCGGTGTGGCGTGGGTGGTGTTCACGTAGGCTGAAATCGTCAACAGTGTGTCGCCACGTACCAAGGGCTCGTAGGACACTCGCACACCTGTAAGCAGGCGCCTGTCCCGTACCAGATCGCTGTACAGCCGGGAGCTGAAACCTACGCCAAGCAAGTCGCAAAGCAGGGTCAGGGCAAGCGATGTCCCGGCGTCGGGAGCTGTTGCTCGGCCTGGAACGTTGAATGACATGAACAGCCCCTCGCGTAACCCTGGCAGGCTTACGGTGTGGCTGCGGGCCTGCAGTTGAGTGTCATGGCGTGGAACAGGCCGGTCGGCGACAGGCGCTTTCGGCACGCCTGCGAAGTAACGCGCCACATGCTGCCGGAGCGTTGGCAGGTCAACGCTGCCGACTACCACAAGCGTTGCGTTGTTGGGCTGATACCAGGACCTGTACCAGGTTCGCAGCGCCGCCAGGTCGATGCTGTCCAGGTCTGCCGGATAACCGAAGCTCGGGCCTGCATAAGGGCTGGTGCCATGGGCCAGAGCGTTATGCTGATCGTATGCCTGTCGGTCGGGCTGGACGTCCAGCTTGAGCCGGCGCTCGTCCTCCACCGCCTTTATCTCCCTTTCTATCTCCGCTTGACCGAAGGTAGCGGTGCTCATGGCATCGGCCATGATTTCCAACGCTATGGGCAGGCGGCTGGCCGGTAGCGAGATTTCATAGGAGGTGGCGTCCAGGTGGGTGGTGGCATTGGCATTGCCCCCTATACGTGCGATCACCCGGCTGTATTGGCCGGCGGGCAGTTTGCTGCTGCCTGCGAAAATCAGGTGCTCCAGTACGTGAGACAGGTTCGTGTGGCCGGCAGGCTCATGGCTTGAGCCTATGTGGTACCAGAGTTGGACTGCGGCTAGAGATGTCTTGTGATTTTCTCGCAAGTAAACGGACAGGCCGTTTTCCAGCGTGAAGTGCTGCAATGGCGAGGTAGTGGTGCAGGACAAGGCGTCAAGCCCTGCAGAGACCTGGCCCAGGTCGGGCGGCGAAGTAGGTGGTGAGGTCATCGCTGAAGTGCTCTGGTTGATATGAACCCGAACAGCTTCAGCGACAAGGGTGCTGCACCTGCTTTAAATAATTAGCCCCGCTGCCAGAGCGCGTAATGTACCTGGCCGGTCTTTTTCTCTCGATGCAGGCGCCAGTTACCTGGCAATTGCAAGGTCGATGGGGCAGCCTCGCTTTCTGTGTAGACCCACGCCTGCTCGCGCAGCCACTGGTTCTGTTCCAGCAGGTTGCAGGTGTCGGCCAGCAGGTCCTGGTGGAACGGCGGGTCGAGGAACACCACGTCGAACTGCTGCTTGGCCGGGCCTTGCAGATAGCGCAGGGCGTCGGTCTGCAGGATTTGCCCGCGCGGGCAGCGCAGGATCTCGAGGTTGTTCTTCAGGTTGGCGATGGCCGCCGGGTTGCTGTCCAGCGCGACGGCGTCCTCGGCCCCGCGGGACAGGGCTTCGAGCACCAGGGCGCCGCTGCCGGTGAAGGCGTCCAGCACGCGGGCACCCTCGATATAGGGTGCCAGCCAGTTGAATACGGTTTCGCGCACGCGGTCGGGCGTTGGCCGCAGGCCTTCGCCTTCCGGCACCGCCAGACGGCGGCTGCGCCATTCGCCGGCGATGATGCGCAGGTGGCCCTGGCCCTTGCTTTGGCCCGGTTGCGGGCGGGCGGGAGG